>DASVCA010000160.1:0-51526 GCA_036381835.1 Micromonosporaceae bacterium
GACCCGGCCGCGCGGCAGACCACCCACGCCCAGCGCCACGTCCAGCGCGATGGAGCCGGTCGGGATGACGGCGGTCTGGATGGCCGGCCGCTCCCCCAGTCGCATCACCGAGCCCTTACCGAACTGCTTGTCGATCTGCGCGAGAGCGAGGCTGAGGGCCTTCTCCCGATCGGGGCCTGCCGCCATTGGTGCCACTCCTACATTCGCCGACTTGGTGGGCGTCTTCGCCGAGCTTCGCGTCACGCGGACACGCTAGGCGCTGGGTCCGACAGACAACAGCCCCGGGCCGCGGCCTGTGGACGAGCACCCGTCATGTGGACAATAGCCGAACAGGTGTACGAGGCGATGCGACACGCCCCGAGGTCAGCGCAACTGTGGCGGCACCCGGTCGGGGTAAGCGGCGCAGACGGCGCGCCACACCACGGCCGGCGCCTCCCCCGCGGTGAGCGCCTGTTCGATCGTCCGGCCGTCGAGCTGGGACAACACCTGGTCGGAGGCGACGCTGTGCGCGTACACCGAGCCGAATACCTGCTCCAGCCGTGCCCAGAACTCCGTCAACCGCATCGTCACGCCTCCCTCGACCCCGGCCACAGCGCCAACACGATCAGCGGCACCGTGGCGAGCGCCGCGAGCAGGTTGAGCACCGGGTAGTCGAACCACCCGACGATGAGCCCGCTGAACGCGCCGGCCGATGCGCCGGCCAGGCCCATCAGCAGGTCGGACAAACCCTGTGCGGCGGGTCGCACCTCGGCCGGCACCGATTCCGACAATAGTGTCGAGCCGGACACCATGGTGCACGACCAGCCGAGGCCGAGCAGCACCAGTCCCACCGACAGTCGGACCGGATGGTGCCCGGCGGTACCGGCGACCGCGCAGGCGGCGACCAGGAGCGCCGCGCCGATCAACACGACCGCCCGCCGGCCGAGCCGGTCGGCCAGCCACCCGACCACCGGCGACAGCGCGTACATGCCGGCGATGTGCAGGCTGATCACGATCCCGACCAGACGCAGCACATCGGGCCCACCGTGCGGCCCGCCGATGTGCACCGGGGTCATGGTCATGACCCCGACCATGACCAAGTGGCCGACGGCGACCGCGGTGACCCCGAGCCGGGCGGCCGAGCGGCGGACGACGATCGCCATCGCGCCGCGCATCCCACCGGTCTTGGTCGTCGGGGCAGGCTCGGCGACGGTCGTGGCGAGCCGGCGGGCGGTGAGCAGCGGATCGGGACGGAGGAGACCGAACAGCAGTGCGGCGGCGAGCGCGAACGCGACCGCGCTGAACAGGAACGGTCCGGTCAACGGCGGCAGGCCGAGGCCGTCAACGACGCGGTCGGCGTACGGCGCGAGATTGGGTGCGGCGACGGCGCCGATCGTGGTCGCCCAGACGACGATGGACAACTGCCGGCCTCGATGGGCCGGTTCGGCGAGGTCGACCGCGGTGTAGCGGGCCTGGAGGCCGGCGGCGCTGCCGCCGCCGAACAGCAGCATGCCGAGCAGGAGCAGGGACACGCGGTCGGTGACGGCGGCGACGACGACCAGACCGCCGCCGAGTGCCCCGGCCAGGTAGGCGACGACCAGACCGAGCCGTCGGCCGCGCCGTTGCATGATCCGGGTCACCGGTACGGCGAGGATGGCCGCCCCGACCACCGCAGCGCTCTGGGCGAGACCGGACACGCCCACCCCGCCGATCCGGGCGGCCAGCAGGGCGCCGACGACGATGCCGATGGCGACACCGAGCCCGCCGATGACCTGGGTGCTGAACAACAGCCACAGGGTCCGACGTTGAATCCGACCGACGTCGATCCGCTCCGGTGACGTCGCCGCCGCCAACTCCGTGACCATGGCCGCTCCTCGGTAAGGGGTGACAGGGGCACCCTATCCTTGCCGATCGGGTCGGAGTCCAGCGCACGGACCCGCGGGTGGTGTGGTTCGCGCCGCCGTCAGCCCGCCAGCGCCGCCGCGGCCACTCGCAGGTCCGCGACCAGGCCCTGATAGGCGCGCTCCCGATCGTCGGCGCGCAGCACCGCGGACGGATGAATCGTGGCCAGCAGCCGTGCCCGCGGTGCGGATCCGATTCGCCCGGTGCTGTCGGCCGGCACCTTGGTGAAGTCCTCGGGCCGTTGCGCCGACTCGGGCCAGGGCAGCAGCACCCCGCGATCGCGGGTGACCCGGAACGAGGGGCCGAGCAGCGCCTTGGCGGCGGTCGCGCCGAGCACCACCACGACCTCGGGGTGCAGCTGGGCGAACTCGGCGACCAACCAGGGACGGCAGGCGACGATGTGCGCCTGGTCCGGACTCTGGTGGATGCGCCGCTTGCCGCGCAGCTGGTAGCGGAAGTGCTTCACGGCGTTGGTGAGATAGATCTCGGCCGGGTCGATGCCCGCGTCGTCGACGGCGCGGCGCAGCAGGTGACCGGCGGGGCCGACGAACGGCAGACCCTTGCGATCCTCCATGTCGCCGGGCTGCTCACCGACGAAGACGACCCGCGCGTGCCGGTCGCCGCGACCGAACACGGTCTGGGTCGCGTCCCGGTAGAGGTCGCAGCCTCGACAGGCTGCGGCGGCCGCTCGCAGGGCGTCCAGATCGTCGGCCTCAGGTGGGATGAACTGCTGTGCGCCAGGTGCGGTTTCGATCCGGGTCATGGTCCGCCTTTCTACCCAACGAGTGCGACATCACGCAGCCCGTCCCGGCAGGGCCCTGGATCGTCTGCGGCCGGATCAGACACCGAAGGTCACGGGCGGGCCGGGGGCGACCGCGTCGGCGACCGCGTCGGCGACGGCTTCCACCGTGTCGCCGTCGAGGGTGCTGATGGTGATCCGAATGCCGGGTGGAGCGGCCAGCCGGTAGAGCGAGCCGGGTGAGACCGCGTAGCCGGCGTCGCGCAGCGCCGCGACGGTTCGGGTCTCGTCGCGTACCGGCACCCACACGTTGATGCCGGACCGGCCGTACGCCGGGATCCTCCGCTCGCACAGCGCGGCGAGCAACGCCTCCCGACGACGCTGGTAGGCCTCACGGGCGTGGTCGACCACGGCGGCGACCGCGGGGTCCTGCCACAACCGGACGACGAGCTGCTGCAGCAGGGTGGAGACCCACCCGGCGCCGAGCCGCATCCGCCCGGCGACGCGGGCGACGGTTGCCTCGTCACCGGCAAGGATCGCGAGCCGCAGGTCCGGGCCGTAGGGCTTGCTCACCGAGCGGACGAACGCCCAGTTCGAGGTGGCGCCCGCCAGGGAGTTCAGCGGCACCGTGGCCAGCTCGGCGGCGTGATCGTCCTCGATGAGGAGGATGTCGTGGCCGTCGGCGAGAACCCGGCGCAGCAGGTGCCGTCGGGCTGCGGTGACGGCGGCTCCGGTGGGGTTGTGGGCGCGGGTGGTGACGATCACCGCCCGCGCGCCCGCCGCCAGCGCCCTGCCCAGTCCGTCCGGTGTCGGCCCCTCGTCGTCGACGGGCACACCGACCGGTTCGAGGCCGAGTGCGGCGATCAGGTCGAGCAGGTTGGCCCAGCCGGGGTCCTCGACCGCCACCCGGTCCCCTGGACGCAGCTGCGCGGCGAGCAGCCGCTCGATGCCGTCCAGGGCGCCGCCGGTCACGGTGAGCGCATCGGCGGGGATGCGGTCGGCGGCCAGTCGCACGCGGGCCAGGTCGGCCAACTCGGGCAGCACGCCGGCCGAGGTGTAGCCGGCCGCCGGGCCGAGGTCGGCGGCGACCGCGGCGAGCAGGGGGCCGAGCGGCGGCAGCAGCCGCCGATCCGGTTCGCCGGCCGCCAGGTCGAGGAGGCCGGCCGGTACGGGCAGCCGCAGCGCCGAGCGCCCGGCGAGCACGGGTGGGCGGTGGCGTATCCGGGTGCCGTGCCGCCCGGCCGTCTCCACCAGGCCGCGCTGGCGCAGCAGCTGGTAGGCCCGGGCCACGGTCGCCGGGCTGACGGCGAGCCGGCTGGCGAGGGCGCGTACGGCAGGCAGCGTGGATCCGGCGGGCAGGTCGCCGGAACGAACCCCGGCCTCGATGCTGGTGGCTATCTCGGCCGCTGTCCGGCCGCCGATCTGATAACGTACCGACACAATCATAGGATTGTACTAGTACATAGATCGGAAGGTCCGATGCACCAGCAGACGAAACGGAGTCCGGCATCCCCCAGCCGGGCCAGCTGGCTCACGCCCGCCGGCATGCACGGCACGCACGTCGTCCTGGAACCGCTCGGGCGCGCTCATGCGGCACAGCTGTTCACGGCGACCGCCGACCCGCAGGTGTGGCAGCACCTGACCCGCCCGCAGCCCCGCGACGAGGACGACATGCGGGCGCTCATCGACGCCGCTTTGGTCGCCCACCGTCGAGGCGAACGGGTCCCCTGGGCGCAGCGCTGCGCGCGCAGCGGCGAGGTCGTCGGCACCACCTCGTACTACGACATCGACGAGAAGCGGCGGACGGTGGCGATCGGGCACACCGTGCTCGGGCGGCCGTGGTGGCGCACCGGGGTGAACACGGAGGCCAAGCTGCTGCTGTTGGCCCGGGCGTTCGAGGAGCTCGGGGCGGTCCGAGTGGTCTGGCACACCGATGTCCGCAACGAGCGCTCGCAGCGGGCGATCGAACGGCTCGGGGCACGCCGCGAAGGGGTGCTGCGGATGCACCGGACACGCGCGGACGGATCGTGGGGCGACACCGTACAGTATTCGATGATCATCGACGAGTGGCCAACCGCACAGGCCAGACTGAGGGAAATGCTTTGCCGGCCGCGTCCGGCCGCCTGAGGATTGCGCCCGTGCTGGGCATCACCGACCTGTGGACTTTCCTGCTGGGTACCGTCGCAATCGTCCTGCTACCCGGGCCGAACTCGCTGTTCGTCCTCTCCACCGCGGCGCAGCGCGGGGTACGCGCCGGTTACCTGGCCGCCAGTGGGGTTTTCCTCGGCGACGCGGTGCTGATGGCGCTCTCCGCCGCGGGCGTCGCCTCGCTGCTGAAGGCCTATCCGCCGCTGTTCCTGGTGATCAAGTACGCCGGTGCCGCCTACCTCGGCTACCTGGGGTTGAACATGCTGCGCCGCGCGTGGCGACGCTGGCGCAGCCGCGACGAGGCGCGACCGCGGCTCATCGACACGGCCGAACCGGCGCAGCTGCGCGACCCGTTCCGCCGCGCCGCTCTGATCAGCCTGCTGAACCCGAAGGCGATCCTGTTCTTCGTCTCGTTCTTCATCCAGTTCGTTGACCCGGCCTACCCGCATCCGGTCGTCTCGTTCCTCGTACTCGGTGCGATCGTGCAGGTCACCAGCGCGCTCTACCTGAGCATGCTGATCTTCACCGGCACGTTCTTGGCGGCGCAGCTGCGGACCCGTCGTCGCCTCGCCGCCGGGCTGACCACCGGGGTGGGCGCGCTGTTCCTCGGCTTCGGCCTCAAGTTGGCCACCGCGAGCGTCTAACGCCGCTCACGGGTGCGTCACGTGCCATCGCACGGCGGCGTGGACCCAGCCTCGGACCACACGCGGCCAGTCCGTGCCCGCCGCGGCATCGTGACGCACCCGGAACCGCGCGACGCTGGGCCGTTCCCGGGTGACCAGGCCGGTCCAGCGGTCCAGGCCGATGATCACGTCCATGCCCGCGCGATCCGCCAGGAAGATCACTTCCAGTTCGGTGACCTGACCGGCGTACTCCGCCGCGGGCCAGAGCCCGAACTCCTGGTAGAGCGGCAACGTCTGCCGGACCCGGGGGATCCGGCCGCGGCGCAGCACCACGTGCCGGAAACCGAATCCGGTGCCGGCGAAGGCGTCCAGGATCCGTTCCTGGACGGGGAGCGGATACACGTACGCGGGCAGGGCGTAGCTCGTGCTGACCGCGTCGGTGACGACGAAATCGGTCCGCACCGAAACTCCCGTCCCGGGTAGCGGCTGCGCGGACAGCAACCGACCGGGTAGGTGGGTGATCGGGGCCTGCCACGGCACCGGTACAGCGAACGGCACCGCGCGGCCGGGTCCGGCCGGCACGGCGAACGGCCCGGCCACCGCGACCCGGTAGAAGTCGATCGGATGGCCCCGATCCACCTCGGTGACCAGGCTCGCCACCCCCCGGTCGACGGTCACGTCCCCGCCCGCGACGCCCACCACCTGGCCGCGCAGCCGCCCGCCCGGGCGAACGCTGGGGTTGTCCAGAAGGGCGGTGACAGCGGGATCGCCGTCACGGAACACGCCGCCGACACGCACCTACCCCTCCTCAGCGCCGTGCCCGACGCAGCGCTTCCGCCATCCGCGGCACCGGATCGGTCTCGTCGTCGAACTCGCCGATGACCTCCTCCAGCAGATCCTCCAACGCGACGAAGCCGACCGGCGGCCGCCCGGGCGCCTCCACCACGAACGCCAACTGGACCCGCTCGGCCTGCATCGCGGCGACCGCCTCGATCACCGGTGCGGTCGCCGACAGCGTCGACGGGGTGGACATCAGTTCCACGGCGGTCAGCGGACTGCCGCCGGTCGTGGCTCGCACCACGTCCCGCACGTGGACCACACCGATCACCTGGCCGCCGGCGTCGAGCACGGCCAGTCGGGATCGGCCGCTCTCCCGGCACACCTCCTCGACCCGCTGGACCGGATCGTCGGCGCGCACCGCGACGATCCGGCTGATCGGCTGCATCACGTGGGCCACCCGCGTGCCCTGCAGCTCGAGCATGCTGGTGAGCATCTCGTGCTGGTCTGCGGAGAGCAGGCCGTGCTGATGGGACTGCTCCAGCAGGATCCGCAGCTCCTCGGGCCCGTGCGCCTGCGCGAGCTGCTCCTGCGGGCGGACCCGCACCAGCCGCAGCGTGACGTTGGCCAGTTCGTTGAGTCCGTGCAGGGCCGGCCGGAACGCCCAGGCGAAGGCCCGGAACGGCAGCGCGAGCAGCACCGCCGAGCGCTCCGGCGCGGTGATCGCCCACGATTTCGGCGCCATCTCGCCGACCACCAGATGCAGCAGGGTCACCAGCGCCAGGGCGAACACCAGCGCGATGGCGTGGCTGGCTCCGGTAGGCAACCCGATCTCCTCGAGCAGCGGGGTGACCAGCCGCTCGATCGCGGGTTCGGCGAGCGCGCCGAGCCCGAGGGTGCAGATGGTGATGCCGAGTTGGGCGCCGGCCAGCATGAGGGTGAGTTCCCGACTGCCCGCCAGCGCCGCCCGGGCGGCCCGGCTGCCGGCCGCCGCCGCCTGCTCCAGCCGATAACGTTTGCTGGCGAGCAGTGCGAACTCGGCGGCGACGAAGAACGCGTTGAGCGCGAGCAGCACCGCCGAGACGAGCAGGGCCCAGCCGGTGCTCATGGCAGCACCGCCAAGCGGATGGACTCGGCTACGTGCCGGTCGACCGCGAGGACCTCGACCGCGATCATCCGGGCCGGTTGCTGGGCGTCGGTGTCCGACGGCAGCCGCACCTCCAGCCGATCACCGACTTCGGGCACCCGGCCCAGCTCCCGCATGACCAGGCCGGAGAGGGTGTCGTACTCCGGCGCCTCGGGCAGCAGGATGCCCGTTCGATCGGCGATCTCGTCGATGCGCCAGCGGGCCGGCACGACCCACGACCCGTCGTCCTGGCGGACCGCGGTCGGCTCCGGTGGATCGTCCTCGTCGCGGATCGGCCCGACGAGTTCTTCGGCGATGTCCTCCAGGGTCACCACCCCGGCGAATCCGCCGTACTCGTCGACCACGCAGGCGAGTTGTCGGTGCTCGGCGCGCAGGCGGTCGAGCACCTGGGGCAGCGACAGGGTCTCCGGCACCAGCAGCGGAGGCATGCTGATCTCTGAGATCGGAGTGGTCGCCCGCTTCGCCGCCGGTACGCGCAGCACGTCCGCCACCCCGACGACCCCGACGACGTCGTCGACACCGTCCCCGCCGAGCACCGGGAACCGGGAGTGTCCGGTATCGAACATCTCCACCAGTCGGCTCACCGACTCGTCGGCCCGCACGGTGTGCACGTCGACCCGCGGAACCATCGCGTCGCCGGCGGTGAGCTCGCGGAAGTCGAGGCCGCGGTCCAACAGTGTGGACACCCGTACGTCGAGGTGCCCCTCGGTGCGGGATTCGGCGATGATCTGTTCCAGGTCCTCGGCGGTGGCGCCGCTCGGCAGTTCCTCCACCGGCTCGATGCCGAAACCGCGCAGCAACCGGTTGGCGGCGGTGTCGAAGACACGGATCAGCGGCCTGGCCACGGCCAGGTAGACCACGGTCGGCCGGCCGAGCGACCGGGCCACCGTCTCCGGCCGGGCGATGGCCAGGTTCTTGGGCGCCAGCTCGCCGAACACCATCTGCACCGTGGTGGCGATCACAAGGGCCAGGGTCACCGAGATCGGCAGGCTGACCGATGTGGGGAGGCCGGCGACGTCGAGGAGTTCGGCCAGGCCGCGACCGAGGTACGGCTCGGCGACGTAACCGACCAGCAGCGCGGTGACGGTGATCCCGAGTTGGGCGCCGGAGAGCATGAACGAGAGCCGTCCGGTGACGGTGAGAGCGCGGGCGGCGGAGCGGTCCCCGCCGTCGGCCAGCTGCCGAAGCTTGCCTCGGTCAACGGCGACGTAAGCGAATTCCTGGGCGACGAAGAAGCCCGTCGCCGCGGTCAATACAACGATCAGGAGGAGGCCGTACGCGATCAACACGGGTGGCTCACTGCTCCCGGTCGTCGCATCCGGTAGACGGGTTGCCGGGTCTGCCCCGGCCGACTACTACTGCCCTCCGGGGCAGAGGAATCGATCATTTCGTCAGTATATCGGGCCAGGCCGGAGGCAATCCGGATGCTGCGCGCGAAGTCGCCGGTGAACGCGCAGCCGTGCCCACGTCGACGTCCGGGCGCGCGGCGTCGTCTGGCACAACCAGGTCGAGAAGGCCCAGGTGCCGGGCGACGTCGTTGACGACCCGCTGTTCGGCCAGCAGGAAGCGGCCGGCGGGGCCGGCGACGGGGCGGCGCGCGCCGGTGACGAAGTAACGGACGGCAGCGCGCACGCGAGCCCGGTCGGCGGCGCTGGCGCGAACGGTCTCCGTGATGAGCCGACGCAGGCAATCGGCGATACGTTCGGCGGAGCCCAGGTCACGGGCCTGCGGCCGCAGGCGGAGACGGGCCAGATGCCGGTCCACCTGACGGATGAGGATGTCGGGTTGCTCGTCTCGGATGGTCACGCGGCGCACACCTCCCTGGCCGACCCAGACGGGAAGAAGCTAACCGATTCAGTGCAATACAGCAAGTAATCGCACCAATACGATTGGTGATCAAACGAGGTAAGGTGCGCTGTGACGTGGGTTTCGTCGGAGCGGCGCGGCACGATTGGGCACGTGACTGACGTGTTGGCCCAGTTCGGCCCCGCGACCCGTGAATGGTTCACCGCCGCCTTCGCCGCCCCCACCGACGCCCAGTCCGGGGCATGGCGGTCGGTCCGCGCGGGACGTCATGCGCTCGTCGTCGCCCCGACCGGCTCCGGCAAGACACTGGCCGCCTTCCTCTGGTCGCTCGACCGGATCGCACACCGGGGCCGTCCGGAGGATCCCCTGCGGCGCTGCCGGGTCGTCTACGTCAGTCCGCTCAAAGCCCTGGCCGTCGACGTCGAACGCAACCTGCGCGCCCCCCTGGCCGGCATCCGCCAGGCCGCCGTCCGGCTCGGGCTTCCCGAACCCGACGTCACCGTCGGCATGCGCACCGGAGACACCCCGCCCGAGCAGCGCCGATCCTTCACCCGCACGCCGCCCGACATCCTGATCACCACACCCGAGTCGCTGTTCCTGCTGCTGACCGCCCAGTCCCGAGAGGCGTTGCGCGGCGTCGAGACAGTGATCGTCGACGAGGTGCACGCGATCGCGGCCACCAAGCGAGGCGCCCACCTGGCGCTCTCGCTGGAACGGCTGGACGAGCTGCTCCCCCGCCCGGCACAGCGCATCGGACTGTCCGCCACGGTACGACCCGTCGAGGAGATCGCCCGGTTCCTCGGCGGCACCCGGCCGGTCGACGTGGTCGCCCCCCGCATCGCCAAGACGCTGGACGTCCAGGTCCAGGTGCCGGTCGAGGACCTGACCCAGCTCGACGAACAGCCCGCCGACGACGGGCACGGAAATCCGCTCACCGGCCGCCGCGGCGCGACGATCTGGCCGGCCGTGGAGGAGCGGGTCTTCGACCTGATCCGCGCCCACCGCTCCACGATCGTCTTCACCAACTCGCGGCGCGGGGCGGAACGGCTCTGCGCCCGGCTCAACGAACTCGCCGCCGGCGAGCGGGGGGAGGCGCTGCCGGTCCCGGACCGGATGCCGGCGCAAATCATGGCCCAGTCCGAGGCCGTCGCGGGCGCGCCACCCGTGCTCGCCCGAGCGCACCACGGCAGCGTCTCCAAGGAGGAGCGAAAGAACATCGAGGAAGCCTTGAAAGCGGGCCGATTGCCCGCGGTGGTCGCCACCTCCAGTCTCGAACTCGGCATCGACATGGGCGCGGTCGACCTCGTGGTGCAGATCGAGGCACCCCCGAGCGTCGCCGCCGGCCTGCAGCGGGTCGGCCGCGCGGGCCACCAGGTCGGCGCGGTCTCCCGCGGCGTCGTGCTGCCCAAGCATCGCGGCGATCTGCTGGCCTGCGCGGTGATCGGCGAACGGATGCGCACCGGCGCGATCGAGGAGCTGCGCTACCCCCGCAACCCGCTGGACGTGCTCGCCCAGCAGATCGTGGCGATGGTCGCGGTCGACCAGTGGTCGGTCGCCGACCTGGCCGCCGTCGTGCGCCGGGCGGCGCCGTTCGCGGAACTGCCCGACTCGGCGCTACGCGCCGTGCTCGACATGTTGTCCGGCCGCTACCCGTCGACCGCGTTCGCCGAACTGCGGCCCCGGCTGGTCTGGGACCGCACCACCGATGTGCTGAGCGCCCGGCCGGGCGCGCAACGACTCGCGGTGACCAGCGGCGGAACGATTCCCGACCGGGGCATGTTCGGGGTGTTCCTCGCCGGCGCCGACCGCCCGGTCCGGGTCGGCGAACTCGACGAGGAGATGGTGTACGAGTCGCGGGTCGGCGACGTGTTCCTCCTCGGCTCCTCGTCCTGGCGCATCGAAGACATCACCCCCGACCGGGTGCTGGTCTCCCCCGCCCCCGGCCAGGTGGCCCGGATGCCGTTCTGGAAGGGCGACACCCCCGGCCGCCCCGCCGAACTCGGCAAAGCCCTCGGCGCTCGACTGCGGACCCTGCTGCGCCAGGACGAGGCGGCGGCGACGGCCACGCTGCGGGCCGGCGGCCTGGACGACTGGGCGGGCCGGAACCTGCTGGCCTACCTGCGGGAGCAGCGGGAAGCGACCCGGGCGGTGCCCGACGACCGGACGGTAGTGGTCGAACGGTTCCGCGACGAGCTGGGCGACTGGCGGGTGGCGGTGCACTCCCTGTTCGGTGCCCGGGTGAACGCGCCGTGGGCGCTCGCGGTAGGACACCGGCTGAGCGAGCGATACGGCCTAGACGCCCAGGTCATACCCGCCGACGACGGGATCCTCATCCGGCTGCCGGACACCACCGACGAACCTCCGGGCGCGGACCTGGTCGCCTTCGACCCGGATGAGCTCGCCGCCCTGGTCGAGGAGGCGGTGGGCGGGTCGACGCTGTTCGCCGCACGGTTCCGCGAGTGCGCGGCCCGGGCGCTGCTGCTGCCCCGACGCGATCCGCGCCGCCGTCAGCCGCTGTGGCAGCAGCGGCAGCGTGCCGCGCAGCTGCTCGACGTCGCCAAGGACTACCCGGAGTTCCCGATCATGTTGGAGGCGGCCCGGGAGTGCCTGCAGGACATCTTCGATCTGCCCGCGCTCACCGGGCTGATGCGCGACCTGGCCGGGCGCACGCTGCGGCTGGTCGAGGTCGAGACGGTCCGACCGTCACCGTTCGCCCGCTCCCTGCTCTTCGGCTACGTGTCCGCCTTCGTATACCAGGAGGACGCCCCGTCGGCGGAACGGCGGGCCGCCGCGCTGGCGCTCGACTCCACCCTGCTCGGTGAACTGCTCGGCCGGGTCGAGCTACGGGAGCTGCTGGACCCGACGGTGGTCGCCGAGACCGAGCGGCAGCTGCGCTGGCTGACCGAGCAGCGCCGACCGCGCGACGGTGAAGACGTCGTCGAACTGCTGCGCGTGCTCGGCGACCTGTCCGATGAGGAACTGCGCGCCCGCGGCGTGGATCTCGCCTGGCTGACCCCCCTCGAGGCCGCCCGGCGGATCCTGCGGGTGCGGATCGCCGGTGCGGCGCGCTGGATCGCGGTCGAGGACGCCGGACGCCTGAGGGACGCGCTCGGGGTGGTGCCCCCGCCCGGCGTGCCGCAGGCACACCTGGAACCGGTCGCCGACCCCCTCGCCGACCTGGTGGCCCGCTACGCGCGTACCCGCGGCCCGTTCTCCGCCGCCGACTGCGCCGCCCGCTTCGGGCTCGGGGTCAGCGTCGTCGACCACACGCTGCGTCGCCTGGCCGTGCGTGGGCGGGTGGTGTCCGGCGAGTTCGCCCCGACCGGCGGCGCCGGATGGTGCGACGTGGAGGTGCTGCGCCTGTTGCGGCGCCGATCGCTGGCCGCGCTGCGCCGGGAGATCGAGCCGGTGCCGCCCCGTACGCTGGCCGTCTTCCTGCCCGGATGGCAGCAGATCGGCGCCGGGAATCGCGGGGTGGCCGCGGTGGCCGCCGCGATCGAGCAACTCCAGGGGGTCGCGGTGCCCGCGTCCGCGCTGGAGCAGCTCATCCTCCCGGCCCGCGTCGCCGACTACACCCCGGCGTACCTGGACGAGCTGTGCGCCTCGGGTGAGGTGCGCTGGGCCGGCGCGGGCGCGCTGCCCGGCGGTGACGGGTGGGTGATGCTGGCGTACGCGGACATCGCACCGCTGCTGCTCCCACCGCCCGGTGAGACGGCGCTGACCCCGCTGCACCAGACGATCCTCGACGCCCTCGACGACGGTCAGGCGCTGTTCTTCCGGGCGCTGGCCGAGCGGATCGGGTCAACGGATGACGAGGCACTCGCCGCCGCGCTGTGGGATCTCGTGTGGGCCGGGCTGCTGACCAACGACACGCCGGCTCCACTGCGCGCGCTGCTCGGCGGTGCCGGAGCGCACCGGACCAAGCCGACCCCGCCGCGCGCCCGCTACCGCCGGCCCGGCCGGTTGACCCTCGCCGCCCGCAGCGGGCCGCCGACGGTCGCCGGACGGTGGTCGCGGCTGCCTGAACGCGACGGTGACCCGACCCGCCGGGCGGCTGCGCTCGCCGATGTGCTGCTCGACCGGCACGGCCTGGTCACCCGGGGCGCGGTGGCCGCCGAGGGCGCACCGGGCGGCTTCGCCGCCGTATACCCGGTGCTGTCCGGGTTGGAGGAGCGGGGCGCGGTCCGCCGCGGGTATTTCGTAGAGGGCTTGGGTGCCGCCCAGTTCGCGGTGCCGGGGGCGGTCGATCGGCTTCGTGCGCTGGCCGAGCCGGTCGGCTCGGGCCGGCGGGCCGGCGGGACCGCGATGGTCCTGGCCAGCACCGATCCGGCCAACCCGTACGGCGCGGCGCTTCCGTGGCCGGAGCGAGTGGTCGATGCGGGGGATGGCGGAGCGGCGACCGGGCACCGCCCCGGTCGCAAGGCCGGGGCGGTGGTCGTCCTAGTTGACGGGGAGTTGACCCTCTACGTGGAGCGCGGGGGACGAACCCTGCTGTCCTTCACCGACGACACCGACGTCCTCGCGTCGAGCGCCAAGGCGCTGGCCGACGCGGTGCAGTCCGGTGCGCTCGGGACCCTCTCGGTGGAGCGGGCGGACGGTGCGGCGGTGCACGCCTCCCCGCTGCACGACGCGCTGACCGCCGCCGGGTTCCGCGCCACCCCGCGGGGGCTGCGGCTGCGCGGCTGACCACCGCCGCGGCGGTCGCACGTGACCTGGGCGCCGCCCGGCTATGGCTGATCTGATCCTGGAGCTGCGCCTCGATCAACCGGCGGCCGGTGGTCCGACGGCCGATGCCCAAGAGCGCTAACGTTCCTGCATGCCCGGTTTCGGCTGGATCAGCCTCACCACTGACTACGGATTGTCCGACGGGTTCGTGGCCGCCTGTCACGGAGTCATCGCCCGGATCGCCCCGGATGTACGAGTGATCGACGTGACCCACCTGGTGGATCCGGGCGATGTGCTTGGCGGGGCCGCCGTGCTCGCCCAGACGGTGCCGTACCTGCCGCCGGCGGTACACGTCGCCGTGGTGGATCCCGGGGTGGGCACCGCCCGACGCGCCGTCGCGGTCGCCACTCCGGGCGGGATTCTGGTGGGGCCGGACAACGGGCTGCTGGTTCCGGCGGCGGAAGCGCTCGGCGGTGCGGACACCGCGGTGGAGCTGGCCGCCCGGGACTGGTTCGCCGCCACCGTGTCGCGCACCTTCCACGGTCGGGACATCTTCGCTCCGGTCGCGGCACGCCTCGCCGCCGGTGCACCGCTGGCCGATGCGGGTCCGGTGCTCGACCCGGCGGAGCTGGTCCGGCTCCCCGACCCGGTGGTCCGGGCCGGGGACGGCTGGCTGGAGGCGGAGGTGCTGACCGTCGACCGGTTCGGCAACGTGCAGCTGGCCGCACCCGCGAGCGCGCTGGCCGGGCTGGGCCGGGAGCTGACGGTCGGGGACGTGCCGGCGGTGCACGGCAGCACGTTCGGGGACGTGCCGGCCGGCAGGCTCGTGGTGTACGGCGATTCCGCCGGTCGGGTCGCGGTAGCGGTCAACGGTGGCCGGGCGGTGGTGGTGCTCGCCTGCGCACCGGGTGATCTGCTGCGGATCGCCGAAGCCTGAGGCCGGCGGGCCTGCTCTTCCGCCGCTGCGGCACCCCGGTAGCGGGGCGGCCCGGGGTGAGTGGATCACATTCCGGTGTCCGCGGTGTCAGGCCGCGCCGGCCGATCGGCCGGGACGGCGTGGCGGTCCGGGGCGGGGCTGGCGTCCCGGTGTGCCGCACGCCGCCGCCACCCGATCAGCAGGAGCGCCGCCGCCCCCGCGGCGACGACGACGAGGACCAGCAGATCGGGAACACGGCCCACGGTCCGGGTGATCCACTCCTGGGCCGCGGCCTCGAAATCGGTCAGCCCGGGCACCCCGGCGAGCCCGGCCGTGCCGTCGAACCGGAGGAACATCGCGCCGAGGAGCACGAACAGCAGCCCGGAGATCAGCGACGTGGTGTGCAGCCGCAGCCGTCCGATCCGGACCGCCCCTCCACGCAGCCACCGCCGCTCACCGAGCCGAAAGCGGTCCCAGAGCAGAGCGAGCAGCAGCAGCGGCGCGGCCATGCCGAGGGCGTACACGGCGAGCAGCGCACCTGCGGCCACCGGCTGGGCGGTGGTGGCCGCGACGGTCAGAATCCCGCCGAGGATCGGACCGGAGCAGAAGCCCGCCAGTCCGTACACCGCGCCGAGCGCGAAGACGGACAGCGGGGTGTCGCCCGCCCGCCGACCGAGCCGGCGCTGCGCGGGACCGAACGCGAAGCCTCGGCCGGCCAACTGGAGCAGCCCGAGCGCGATGATCGTCCAGCCCGCGATCGTGATGAGCACGTCGCGGTGGTGGACGAAGACGGCCGCGACGGCGGACGATCCGACGCCGAGCGGTACCAGCACGCTCGCCAGCCCGAGGTAGAACACCGCGGTACGCGCGACCAGTCGGCCGGGATGTTGGAACGCGTAGGCGAAGAACGACGGAAGGAGCATCGCGCTGCAGGGACTGAGCAGGGCGAGCAGTCCGCCGAGCAGCGCCGCGAGATAGCCGATGCCGCTCATCGTGAGCCCAACGCCTCGTCGATGACCTGCTGGAACACCTCGTACGGCTGGGCGCCGATGATCGGCGTGCCACCGACGATGAAGGCGGGAGTGCCGGTGATCCCGAGCATGCCGGCCTCCCGTTCGTCCCGGGCGATCTGCTCCTGTACGGCGGCGGAGGCGCGGTCGGCGTCGAAGCGGGCCAGGTCCAGCCCGATGCGCTCGGCGATGCGGCGCAGCGCGGCGTCGTCGAGCGCCCCGCTGTTGACCCGCCGATCCTGTGCGTACAGCGCGTCGTGGAACTCCCAGAACCGGCCCTGTGCGCCCGCGGCCCGGGCCGCCGCCGCGGCGGCGCGCGACTCGGGCCCGAGGTACGGCAGATCCCGCCATTCGATGCGCAGCAGGCCGCGGTCGACGTAGTCCGCGATCAGGCGGGGTTCGGTGTCCCGAGCGAACCGGCCGCAGAACGGGCACTGGAAGTCGGCGTACTCGATCATCACGACCGGCGCGTCGATCGGGCCGCGCGCCGTCGGATCCCGGTCGTCGCGGCGTTCCAGGAAGGCGTACGGATGCGTCTCGTCGCCGCCGTCGGACCCGGCCGTGGCCCCGGCCTGGGGGTTGGGACGCATCCCCTCCTCCGGGCGTGCCCCGCCCGAGGCGGCCGCCAGCGCGGCGACGACGAGAAGGACCAGGAACGGGCCGAGCCACCAGGCGCGACGCAGCCGGGCGGCCGCCCCGTCGGAGTGATCGGTGTGCGGGTTCGGCTGCATGGCGCTCCTCCTTCAGAACCGGGATAGCTACTAAGTAGCATAGTACTGCTTCGAATAGTAGGTTTTAGGCGAGGAGGTCGCGATGCGGGACTGGCCGGCGAGACGATGGAAGGCCGCGCTGCTGGGCGCGGCGGCGACCGCGCTGGTGATCGCCGTACCGACCGATCTGATCGACACCCCGATGTTCTCTCGCAGCGTTCCGGTCACATGGTGGGCCTGGCCGGTGCTGCTGATCACATCCGTCCTGTCCGGCCTGCTGTTCGCCACCTATGTCGCCCATCCGGACACGACCGGTCGCGAGCCGGACGGGTCGGGTGGCCGGGCCGAATCACGGTTGGGTACCGCCGGCGGCCTGCTCTCGCTCCTCGCGGTCGGTTGTCCCGTCTGCAACAAGATCGTGCTGCTCGCGCTCGGCGCGAGCGGAGCGATGACCTGGTTCGCCCCGGCCCAACCGGTGCTCGCGGCCGCCTCCATCGCACTGCTCGGCTGGGCGCTGCGTCGCCGACTCCAGGGTGAGAACGCCTGCCCGGTTCCGACCACGCCCCCTCCCGTCTCGGCCGGCGGGGAGCAGGTATGAGCAGGCGGCGGACCACCCCGGGCAAGCGGCTCGGGCCGCTGGAGTCCGAGGTGATGAACGTGCTGTGGGATGCCGCCGCACCGCTGACCGTGCGGGAGACCCTGGACACGCTCGACGGTCGCGACCTGGCGTACACCACCGTGATGACGGTGCTGGACAACCTCCACCGCAAGGGCTGGGTCGAGCGGAAGCTCGACGGGCGGGCCTATCGGTACCGCCCACGACACAGCCGGGAGGAACACGTCGGACAACTGATGAGCGAGGCGCTCTCGTCGGCCGCCGACCAGCACGCGGCCCTCGCCCGTTTCGTCGCCCGGATGACCCCCCAGGAGGCCGCCGCGCTGCGGGCCCTGCTCGACCAGCGTGACCTCGACCCGCCCGAACCCGGACGAACCGCCTCCGCCTCCGACGAGCGGACCGACCGATGACCGGGCTCGTTCTGCTCTGCTGGGCCGCCGCGGTGGCGGTCGCCGCCCGCCCGCTGCTGGCCGGCCGACAGTGGACCCGATCCGCACCCCGGCTCGCGATCGGGTTGTGGCTGGCCGCCGAACTCTCCGTCGCCGTCGCAGTGCTCACCGCCGGTCTGCTCATCGCGATACCACCGGTCGCGCTGCACTCGAACCTGTCAGGCATCCTGGCCGCCTGCGCGCAGGCCCTGGCGAGCCTCGGACCGGCCGACAGTGCCCTGACCGCCACCGCCCTAGCCGCTACCGGGACCCTCGCCGGCCGGCTGGTCCTCGGTCTGACCGTCACCTTCGGCAGGGCCCGACGCTGGCGGCACCGACACAGCGCCGCACTGAGCCCGGTGACGCGGCGCGGCGAACAGCGGGATTCGCTCATCGTCGACCACGCCCTACCGGTGGTGTACTGCCTGCCGGGCCGCCCCGGCCGGATCGTCGCCACCCGGGCAGCGCTCGACGTCCTGTCCCCCGCGGAACTCGCGGCCGTGTTCGAGCACGAGCGGGCCCACCTGCGGGGACGGCACCACCTGCTGGTGGCGTTCGCGGCCGCGTTCCACCGCGCATTCCCGCAGCTGGCGCTGGCCGCCGCCGCCGAGATCGAGATCCGACGACTGGTCGAGCATCTGGCCGACGATCACGCCGGTCGGCGGCACGACCGACGACTGATCGCCACCGCCATCGTCCGGTTGGCCGACGCCACCCCGGAACACGCCCTCGGCGCGGCCACGGTCGCCGTCGACCGGGTACGCCGCATGCTCGCACCCGCCGTACCGATACCGGCCATCCGACGGCTGCTCGCCGTGACCGCCCTGGGTGCGCTGCTTACCGTCCCACCCGCCCTCGCAGCCGTCCCCGTCGCCGTGCACGACGCCGCCTGCTCGCACACCACGGCCGCCGGCGCAGACACCTGACCGCAGGGGCCGGTCGCGGCGTCTCGCGCGATGCGCTCAGACCGGGTGGCGGCTCGGCTGTTCCGTCGCGACCCGCAGCTCGGCGAGGCCGTCGGCGACCCCGCGCAGCAGGTCGCTCGCCTCGGTGAGCCGAACCGCCGCCGAGTCGTCGACGGTCATCCGGCTCTCCTCCGCCAGATAAGCCACCGCCGCGGCCACCAGACGCTCGTACGCGGTCACCCCGGCGGTCAACTGGTCGACCAGCACACGGTGTGCGTCTTCGAGCCGGGGGCGGGCGTCGGGCGGGGCGAACCGCAGCGTCTTCTCCACGCCCGCCACCCGCTGGGCGAGGTCACGCAGTGACCGCTCGGCGTCCCGCGCCTCGACCACGGCCGGCACTCCCGGCCCGGTCAACCGGTTGACAAGCGGGGCCAGCGTGGCGGCGGCCTGGTCCAGCCGCGCCCAGGCGTCCGCCGCCGCCGAACCCCGCACCGCCATCCGTTCCCGCTGGCGACGGACCTCCTGGAGCAGGTCGCGGCCACCCGGCAGCCGCTCCACGGTGGCGACGAGCCGAGCCCGGGCCTGCTCGGCGGCCTGCGCCGGGTCGGGCGGGGGTGGGACCGGCTGGGCGACATGCGCACGCAGGTCCGCCCAACGCCAGGCGGCCAGCACCAGGGAGCCGCCGGCCGCCGCCGCCCAGAACGCATCGGGCAGACCGATGCCGGCGTACGGGGTCAAGACGACGGCAGCGCCACCGAACCCCCCGGCGAGCACGCTCCATCGGCGGGCCTTACGACGAAGCCGGCGCAGCCGCCGGAAGTACCGTTCCCGCGCGTCCGCCACTGCCACTCCTCGAAGTCCGTCGGCCTCGCGATCAGCCGGCCGCGCCGCCCTCGCCTTTCGCCCGGTCGAGCTCGGCACGGATCTGGTCGAGCCGCGCAGCGCCCGCCTGGTCGGCCCCGGCGGCGGCCCGGTCGATGGCGGACCGCTCGGCGGGACCGACCTGGTCGCCGCCCATGCTCGCCCGGATCTGCTCCAGTCGTGCCGACCCGGCGCTGTCCAGTGCGGCCTTCTGGATCTCCAGCATGCGCCCCTCGACCGAATTGCCGGCCAGCTCGGCCCGGCCCATCGCGGTGGCGTAGCGCCGCTCGATCCGCTCCCGCACCTCGTCCAGCGAAGGGGTGGCACCGGGCGCGGCGATCGCCGACATGGACTCCAGCGACCGGGCGATGGACTCCTGCATCTTGGCCTGCTCGAGCTGACTGAGCAGCTTGGTGCGCTCGGCGAGCTTCTGCTGCAGGATCATCGAGTTGTTCTCTACCGCCCGGCGGGCCTGTTCGGCCGCCGAGACCGCCTGGTCGTGCAACGTCTTGAGATCTTCCAGGCCCTGTTCGGCGGCGACCAGTTGACTGGCGATGCTCTGCGCGCTCTGCTCGTACCGCACTGTCTCGGCCTCGTTGCCGGCGCCCCGGGCCTGATCGGCGAGGGTGAGCGCCTGGCGCGCCATCGCCTGGAGCTTCTCGACCTCGGAGAGCTGGCGCGACAGCTTCATCTCCAGCTGGCGCTGGTTGCCGATCACCGCCGCCGCCTGCTGGACCAGCGCCTGGTGCTGGCGCTGCGCCTCCTCGACGGCCTGCTGGATCTGCACCTTGGGATCCGCGTGCTCATCGATCTTGGCACCGAACAGGGCCATCAGATAGCGCCAGCCCTTGACGAACGGGTTCGCCATGGTCTCCCCTCAATGTCCTCCGCTGCGAACGACGGCCGGGCAGTCTCGTCGAGCGAAGTCGCTCGGCCCCTCTCCATCGTTCCAGGTCGACGCCAGGCGGTGGCCGCGCCGCCATAAGATCAGCCGACGCAGACCACGTCCCGGTCGCGATCGCTGGAACGCAGCCGGCGGGTAGCCCGCAGGGTCGCCTTGAACGGGGAATCCTGACGCACCGACACCGAGATCTCGTTGTCCGGTCGCCGGTCGGCCTTCGGGCCCTCCGCAGCGGGGGAGATCGTCGGCTGCCCGTCGCCCGGGCGGACTGCGACGGGCTCCGGCACCGGCACATCCGCGATCTGCTCGGCGAGCGCCAACGTGTCACTCACGTCCCGCAGCACCTCGGACAGCCGGGCACCGAGCGCGTTGCAGATGGCGGCGAGCAGCTCGCTGGACGCCTCTTTCTGTCCGCGCTCGATCTCGGACAGGTAGCCCAGGCTGACGTTGGCGGCGCTGGAGACATCCCGTAGGGTTCGATGCTGTCCCCGCCGGCGCGCGCGCAGCGCGTCACCGATCACCTCTCGTAGTAGGACCATCGCACCTCCCCTGACGCGGCGTCAGCTCGACCGGGGGGCGCGGCCCGCCGGCGGCTGTCCGGAGTCCCCGCCGAAGCGTCGAGGACTTCTCGCAACCGTACCTGCTAGTGGAGCCGTCGCAAATAGGACCGGCGGGACATAGTCTCAGCCCATGGCTTCCTACGTGGCGATCAACGTGCTGACGGTACCCTCGGGCCAACGTGGCGTACTGGAGGAGCGGTTCGCCGCCCGGGCCGGGCTGGTGGAGCAGGCCGAGGGCTTCGAACGCTTCGAGTTGCTCCGCCCGATCGACGGCACCGACCAGTACCTGGTGTACACGCGCTGGCGCAGCAAGGAGGACTTCGAACGCTGGCGGGCGGGTCGCGGGGCTCGGGCGCACGAGGCCGGAGACGAGCAACGCCGCCCCGCCGCGACCGGCGCGCAGTTGTGGACGTTCGAGGTGATCCAGGAAGCGGAGGTTTGAGGGGGACAGGGCGGAAAACCCCTGCCGCCCTCAAACACGGACGAACCCGGCGGCCGGCACTACCGGTGTGGCGAAGCGCCCGCGCCGAGTAGATCAGACGACGAAGGAGCTTGGAGATGACCGGGCAGCAGACCTGGGTGGAGCTCGTCCAGCAGAACCCTGGCCATTCCGCCTGGTATGTGGAGCGGTTCCGTTCGATGGCCGCGGCCGGTGCCGATCTCGCCGGCGAAGCCCGTCTCGTCGACGCCATGGTGCCGCGTCGCGCACGGATCCTCGACGCAGGCTGCGGTCCCGGCCGTGTGGGTGGTTTCCTCGCCGCGGCCGGCCACGAGGTCGTCGGCGTCGACATCGACCCCGTCCTGATCGCCGCCGCTCGCGCCGACCACCCCGGCCCGCAGTGGATCATCGGTGATCTCGCCGAGCTCGACCTGCCCGCGCAAGGCCTCTCCGAGCCTTTCGACGCCGTCGTCTGCGCCGGGAACGTGATGACCTTCGTGGCCGCACATGCCCGCCGCGAGGTACTGCGGCGGCTGTGTCTGCACCTGCGTGACGACGGGCGTGCCGTCATCGGCTTCGGTGCCGGGCGCGGTTACGAGTTCGCCGACTTCCTCACCGATGCCCGAGCCGCCGGGTTCGTTCCCGACCTGCTCCTTGCCACCTGGGATCTCCGCCCGTTCACTGACGACTCGGACTTCCTGGTCGCCGTGCTGCGCGTGCCGCGCAGGCAGTGAAGAGGCGCACCGCAGCGTCGGCTGGGGCGCTTCGACCGGCCACAGTGGTCCTGCGGCGCGCGGGCACCGGCCAAATGCGAACATAACCGCCATGGACATATTCGAGGACGCCCGCATGGTCTCGCGGGCCGACCTGGCTGCCTGGCTGCGCCAGCTGGCGGACCACCTGGAGTCGAGCGGAAAGATCTTCTACGGCGCCGCCGGGGTTGTCGCGGTGGCCGACCGGGTCCACTGCGAGTTCGAGATCGAGCAGGAGAAGGACGGCTCCGAACTCTCGGTCGAGATCGAGTTCACCTGGGCCGCCGAGGACGAGGCAACCGACAGCGAGGAGGAAGAAGAAGCGGCGGAGCCGGCAGCCGAGGAGGCCGAGGAACCCGAGCAGCAGTAGCCCCCGCCGCCCATCCTGCGCGATCTTGCAGTTTTGGTGGGGACTTTTGCTGATAAAACGGGGCAAACAGTCAACCAAAACTGCAAGATCAGCGGGGACTGCGGCCCGTCGCGATCCCTGGGATCTCGGCACAGGTTCGGGTAGCCTGCAGCTACCCTGGCGCCTTCCGTGCGGGACGAATAGACCTGGCCAGTCCTATCCTCCCAGTCCAGAAGGCACCTTTCCGTTGTTTGCGCACAATATGGACTGCCCTAACACCACTCAGGGGCCGGGGCTAGGAGGAGCACATGCGAGGAGCCATCATCGGCTTCGGCGCCATCGCGATGGGCCACATGGCCGGCTACCGGCGACTCGACGAGCTGTCGGTCGTCGCCGTGGTCGACCCGTCCCCGGCTCGGCGAGAGCTCGCCCGGACATCGTTCGGTCTGGCCACGTACGCCGATTTCTCGGAGTTGATCACCCACGAGCAGCTCGACTTCATCGATGTCTGCACGCCGCCCAGTACCCACGGCCAGTACTCGGCCCTCGGCCTCGCCCACGGCATGCACGTGTTGTGTGAGAAACCGGTCTTCATGCCGGCCGAAGACGGCTTCGAGGACCTGATGCGTGCCGTCTGGAGCAGCGATCGCGTGTTCTACCCGTGCCACGTCTACAAGTTCGCGCCGATTCTGCACGTCATGCGGGAGATCATCGCCACCGAAGAATTCGGTCCGGTGCTCGGGGCGAACTTCCGCACGCTACGCCGCGGGCACGCGGTAGGCGTACCGGAGTGGCGGCCGGACTGGCGACGCGAGCCCGAGATCTCCGCCGGCGGCATCCTGCGCGACCACGGTCCACACAGTATTTACCTCGCCATGAACCTCACCGGTCGTACGCCGATGGCCGTCTCCTGCCTGCTCGGCAACATGCGACAGGACACCTACCGCGACACGGAGGACACCGCGCTCATCCGGATGCGGTGCGAGGACGACACGGAAGTCTCGTTCACACTGACGTGGGCGTCCGGATACCGCAGCACCGGCTACGCGATCATGGGGACGTCCGGTTCGGTGATCGTGGACGGCGACGAGCTCACCTACACCCGCAACGGCAAGACCGTTCGACAATTCATCGAATCCGGCTTCGACGATCCATCGCACCAGGAATGGTTCGTCCACATGCTGCGCGACTTCGTCGAGACCGTAGCCGAACCGCAGCGCCGAACGGAGTTGATCCGGGAGGCGCTGGTCACCGCCTTCGTCATCGAGGGCGCGTATCGGTCAGCCGCCGAAGGCGGCCGTTGGATCGAGGTCGACGTCCCGGCCGACCTGCTGCCGGGGAGCCGGGACTGATTCATCCCGAGCAAGCCCGGCGAGCACCGTACGCAAGGCGCGGGCCAGTCCCGGCGGCCCGGCGATGACCATCTCGTCGCCGGGTGGGCCGTCATCCATTCCGCCGACCCACGCGCCGGCCTCCCGGGCGATCAGCACTCCAGCGGCTCGGTCCCAGTACCGTAGATCGGCTTCGTAGTAGACGTCGAGACGACCGGCGGCGACCCAGCAGAGGTCAAGCGCCGCCGAACCGCTGTGCCGGATGTCCCGGACCCGGTTCACCAGGCTGCCGAGGAGCGCAGCCTGGCGGGCCCGGACCGTCGTGTCCCGACTGAATCCGGTGCCCACCAACGCGTCGCGCAGGTCGCCGGTCTCCGATACCCGGAGCGGACGCCCGTTGCACGCCGCACCGTGCCCCCGCACCGCGGTGAACGTCTCCCCCCGCGACGGATCGTGTACCACCCCGACCAGCGCCTCACCGTCCACCTCGGCCAGGACGGATACCACGAACGCCGGCAGCGAACGCAGGTAGTTGGCGGTGCCGTCCAACGGATCGATGACCCAGCGCACCCCGGAGGTTCCCGGCCGCTCGCCACTCTCCTCCCCCAGTACCGCGTCGTCCGGCCGGCAGGTCAGCAGCCGGTCGACGATCAGCGCCTCGGCTGCTCGGTCCAGCTCAGTCACCACGTCCCGCGGTGAGGACTTCTCGGCAACGGCGTGCGGCCCGGCCAACCCGCGCAGCAGCAGCTGCCCACCGGCAAGAGCGGCTGCTCGGGCGAGTTCGAGCAGCTCCCGACCGTTCGCGGTGATCGGCGTTCTCCCTCCTGCGCGCGGCGGTAGCGCCGTGGACATACCCGGGCCCCAGTATCGCGGC
This sequence comes from Micromonosporaceae bacterium, assembly GCA_036381835.1. GTDB lineage: Bacteria > Actinomycetota > Actinomycetes > Mycobacteriales > Micromonosporaceae > DASULK01. The sequence continues at coordinate 24,439 of DASVCA010000160.1, forward strand.
AGCCGGTGCGCGGTCCGCAAGCGACCTATAGCGGACCTCGATCAAGTGATGTACGGTGTGGCCACGCCCGTTGACGAAGCCGGCGCCCGATCGTCTAGCAGTGGGCGTACACCCGCTGGAGACCGCATTTTCCGTTCGCCCGACCGCGTTGCGTGCGCGATGCGACCGGTGAATCAACATCGAGGGGACCGGATGAACATACTAGGAATCCATTACGGATCCAGCGACGCGGGCGTCTGTGCCATCGTCGGAGACCGGAAGCCGATCGCGGTAGCCTTGGAGCGTCTCGACCGAATCAAGTACTCCGGCGAGGTAACCCCCGGTTGGCGGGACAACTATCCGGAGAAGCTGCGGACTCTTCTGCGCTACTGCGAAATCGGTCTCGGCATGGGTCCGGGCGAACTGAAATTCGACATCGTGGTACATACCCGTCAGTCCATCGAAGACGAGGTGTTTCGGTCGGTCTTGGCGCCGTATATCCGCGAGTACACCGACTTCTTTCGTATCAATCACCATTTGACCCACGCGTCGAACGCCTTCTTCGCCTCCCCGTTCGACGACGCCGCCGTACTAGTGGTGGATGGTGACGGTGACCGCCCGGTCGACCATGTCTACGCCAATAACATGTCCGAGAAGCAGTCGATGTATCGGGCGACCGGCAACGACATCACCGTCATCCACAAAACGTATGGGACCCCGGACATCCCGTGCGGCCTCGGCTTCGCCTACGACATCGTCACCTACCATCTGAACTTCGGCTCGCTGGGCGAAGCGGGCAAGACGATGGGTCTCGCCTCCTACGGCACCGGCGCGCTCTTCGAGGATGTCAAGATCTTCCACCGGTACGCCGATGGCGAGATCCTGATGGACCCGGAGTTCTTCCACTGGCCGGAGTGGACTCTATGGGGGTCCAAGTACGGCCTCGAAGAAGGCCGGAACATCATCCGGAGCCTACCCACCCGTTTCGGTCAGGTGCGGGAATCCGGCGACCCACTGCCGTCCCCTATCTGGAACGAGATGGCGTACCGGATCCAGAAGGAGCTCGAAGACGCGATGGTGGAGCTCGCCGAGAACCTCTACAAAATCACCCGCTCGCCGAATCTCTGTCTTTCCGGCGGCGTCGCGCTCAATTGCATCGCGAACCGTCAGATTCTAGACCGGACGCCCTTCGAGCAGATCTTCATCCAGCCGGCTGCCTCCGACACGGGCCTCGCGCTCGGTGCCGCCCTCTACGGCAAACACGTGCTCGGCCGCTCCACTCACCGGTGGGTGATGACCGACGCCTACCTCGGCCGCGAATATCGCGATGACGAGGTACTCGACGCGCTGAAACAGGTCGAGGGAATCACCGTCGAGTACCACGGGCCGGACGATTCGAACCCTTACTTCCGCAGCTCCACCCCGATCGCGCAACTGACCGCGCGACTGCTCGCGGAGAACCTGATCGTGGGCTGGTTCCAGGGCGGTAGCGAATACGGACCTCGGGCGTTGGGGCACCGGAGCATCTTAATGGACCCGCGTCGGGCAGAGAATAAGGACATCCTCAACGAACGGGTCAAGCGACGCGAGGGATTCCGCCCCTTCGCCCCCAGCGTGTTGGCCGAGTTCGCATCCGAGTACTTCGAGCTTGACGTGCCGAGTCCGTTCATGATCCTGGCGGCGCAGACCCGCGAGGAGAAAGCCGACCGGATCCCGGCGGTGGTGCACGTGGACAACAGCGCGCGGGTGCAGACCGTGACCCGTCACGATAACGGCGTCTTCTACGACCTCGTCGCGGAATTCCACCGTCTGACCGGCATCCCGGTCGTGCTCAACACCTCGTTCAACCTCGCCGGCGAGCCGATTGTGGAGACTCCGGCCGACGCGCTACGCACGTTCCTCGCCACCCACATGGACCACCTGGTCATCCACGATTACCTGATAAGCAAGGAGTAAGGACAGATGTCCGGTTCTACCCGGTTGCGGGTAGGGGTCGTCGGCTGTGGAACGGTGGCCCAGATCATGCACCTGCCGTATCTGCAGAGCCTTTCCGATCTGTTCGAGGTGACCGCGCTCAGCGACTTGTCGCCGGGCCTGCTCGACGCGATGGGCGAACGGTACGGTGTGCCGGCCGCGCGCCGCTTCACGGACTACCGGGCGCTGCTGGACACCGACGTGGACGCGGTTCTGGTGCTCAACAGCGGCAGCCACGGGCCGCAGGTGCTGGCGGCGGTCGAGGCCGGCAAACATGTGCTGGTCGAGAAACCGCTCTGCCTCACCTTGCGGGAAGCCGACGAGATCCAAGCCGCAGCGGCACGTACCGGAGTCGTCGTCATGGTGGCGTACATGAAGCGTTTCGATCCCGGGTACCGGTACGGCCAGCAGCTCGTACGCGACATGCGGGATATCCGGTACATCCAGATCAACACGCTACATCCCAGTGAGGACCAGTACATCGACATTCACGGGGTCGTCCGCTTCGACGATGTGCCGAAGGACGTGGAGCGCAAGCTCCGGCGGGAGCACGAGGAGTTGCTCGACGAGGCCGTCGGCGGTCTGCCCGACGCGCTTCGGTTCGTCTACTACGACGTGTTCCTCGGCAGCATGGTGCACGACATCAACGCGCTGCGAGCCCTGGTCGGCGAACCGGACGAGGTGCTGTTCACCGAGGTGTGGCCGCCCGACTCCACGACGCCCTCGGTGACCACGGTGCTGCGGCACCACGGCGACACGCGCACCATGTACACCTGGACCTACCTCGCGCAGCTGCGGGACTACTTCGAGGAGATCGCCGTTCTGTCGTCGACCCAACGGGTGCGGATACAGTTCCCGTCGCCGTTTCTCAAGCATTGGCCCACCCCGGTCGTGGTGCAACGCATGGAGGGCTCCGCTCTGGTCGACCGTCGTGTCCAGGTCTCCTACGACGAGGCGTTCCGCGAGGAGTTGCGCGCGTTTCACGACTGCGTCGTCAACCGCCGGGCCCCGGTGACCGATGTGGCGGACGCCCGCGCGGACATCGCCCTGCTCCAGCGGATTCTCGCCGCGTACGACCCCGCCGGGATCGGTGGCGAGGCGAAGGGGAGAACCCAGCCGTGATCGTCAGTCCCGCCATCACCCAGGACGTCATCGAGCTCGAACAACGGCACCGCCTTCCTGGCGCTCAGGCCATGTCGGACCTGGCTGGCATAGTCGTGGACCGGGCCCGCAACGCGGAAGTCTGGGACACCGACGGAAAACGATACATCGACTTCTTCACCGGCGTTGGCGTATGCAACATCGGACACTCGCATCCCGGCTTTCGCCGCTTGGTCGGCGAGCAGCTCGACAGGTGCATCGTGGGCACCTTCTACACCGGCGTACGCGCCCGCTATTACGAGCTACTGGCACGACAGCTCCCCGAACGGCTCAACAAGATCCATATGTTTTCCACCGGCAGTGAGGCGGTCGAAGCGGCCGTCAAACTGGCCCGGTCGGCGACCGGGCGGCAGGAGATCTTGAGTTTCTGGGGCGGCTTCCATGGCAAGACCCAGGGTGCGCTCAGCCTGCACTCTGGACCGCGCAAGCATCGATCGGGTCCCTTTCCCCCCGGGTCGTACCACACGCCGTACGCCTACTGCTATCGATGCCCGTTCGGCCGGGAGCACCCCGCGTGCGAAACCCTGTGTCTCGACTTCGCGGAGCAGGCCATCACGCATCACGGCACCGGTGAGCTGGCCGCGATCATCGTGGAACCGGTGCAGGGCACGAACGGGAACATCATCCCACCACCCGGGTTCCTCCGCGGCCTGCGCAGGCTCGCCGACCGGCACGGTGCGCTGCTCATCTTGGACGAGGTGATCACCGGGTTCGGACGCACCGGCCGGATGTTCGCCTTCGAACACGATCCGGAGATCGCCCCGGACGTGCTGGTGCTCGGCAAGTCCATGGCCTCAGGTGTCCCGGCGAGCGCGATCGTCAGCCGGTCGGAACTGGTCGAGGGCACGCCCTTCGGCGCGCCGAGCGCGGCCGCCTCGACCTTCGGCGGTAACCCACTCGCCAGTGCGGCCTCCCTGGCGACGCTGCAGATCCTGCTCGACGAGGAGCTGCCCGCCCGCGCCCACACCCTCGGCGAGGCGGTGGCACGGCGGATAGCGTCCTGGCCGCGGGAGTTTCCCTTCGTCGGCAACGCGGCCAATCTGGGACTCATGATCGGGATAGAACTCGTCGTGCCCGGCACCCGCGAACCGCTGCCCCGAGAAGTAACCCAGCGGTTCTTCCGGGAGTTGGTGGCCCGCGGCGTCCTCGCCATGGCGTACGACAGCCGGATCCGGATCTATCCGCCGCTGAGCATCCCCGAAGAGCAGCTCGAGGAGGGGCTCACCGCGTTCGAGGAAGCACTGCGCACCGTCCACGTCCCCGAGGGGGTGTGACATGTCGATAGGACGGGCCCCTCTGTCGCTGGGCTGCATCGTGCGCCAACCCGTCGAGGTGGAACAGGCGGCCACGCTTGCGGTGGACTACCTTGAGCTGAAGGGCGACATGCTCTGCGTGGACGCCGCCGCGTTGGCCGATCTGACGGCCCGGGTGCGGGCCACGGGGCTGCCTGCGGTGTCGATGACATCGCCGCTACCGCGTCGTTTCAGGTGCCGGGTCGTCGGCGCGGACGCAGACCACGAGGACGCCCTCGGGGTCTTCACCGACATGTGCGACCGGGCAGCGCCCTTCGGGGTACAGACCGTCGTGCTCGGCAGCGGCCAGGCACGCGCGATACCCGCCGGGTTCCCCAGGGAGCGGGCGGTGGCGCAGTTCCGCGAGTTCGTCGTCCGGGCAGCGGAGGTGTGCCGGGCACGCGGAATGGCGCTCACCCTCGAACCGCTCACCGCGATCGAGACGAACTTCGTCAACTCCTGTGCGGAGGCCCGACCGCTCGTCGACGAGCTGGCCGGGGCCGGCGTACGCATCGCCGTCGACTGCTATCACATCGTCAGCGAGGGCCGCTCCGTCGCCGAGGAGGTGAGGATCGCAGCCGGTGCGATCGGGCACGCACACACCTCCTCGCTGCCCCGCGGCAGCATGCGGTTCCACACGGAGGTGCAGACCGAGTTCGTGGCGAGCCTGATAGCCGCCGGGTACACGGGCGGGCTGACCATCGAGGAGGACTTCACCGATTTCGCCCGACAGGCACCGCTCGCGGTGGACACCTTTCGCCGGATTCTCTCCGCGCCCGATTCGGGGACGTCGACATGCGACTGACCTATCTCACCGATCACACGGCGCCCCGCATGCGTGCGCTCAGCGAGCGTGTCGTGGACCGATGGAACGCCCGCCGGCCGGACGCTCCGGTCCATCTGGTCGTGGCGGATCACGAGGAACTCAAGGAGCAGCTGGAACATCACCTCACCGCCGACTCTCCCCCCGATGTGATGACCTGGCTGGCCGGCAACCGGATGCGCTCGCTCGCGGAACGCGGGCTGATGCTGGACGTCACGAGCCTGTGGGACACCGAGGGTCTCACCGAGTCGTACGATCCCCGGTTCCGTCGAATGGCGGTCCAGAACGGAGTCGGTTACTTCCTACCGACATCGCACTACTGGTGGGCGGTCTACTACCGCCCGTCGGTATTCGCCTCGCTGGGTATACCCGCGCCTCTTGAGACCTGGTCGGACCTGCGAGAAGCGGGAAAGGTGCTACGGGCCGCGGGAATGGCGCCCTTCGCGCTGGGCGCCCGACACGGTTGCGCGGCCGCCGCCTGGTTCGACTACCTGAACCTGCGCCGCAACGGACCGGCCTTCCACGAGGATCTGATGGCGCTGCGCGTGCCGTACACCGATCGTCGGGTCCGCGCGGTGTTCGAGTTCTGGCGCGAGCTGCTCGACGACGGCTGGTTTCTCGAAGGCCCGGCGGAGTACGACGAGGAGGAAGCGATTGCGGCGCTGCGCGCCGGCACCGCCGGGATGACGTTGATCGGCTCATACGTCGCCGACGAATACCTGCCCGACGACGATGCCGACATCGATTTCTTCCGCTTCCCGCTCTTCGATCCAGCGCTGCCGGTCGGCGAGGACGCTCCCGTCGACGGCTACTTCGTGTCCGGTAGGAGCAGGGCACCGGATGCGGCGGCTGAATTCCTGGCCTACCTGGCATCGCGTGAGGTGCAGCAGCAGACCGTGGAGGCGCTTCACGTACTGCCGACCCGGACCGATGTGGATGTCACCCGTGCCGTGCAGCACGTGGCCAAAGGACTGGAGCTGCTCCGCCGCGCCGACCGGGTGTCGCAGTTCTACGACCTCGACACGCCGTGGGAACTCGCCGAGGTCGGTATGCGGGCGTTCGTCTCGTTCCTGGACGACCCCGCGCGCGCCGACGAGCTGCTGCGCGAGGTCGAGGATCACCGCGTCCGGCTGCTGGGCGCGTGACCATGGGCGTTCGCGGTCGAGAAAGTCACAACGATGTAAGGAGCTCCATGACCTCCGTACCGACCTCGCGTCTGGCTCTCTTCGGTGGCACCCCGGTCCATGACGCCAACTGGCCGGTGTGGCCGCAGGCGACCGAATCCACCCTGCGCATGCTGCACGAGGCGGCCACCTCCGGCCGGTGGGCGGTCAGCGGCCATTACACCGGCAGCACACCGTTCGAGCAGAGGTTCGCCCGTGCCTTCGCCGACTACCACGGGGTTCCCTACGCCGTGCCGACGACGAACGGCTCGTCCGCGCTGACCATCGCCATGGAGGCGCTCGGCGTCGGCCCCGGCACCGAGGTCATCGTGCCCGGCCTGACCTGGGTGGCCTGCGCCTCGGCTGCGGCCGCGCTCGGCGCGGTGCCGATCCTCGTCGACGTGGATCCGGACACGTTGAGCATCTCCGCCGATGCGGCCAAGGCCGCGGTCACCGAGCGCACCAAGGCGATCCTGGTGGTACACGCCTACTGCTCCGCGGCGGACATCGACGCGTTCCTGAAGCTGTCGGAGAGTACCGGCATCCCGATCATCGAGGACTGCTCGCAGGCGCACGGCGCGGAGTGGAACGGCCGCAAGGTCGGCACGTTCGGTACCGTCGGCGTGTTCAGCCTTCAGCAGACCAAGGTTCTCACCTGCGGCGAGGGCGGCATCACGATCACCTCGTCGGCGCAACTCTACGACCATCTCCAGCAATACCGGGCCAACGGTCGGCGCTACACCGCGAACCCCGTGGTCGGACAGCTCGAACTCGAGGAGGTCGGTGCCGTCGAGGGCCACAACTACTCGATGTCGGAGTTCCACGCCGCCGTCGCGCTCAGCCAGCTGGAACAGTTCGACGAGCAACAGGCGCTGCGGGAACGAAACGCCTCTCTGCTCGCCGGGCTGCTGGCCGAGATCCCCGGCGTGAGCACCCTTCCCGCGCCGGCGGCGCTGAACCGGCGCACCTACTACGACTACGTCATCCGCCTCGACCCTGACGTACTCGGCCCCTTCTCGGTGCAGCAGGTGGTCGCGGCGCTGACCGCGGAGCTGAACGTCTTCATCGAGACGCTCGATGCGCCGTTGAACGCGAACCGGCTCTACGTGCCGCTCAAGTCGCCACGCCTACCGCGGACCGAGGAGACGCGACGGCTGTTCCTCCCGGCCCGTTTCGACCTGCCCCACGCCACGGCCGCCTACCACACCTGTGTCGCCTTCCTGCATCACACGCTGCTCGGCACGGCCGAGGACATGAAGGCCATCGCCGAGGGCGTGGCCAAGGTGGTGGCCAACATCGACCGGCTACGGCCCCCGTCCGAGGGAGCCGTGTGATGGCGCTGCGCGTCGAGGACGGCCGCGTCGTCAACCCGGAAGGGCTGGAGGTCAACGCCACCCACCACTGCAACATGCGCTGCATATCCTGCAGCCATCTCGCCCCGCTCTATCGTCGCTCGAACGTGGACCCGGCGGCGCTGTACGACAGTCTCGTCACGCTCGCCGACAGCTACCACGCGTCGTATGTGAAGATCCTCGGCGGGGAGCCGTTGCTGCACCCGGATCTGCTCGGGGTCATCGAAGCGGTGCGGTCGAGCAAAATATCGGATAGCGTCCTCGTTTGCACGAACGGGACCCTGCTCGACCGGGCGCCTGCGGCATTCTGGCGGTCGGTCGACGCCGTTGAGATCTCGGTTTACCCGAGTCGCGAACTCACCGAGAATCAGCTGAACGCCTTCCGAGACACCGCCCGTGCACACGGCGTCGATCTGATCGCCAACCGCTACCGGCATTTCCGAGTCGCCTACTCCGAGCAGGGCACCGACTCGGAGTCGCTGATCCAGGACATCTTCGACACCTGCAAGCTCGCCCACTTCTGGCTATCCCACACGGTCTTCGACGGATGGTTGTACCGCTGTCCGCAAAGCGTCTTCCTCCCCGAGCAGCTCGTAGCCGACGGCTGGGACCGCACGGTGGACGGGATCAGGATCGAAAAGGGCCCGCGGTTTCGGGAGCGGCTCATCGAGTTCCTGACCCGGACCACTCCCCTGCGCGCCTGCCGGAACTGCCTGGGCAGTGTCGGCAGGTTGCACCCGCACGCGGAGGTACCGCGCCAGGAGTGGCGACAGCCGCTGCCGACCGAGGACGTCCTCGATCGGGAGTTCCTGGCGCTGGCGAAGGCTGACATCTCGGTTGACGACGGGTGCGAGGAGCCGCTGCTGCGCGAGTCGAACGGCACGTCTCATGAGTGACCGACCGGTGGAGAGCATCACGGTCATCACCCTGACCCGGCTGCGACCGTCCCTGGTGCAGCGAGCCATGCGCAGCGTACGGGCGCAGCAGACCGAGCACCGCGTCAACCATGTGGTGCTCATCGACGACTGCCCCGAGACGCAGGCCGCGCTGGCGGCGGTCACGTCGGACTCGCGTGACGTCGAGGTGCTGTACCTGCCGCGGGAACCCCATGAGGTTTCCGGACCGGCCCGCTCCTCCCGGCTGCGCAACTTCGGGGTACGCCGCTCCACCGACCGCTGGATCGCGTTTCTGGACGATGACAACGAGTGGACGCCGGATCACCTCGACAGTCTGGTCGAATGCGCGCGTGAACACGATGTCCGAGCCGCGTACAGCCACGTAGCTCTGCTGAACCGGGACGGCACCCCGTATCTGGAGCCGCGGTGGCCGTGGGCGCGCGGCGCCGAGGAAGCCCGGCAGATCTACCGCGACTACCTCGCTAAGGGCATCCTCACCCCAGGGTCCAACGTGGTCGGCAGTCGACCCGGGGTCCATGAGGAGACCCCTGACACCAGCTCGTGGCTACTCGCCCGCGACCTGCTGCTCGAGGTGCCGTTCCAGGAGCACTTCTCGCGCAGCGACGCGGAGAACCTCCTGGGTGAGGACGACAAGCTGTTTCACGCGTTGCTTGCCAGAGGGGAGAAGCTGGCCTGCACGCACCGCGCCACGTTGCGGTACTACCTGGGCGGCTATTCCAACAGCGCCGGCGGCAAGACCGACGAGACGTTCTCCTGGTCCACCGAGGAGAGCCCGGTCACGACTTGATCCACCGAGGAACGGATGGGAAAGAGGGCTGCACCATGAATCCGAGATCGTTCGATGTCATCGTGGTGGGCAACGGAGTGATCGGCCTCTCCGTCGCCCTGGCGATCGCCGAAGAACAGCCGAGCGCCTCCATCGCCGTCGTAGGGCCGAGCAACCGTCCCTTCGGAGCCACACCGGCTGCTGGGGCCATGCTCGGCTGCTTCGGCGAGGTCACCACAACCACTCTGGGCAGCCCGTACGGACGCCGCAAATTCGAGCTCGCGCTCGCCGCGCGGAAGATGTGGCCGGCGTGGTTCGACCGCATGGGGGCCGAGCCCAGCCAGATCATGACCACAAAGGAAACGGTGGTCCTGCTCAACACCGTCGGCTTCTCCGAAGTCGACTCCGCCAATTTCGCCGCGATCCGGCAGGCTCTGCGGGAGGCCGGCGAACCGTACGAGGAGATCGCGGTCGAGGACATCGAATGGCTGGTCTCGGACTCGAACGCCCGGCCGCTACGGGCGCTCCGGCTGCCCGACGAGGGCGCGGTCGACACCGCGGCTCTCCTCACGACGCTCACCACGGCGCTCGAGAAACGCGGCGTCACGTTCATCCACGAGGCGGCGACCGGGCTGCGGGTGCGGTCCGGTAGGGCCGAGGGCGTCCAGCTGGCCGACTCCGTCGTCACGGCCGGGACGGTCGTCGTCGCCGCCGGTGCGGCGAGCGAACCCCTCATCCGGTCGGTGCCCGAACTCACCTATCGGGTACCGAAGGTGATCGGGGGCTGCGGTGTGTCCGTGCTGGTGGATACCGCCGACGGCACCGTGCCGCCGTACGTGCTGCGCACGCCGAACCGCGCGTTCGCCTGCGGGCTGCACGTCCTGCCCAGAAGCGCCGGCACGGTCTACGTGGGTGCCACCAACGAGGTCACCTTCGACCCGCGCCAGGAGGTGACGATCTCCGAGTTCATCTTCCTCACCGACTGCGCGGTCCGACAGATCCGCCGGGACCTCAACAGCGGGCACATCCGGCAGATTCAGATCGGTAACCGGCCGATGAGCATCGACGGGTGGCCGCTGATCGGCGCCACGTCGCTCGACGGCCTGTGGATCGTGACCGGCACCTACCGCGACGGCCTGCACCTGTCCCCGCTGCTCGCCCGCCACATCGCCAAGCAGATCAGCGGTGACGCGGGGCTGGCCGGCCTCGAAGAGTTCCGGCCGGAGCGCGAGCCGATCAGCGCGCCGAGCCGCGCCGAGGTACTCGACGAGGTGGTCCGCCACACGCTGGCCACAGGGTTCGAGGGGCCCTGGTTCGTGAACCCGGACTGGCCTCCCGCCATCGGCAAGTTCGCCAGGACGTCGTTCGAGCGGCTCCTCGACGAACTGGGCGGCGCGTACCTGCCTCCGCCGGAGGTGATGTCCGTCCTGCTCAAGTCGACCGACGACGACGTCGCGCGGCTGCGCAGCTACTACGAGGCCGTGCACGCCGCCTGGCACTGAGAATGGCGAGCTCTCGGCCGGACCGGTGAGCGTCCGGCCGAGACTTCCCGCCCGGTCAGTCGAACGACGCCGCGACGGCCTTGGCCAGCGCCGGATCGGCGAGTAGGTCGTTGCGGGAGACGGCGAACCGCTCGGCGGGAGCACCGAATTCGGCGTCGAGCTGGTGATCCATGGAGACGAAGACTGTCAGCTCGGCGTCATCGCGTCGGCGGGAAACGACGTCTCGGTCGACCCGACCCGCGGTCACCAGGTAGTTGAGAAATCCGGAGAACCGGTCCGAGAACTCGCGCCCGATTTCGTCGTCCGCACCCATCTGGTCACACGTCAGCCGGACCAGACCGTCGTACTCCTCCTGCAACCGTCGCATGGCGTCGAAAACCGCGTCGGAACTCACGGCGGTGAGGTCGTCGCCGAGCGTGGCACAGACTCGTCCCGCCACGTCGAGAGCGGCCTGACACCGATCCTGCGGCAACAGTTGCGCGTACGTGCTCACCGAGGACACGAACAGGCTTTGCATTCCTCGGCCGGTGACCCAGTTCGGATCCAGCAATACGACGTGCGGATCGCCGCAGCCGGCCTCCCTGATCAGGTCCGCCGCGAGGCAGGCTAATGCCCCACCGGCGCAGTAGCCCAGCACACCCTGCACGCTCAGGCTGCGCTCCCGGATCTCGGTCATCCATCGCCGCACGCGCAGCACCGGGTCGGTGGCACCGGCGGGGTCGTCGCCGACCGGCTCGAATACCGGCATCATGACGACTGTGGCCGGCGACATGTTGCCGACGAGATCGGCGAACCCGGCCTCCGGTCGACCGGGCCCGAAGTCCACAGCGAGCAGTGCCCGGCCGGCCGAGCGATCGCCGAGGATACGCCAGTTCGAACTCATCACAAATGTCCTTGCCAGGCGACAACAGAGACAATCAAGCCCGATGATGTGATGTTGAGACTACCTGACGGTTCTTATAGAGTCGGCCGGCAGGTAGTGGCTGCCAGGGGAAGAAGGCGACATGAACCGCTCCGCGGTCGAGATTGACCATGTCAGCAAAGTCTTCCGCACCCGCAAGGAGCAGGTGACCGCGCTTCGGGACGTGAGCTTCACAATCGGTGAAGGTGAAATCGTCGGCCTGCTCGGTTCCAATGGCGCTGGAAAGACCACGCTGACGAAGATCATCTCGACCCTTCTGCTGCCGACCAGCGGAACGGTGCGGGTCTTCGGCCACGACGTGGTACGAGATGTCGCGGCGGTACGCGCCGACACGGTCGCCGTCTTCGGCGGGGAACGCGGCCTGTACGGCCGTCTCACCGGCCGACAGAATCTGATGTTCTTCGCGATGCTTCAGGGTGTCGGGCGACGTGGACTGGCCGAGAATGCCGAGCGGGTGCTCGCCCAGTCGGGCCTGGCGGACGCCGCGGACCGTCCCGTGGAGACGTACTCCAAGGGAATGCGGCAACGATTGCATCTGGCGATCGGCATGGTGAGCAGACCCCGCCTGCTCCTGCTCGACGAACCCACCGTCGGGCTCGATCCGATAGAGGCCGAGCGCCTGCGGGTGGCGATCGGCGAGTTGCGCGCCACCGGCGTATCCATTCTCCTCACCAGCCACTACCTGCTCGACGTGGAACGACTGGCGGATCGGGTGGTCGTGCTCGCGAACGGGCGGGTGGCCGGTGACATGAGCGTCGGGGAACTTGTGCGCACCGCCGGCTACACGGCGACCGTGGTGGTTCGCGGCCGGGGAGCCCCGCCGACCGAGGTCGGCCAGGCGATGCCCGGGGTGATGGTCGACGAGGTGACCGGCGACAGCGTTGCCTGGACCGCGCGGATGCGTGTGTCGGGTTGGGGCGCTGAATCCTTCGGCCAGCTCAGCCGACTCCTCGCGTCAAGCGATGTGCTCGACGTCGACGTCCAGCCGATCCGGCTGGAGGAAGCCTACGCACTACTGGACAGCAAGTTGGCAGCTCATGCGTAGCCGGTTCAGCACCATGCTCTGGGTGCTGTGGGAGTGCGGCCGGATGCAGGTCCGGGAGATGTCCGGCCATTCCTTGGGCCTGATCATCGGGGTGGTACAGCCGGCCGTGTTCCTCATGGTGACGCTGGGAGCCAACCCTGACCTGTCCCCCGCCCAGGCGACGCGACTGGTGGTGGCGGTCGTGCTCACCTCCCTGTGGGCCTCGATCGTGTGGATGGCCGGTGGCATCCTGCAGCGCGAGCTCGAACTCGGCACGTTGGCCGCCAACGTCGCCAGCCCTCATCCGGGGTTTCTCGTACTACTCGGCAAGTGTCTCGGCGCGACCGTCCGCACCATCGGCGCGATCCTGCTCGCCACCACGGCGACCCTTGTCGTCATGGGCGCGTCCATACGACTCGACCGTCCGGTTCTGCTCGGCGTCGGTCTCGTCACGGTGGTGCTGTCCGGCACCGCGCTGGGCATGCTGCTGTCGTGTCTGTTCCTGCTGACCAGGTACGGCGCGCACCTGTCCAGCGCGCTGATGTACCCGATCTTCATCCTCGGCGGCCTGATGATCCCCGTTGACCTGCTGCCTCCGGTGGTACGCCCCGTCTCGACGGTGATCAGCCTTCGCTGGGCGCAGGAGTTTCTCGCCGGTGCCGCGGCCGGATCGGCCCGGATTCCCGCATTCGTTCTCCTGGTGGGGCTGACCGTCGCCTACTTCGCGGTCGCGATCTGGACCTTCAACGTCGTGGTCGACCGGGCCAGGAGGAGGGGGACCCTTGAGCTTGTCTGAGACCACGTGGCGGTTGGGCATGACCGCCCGGCTCGGGCTCGTCGAGTTCAACGCGGCCAATCCGCCCTGGGTCGTGCTGACCGCGGTCGTGCCCCGCGCCATCTTGCAGTGCCTCTTCTTCACGATCTTGGGATACGTCGTGGGCGGGCCCGACGCCCAGGCGTACGCCTTCATCGGTGGGCTCGCTGCGATCCTGACCCTGTCCGGAACGATCGCGGTGATCGACGTGCCGTTGGTCGACAAGTGGTTCGGCACGTTCTACCGTTTGCGAACGGGACGGCTGAGCCCGTTCCTGGTCTTCGTGCTGCGCGCGCTGCCGTACCCGCTGCTCGGGTTCGTTCTGACTCTGGCCTCGTTGGCGGTGGTGGCTCCGCTGACCGGTCTGACGCACCTGGCGCTCGACATCGTGCCGTGGCTGCCTGTCTATCTTCTGATGTCGGTCACCACGACCGCCGCGGGCCTGGCCTGTGCCGCGCTGGCGGTGGGCAAGCGGGCCAATGTTCTCGTCGGCAACCTGCTGTCCTATCTGGTCCTGCTGGCCGGTGGCGTGTTTCTCCCGACCGGGCAGATACCGTGGGTCGACCACCTCGGCATGGTGTTGCCCATCCGGCACGGCCTCGAGGCCGTGCGCGCCGGTATGGCGGGCGACCGGTGGCTGCCCCAACTCGGCGCGGAGGTAGCGATCGGCGTCGGCTGGACGCTGCTGGCCTGGGTGGTCGTGATGATTCAGGTCCGCCGGGCGCGCCGCCACGGCTTCGACGACTATTCGTGATGCCGTAGCGCCTAGCGCGGCACCACGTACGCAACCAGCCGCGGGTCGGAGTCACCGTCGTCACGCACGACGACGACGGCGTCCTTCACACGCGGGTGCCGCCGCAGCAGCGTGGCCACCTCCTCCAACTCGATTCGGTACCCGCGAAGCTTGACCTGTGAGTCGGCCCGCCCGAGGAATTCGAATTCGCCGTCGCCGCGCAACCGCACCAGGTCGCCCGTGCGATAGAGCCGGTCACCACCGGTTTCGGGCGGTCCGGCCACGAACCGCTCATCGGTGAGTTCCGGCCGCCCCCGGTACCCGATCGCCACGCCTGCGCCTCCGATGCAGAGTTCGCCGGCTATCCCAGCGGGTAGCACCTGCCCCTCGGGGTCCAGCACCCACGCCGAGGTGTTGTCGATCGGACGGCCGATCGGTACCGTCGTGCCTTCCGGTGCCGGCTCGACGCGACTCACCAACGACCACACCGTGGTCTCCGTCGGGCCGTACATGTTCCACACCTCGTCGGCGAGCTCACCCAGCCGGTTGGCCAGCGACCTGGCCAGCGCCTCACCCCCGCACAACGCCAGCCGTAGTCGCATGGTCGGTGGCGCGAGCTCCGCGACCTGCTGCCACGTCACCGGCGTCGCCTGCATCACGGTGACGCCGTGCTCCTCGATCAGGCCGGTCAGACGCTGCGGGTCGCGGGCGTCCTCCGCCGAAGCGATCACGATCCGCGCGCCGACCGTCAACGGTAGGAACAGCTCGAGCACCGAGATGTCGAACGACGGGCTGGTCAGTGCCAGCACCACGTCGTCGGCGGTCATGCCGGGCCGATGTGCCATGGAGTTGAGGAAGTTCACGACGCCGCGATGAGGCACCTCGACGCCCTTCGGCTCCCCGGTCGAGCCAGACGTGTAGATGAGATACGCGAGATCCGACGGGCTGCTGCCGGGACATCCGGTCAGCGTCGCCCCCACCGTCGGCCCGGAGGATGCGTCCGCGACGTCCTCGACGAGCAGCACGGGCACGCCCAACGTGTCGAGGTAGTCGGCAGTCGCGCCTCGAACGCTGACGATCGCCGATGCGCCCGCATCGCGCAGGACGAACTCCACTCGCCGGCGCGGATAGCTCGGATCGACAGGAAGATAGGCGGCACCGACCTGCCAGCTGGCGAGCATGGCTACCAGAGCTTCGATCGAGCGGTCGACGTGCACGGCCACGACCGAACCCGTTCCGACGCCGTGCGCACGGAAGCGCTGCGCGAGCTTCGCGGCCGCCCGGCCGAGCTCCTCGTAGGTCAGGGTGGCGCGCCGGTCGGTGACCGCCGGGGCCTGCGGGGTGGCGGCCAGCTGCGCCACGACGAGATCGAGGGCGGTGCCGACGTCGGGGATCGGCGCGGCCGGGGGCGCGCACAGGGCGGTCAGTCGGCTCCGCTGCGCCTCATCGAGGAGCCGGAGCCGATCGACCCGAGTGTCGGGTGCCGCGATGCCGTCACGGAGCAGCGTGGTCATGTGGTCGAGCAGCAGCCCGGGCAGGTGCTCGTCGTAGATGTCCGCGCTGCACGCCAACCCCATTGTGGTTGCGCCGTCCGGCGCGTCTACCACTGCCAGCTCGAGGTCGGTCTGGACCAGCTTGGCCGCCACAGGCAGCCGCCGGCACTCCAGCTCCACGGCGTCGGCGAACGGCTGCGGCGAGCGCGTGGCGTGGTTGAACAGGACCTGGAACACCGGGGAGTAGGCCAGGCTGCGCTCTACGCCGAGCTCCGAGACCAGCGCCGCGAACGGCAGGTGCCGGTGTGCCAGGGCGCTCAGCATGGTGTTGCGGATGTGTTCGACAAGCTCGGCGAACGTCCACTCCGGTGTCACCTTGATCCGGAGCGGAAGCACATTCATGAACAGCCCGATCAGATGATTCAGTTCGGGGCGGTCACGCCCGGAAACCGGCATCCCGAGCATGATGTCGGATTGGCCGCTGTGTCTGCTGAGGGTGGCTGCCCAAGCAGCCGCCATGAGCATCGCGGGCGAGACATGGCGTTCCTTGGCGAAGGCGTGTAGCGCAGCGGCATCGTCGAGCCGACGCACCACCTCGTGCGCCAGCTGCGTCGGCCGGGCCGGCCGTGGGCGGGCGCCCGGCAGGCTGAACAAGGGCGGAGCGTCCTGCAGCAGATTCCGCCAGTAGGCAAGGTCCTCGTGCCACTTGCCTTCCCGGGCGGCCTGTCGTTCTCGGACCACGTGTCGAGCGAACGTGATGGGAAGTGCCGGGGGTGACCAGTCGGCGCCGTCCCGAAACGCGACGTAGGCGTCGGACAGGTCGTCGAAGAGCACCGCCGTGCTCCAACCGTCGGCGACGATGTGGTGGACGATTACCACCAGGGCGTGCCGCTGCGGTCCGAGCTCGAACAGTATGGCTCGCAGCAGGGGCGATCGCGATATGTCGAAGACATCCTGGACCGCCGCGTCCACCCGCTCGGCAAGCTCCCCGGGTGAGGAAAGCTTCATCACCTCCATGACCGGGGGCGATTCGTCGTGGATCACGGCGTACGGTCGACCGTCCACGTCGTGAAAGCTCGTACGCAGCGGCGCGTGGCGGCCGATGACGGCCTGGAAGGCTCTGGCGAGGGCGGCCCGGTCGAGCGGGCCGACGAGTTCGTAGGCAATCGCGATGTTGTGCACGGGCCGCTGCGGCATGAGCTTCTCGAGGAGCCAGATCCGCTCCTGCCCGAAAGACAGGGCGCTCCTGAGTTCCATGACACCCTCCCGCTAAGCCCGCTCTGCAGACATTGCCCGGTCCGTCCGTTCTGACTGATCCTCGGCTTCCCGGATGCGCTCCGCGAGCGCGGCTATCGTCGGGTGCTCGAACACGTCCCGCGCGGAAACCTTCACCCCGTAGGTCTTCCTGACCTGTGCGACGACGCGCATCACGAGCAGGGAGTTGCCGCCCAGGCGGAAGAAGTCGTCGTGGACACCGATCTCGTCTCGGCGCAGCAGCTCGCACCAGACAGCGGCGAGCGCTCGCTCCAGCCCGTCGCGCGGCGGTTCGGTCGACTGGGTCGCGGTCGCGGGTAGCCGGGGTGCCGGCAGGGCGTTGACATCCACCTTACGGTTCGGTGTCTGCGGCAGTTCATCGAGTACGACGATCGCTGACGGCACCATGTAGTCGGGCAGAAACTGGCGTAGGTATCGGAGCAGCTCCTCGTCCAACGTGGTCGACCCCCTCAGCGACGACTCCCGCTGTCCAGCCGCTCCAACCACGCGCATGCCGTGTGGTCGTGCACACGGGCGGAGTTTCGTGAAGCCTCGACGGATAGCAATGTGAATCTTGCCGCAGCGGCGACCACGAGGCAAGACGTGCCCGGACGCGGACGGCGGCGGCCGGAGGCGGGTGTCGTCAGCCGGTTTCCGCTGCGGACGTGTCGTCACCCCGATCGGCGATGATCGCCGTAGCGGCGAGCGACCGCATGTCAGGCTGATCGAAGACATCCTCGACATGCAAGCGGTAGCCGGCCGCGGTGACCATCGTTATCAGCCGGAAGGCCGCGAGCGAGTTTCCACCCAGATCGAAGAAGTTGTCCTCAGGTGTCACGGGGTGCTTGAAGATCGCATGTCCGGCTCGTAGGACAGCGGCCAGTGCCCCGTCTTCGGAGGGATCAGGGCGGTTCTGGGCGTCGCGATGGTCAACGCCGGTCGATACAGCTGAGGTCTCGCCGCTCTCTGACATCCGTACTCTCTCGTCGCGCCCACCGCAACGGCGCCGGTTTGATCAGTGTTGATCACCCGATATGCTAGGCCCGCGCGGGCGGCTCGTCCACCCACGCCACAGCTACGAGTGGAGCGACGCGATGCCCGCCGAGAAGATCCCACTACTGTCCGAGCAGGCCGACCGGCTGGCCTTCGGCGCGTGGACGGAGGAACACGGCCTCGGCGAGTACGTCCGAACCTTCGGCGGTGGTTTTCGGCTCATCGGACCCCTCGACGTCGAAGCGCTCCGGTCCAGCCTGACGACCCTGGTCGCGCGACACGAGGCGCTCCGCGTCTCCTTTCCCGACCGGGGCCGGTCGGGCTGCCAGATCGTTCAGCAGCCCAGCGGAGTCGACCTGGCGGAACGGGACCTGCGAGACGTCCCTGAGGACCGGCGTCTCACGGAAGCGGTCCAGGCCGCCGGCGCGTACCTGAGCCGCAACCCCGAGCTCGACGAGGGTCAACGGCTGCGCACCATGCTCGTCCGCCTCGGCGCGGATGACCACATCCTGGCGCTGGCCGTGGATCATCTCGTCGCAGACGGCGGCTCGTTCGAGATCCTGGTCGACGAGCTGTGGACGTTGTACTCGGCCGCCGTACGCGATGAGCGGCCGAAGCTACCCGAGCAGCGGTTCACCTACACCGACTTCGCGCGGTGGGAGGCTGACTGGCTGCGCAACGATCCGGAGCCCCGCCAGGCGATAGCCCGGACCGCCGAACTGCTCGACGGCATGGGCCTCAGCCCGTTGATCACCATCGACGGCATGAAGCGCGACACGAACCAGGACTACACGGTCGGCGCCGTGGGGGGCCGGTTCGTTGACGAGAGGTTCGAGCGGCTCACCGACCGTTGCCGGGAGGCTCGCATCACCCCCTTCGTGGCCCTGCTCTCGGCGTACCTGTGCGCCCTGCACTCGTGCGGCGGCCCGACGGATCTGGGACTGATGATCCCGATCAGCAGGCGGAACGGGGAGCACATGACCGACCTGGTCAGCATGCTGTCCACCCACACCACGATCCGGCTACGGCTGGACCCGACGCTTTCGTTCCGGGAGCTCACCCGGCAGGTGCGGTCGGTCGTGCTGGAGTCCTACCGACTGGGACAGGTCCCGGCACCGGAGGTCGCCGCCGCGCTCGCACCCCACATGCTCGGTCGGCTGTTTCTCCGGCCCAGCGTCTTCTTCGATGTCGCACCCTCCGGGTGGAGCGGCGAGCACCGACGGATCGGGGAACTAGCCGTTACACCGGTGGATGTACCCATCACCGTCAGGCATATCGAGAATCTGACGCTGTTCGCCTCCATCAGTGCGCAAGAGTTGGCCTTCACCCTGCTCTATCCGACAGACGTCTTCGAGAAGCGCGCCGTCGACGACCTGGTACGGGCGTTCACCACGGTTGTCGATCGGTACGCGCAGGAACCATCGACTCCGGTCCGTGCGCTAATCGCCTAGCGAGGCGACCTGACGGGGCGGGTCGTCGGACCCAGAACCGGCGCATCGGGGTCGACGGAGCCGGACGGTGAGGCCGCGGGGCGACCGGACCGAGTGCGATCGCCCCGCAGACGGGTGATCAGCCCGGTTCTTCGAGTGTCTGCCGGGCCTGGGCCCGGGCCCGCTGCCGCGCCGCACGTATCCGGTCGAGCCGCGTCCCTTGTTCTCCGCGTCCTCTGCTCGTGGCCGGCCGCGTCCCCTCTTCCGTCCCACCGGCGAGCGCCGCCGCCAGCTGCCGCAGGGTCGGATAGCGAAAGAGGTCGACCAGGCTCAACTCGCGGCCGAGCCGTTCCCGCAGAAGCTGGTGCACGCGCAGCAGCGTCAGCGAATTACCCCCGAGGGCGAAGAAGGTGCGATCCGGGTCGACGGTGTCCAGATTCAAGACGGTTCGCCATACCTCCGCGAGCATCGCGACCAGCTCGCCCGGGGGTCGATCCCCGGCGGGCGCCGGCATCCGCGCCAGTAGCTCGGCCAACGCACGCCGGTCGGCCTTTCCGTTGGGTGTCAGCGGAAGCTCGTCGATGACGCAGATCTCGGCGGGAAGCATCGCCTGGGGCAACCGTTCGGCGAGGTGACGCTGCAACTCGACGGTCGACGTCGACCGGTCACGCAGCCGGACACCCACCACCGGCCGATCCCGGACGACCGTCACAGCGCAGTCCATGACCGCCGGATGCTCCGACAGGACCCGCTCTATCTCCGCGGGTTCGACCCGGTAGCCGTCCACCGACAGCTGATCGTCGACGCGTCCCAGGAACTCCACGGACCCGTCCGGGCGCAACCGGCCGCGATCCCCGGTGCGGTAGAGCCGCAGGCCGGAATCGGGCACCCACGGGTCGTCGAGGAAACGTCGCTCGGTGAGTTCGGGTTCGTCGAGGTAGCCGTAGGACAGATACGGCCCGCGCACGTAGACCTCACCGATCTCGTTGGTGACCGCCTGCTTCGTCATCCCCATCCGCAGCACGCCCACCTCGGCGCTGGGGCTACCCGCGCCCAACGGAGGGTACGCTGCGCGCCCCGCCCCGAACTCGACGTCCAGATCCGTCACACTGATCCCCTGTGGCGTCTCGGTGGTGCCGTACAACCCGATCCGACGGGCGGCGGGAAAGAGCACCGTGGCCGTCCGGTGGTCGGCGGCCGTGACCGCGGCGCCGCCGAGCGCCACCAGTCGCACATCGGGAGCGGTCAGGCGCTCCGCCGTAGCCGCGGCCGCGAGAAGGCGCAGCATCGCCGGAGTGGCGTGCACGACGGTGATCCTGCGGTCGACGATCCACCGGACCAACGCCTCGGGCGTGGTGGCCTGGGCGGGTGGTAGGCAGCTGGTGGCGCCCAGCCAAAGCGGCAGCAGTGTCTCCCGCAGCAGCGGATCGTGTGACAGTCCGGCGAGCACGGAGAATCGGTCGGCCGGGCCGAGCGCGTACGCTTCCGCGTACCAGGTGAAGAAGGCGCCAAGCGGATCCTCTCCGCCGATGACGTACAGGGGACGGCCGGTGCTGCCCGAGGTCTGCATGACGTACGCCGCACCCGGCTGAAGACGGCGCGAGGTCGTGCCGAGACCCGTCGGCCGGGGATCGGTTACCTGGCCGACGAGCGGCGTCCCGGCCTGTCGGCCCAACGACGTGGCGAGTCGGCCCGTCGTGCCGCTTGCCGAATGCAGGACCGCCGTCGGTCGCAGGAACTCGAGTGCCTCACCCACCCGACGCTCAGGGTGTGCCGGGTCGAGGACGATGAACGCGGCTCGCGTCTCCCAGGCGCCCAGCATCCCGACCACCAGATCGAGGGTCCGACCCGTCACCAACGCGACGATGCTCCCCGCGCCCGCACCGTGCGCGAGCAGCCGTCGCCCGGCGTTCCGTGCCGCGGCCGACAGTTCCCCGTAAGTCATCGCCCGGTCGTCCTGCTCGATCGCGGGCCGACCGCTGTCGACTGTGCGAATCCGGTCCAACAGACCGGTTCGAGGTGCGGGCGTCAGGGCCGGCGGACGACGCACCTCGGTGGTCAGCGGCACGTCGCCGACGAGTTCGTCCGGGTTCAGTGCGACGTGGTCGAGCACCGTCTCGGTCTGTGCCAACATCGCGGCTACCCGATCCGCCGCAAGGACGTCCGGGTTGTACACGAACCGCAGATGAATGCCGTCGGCGCTGTCCTCCACGTACGCGGTCAGGTCGAACAGCGCCCCGGCGAGCGGGGTCGGCCGCGGGCGGACCTGCGCCGTACCGAGCTCCAGCTGATGGGTCTGGTAGGAAAGCATGTTGAACCAGACGTCGAAGATCGGGTTGCGTCCCGGTTCCCGAAGCGGTGCGAGTTGCGCGACGAGCGTCTCGAACGGGACATGTGGATTGGCCAGTGCTCCCACCATACGTCGATGGGTTTGCGCCACCAGGCTGAGGAAGGACTCCCTGTCGTCCACAACGCACGGCAGCACGATCGTGTTGTTGAAGAACCCGACGACGTTCTCGCTGCTGGCGCGGTCGCGGACGGCAAGCGGGACACCGACGTGGAAGCGGTCCCGGCTTCCCGAGCGGGAGAGCATCAGCGCGAATCCCGCCAGGAGGATGCTGAACAGCGACACCCCTTGTCGCCGGGCAAGGGCCCGTAGCGACGCGGCGGTCTCCGGCCGCAGCCGATCCGACACTTCCGCCGCGGTGAAGGTGACGGCGGCCGGCCGGTCGGGACGGACGGGCAACCGCAGCGGAGGGTGGAGGTGGTCGAGTTCCCGCAGCCAGTAGTCGAGCTCTTCCCGTATTCGAGCGCGCGCTTCATCGTCGCTGTCGGCCTCGACGAGATCGGCGAACTGCACCGGCAGGTCGGGCCACGCGGGATCGCTCCCGTCGAGGGCGGCGCGATATGCCACGGACAGGTCTCGTTTGAGCAGCTCCATGGACCAGCCGTCGGTGACCAGGTGATGCACGACGAGCAGCAGCACGTGGCGGTTCTCGCCGAGGGCGTATAACACCGCCCGCCAGAGCGGCCCGGAGCGCAGGTCGAAGGGACGGGTGACGGCCTCGGTGAGCCGGCGCCACAGCGCAGCCTCGGTCTCGTCGTCCGACGAGCGCAACTCGACCCGCTCCAGTTCGACCTCGGTGCGGTCGGCGATGCGCTGCACCGGGCCGCCGTCCACCACGACGAAGGTGGTGCGAAGCGCCTCGTGGCGGGCGACGACGCCGGCGAGCGCCTGCTCGAGGGCGTCGACATCGATCTGTCCATGGATGTCGAAGGCCATCGGCACGTTGTAGGCCACGCAGTCCGGATGGATCTGATGTAGCACCCACATGCCGTGTTGAAACGGCGACAGCGGTGCGAAGGAGCGGTCCCTACGGCGGGCCACCTGCTTGGGCGCGTCGCCGGCGAGATCGTCGACCAGCGCGGCGAGCTGCCGCAACGTCGGGTGTGCGAACAGCTGCGCGGCCTGAACGGGCTTGCCCAGATCGCGTTGGATGCGGGAGGCAAGGCGCATCGCCATCAGGGAGTGTCCGCCGGCCGCGAAGAAGTCCTCGTCACGGTGCACCGCCTCACGACCGAGCAGGTCACGCCACAGCTGCGCCAGGTACGCCTCGGTCGGCGTCAGACCGGCGATCCTGTTCGTGTCGGCCAGCACGGACGGTGGCGGCAGGGCCGCCCGGTCCACCTTGCCGTTGCGGGTGAGCGGCAGCTCCGCGAGGAGTTCGATGAAAGCGGGGCGCAGGTAGGTCGGCAGGTGCGCCGCCGCGTGCTCGCGCACGTCCGACGCGCGTACGCCGTCCGCGACGACGTACGCCACCAACTGCAACTCGCCGCCCGCGTCCCGCCGGGCGACGCAGCACACGTCACGCACGCCGGGCAGCCCGGCGAGAACGTGTTCCACCTCCCCGGGTTCGACCCGATGCCCTCTGATCTTGACTTGGTCGTCGGTTCGTCCGATGAAGATCAGCGACCCGTCCGGTCGCTGCCGTACGAGATCGCCGCTGCGATACATCCGACCACCGGGCAGTGGGTCGAACGGATCGGGCACGAAGCGTTCGGCGGTCAGCGCCGGATCGGTGTAGCCGCGGGCCACACCGACGCCCGCGATGTACAGCTCACCCGTCTCACCGGGCGGTACCGGACGGCCCTGCTCGTCAAGCACGTGCACCCGCACGCCGGAGATCGGCGGACCGATGGGCACGGACTCGTCCACCTCCGACGGCAGGATGGCGGAGTGGACGGTGGTGAAGGTGGTGGCCTCGGTCGGGCCGTAGCAATTGCCGATGCGGGTGTTCGGCAACAACTCGATCGCCCGGAGCATGTGCTTCGGTGACAGGGCCTCGCCTCCGACGAGGATGTGTCGCACGCCGGCCAGGCCCGGTGCCCCCGCCTCCACCACGACGTTGAACAGCCCCTTGGTGAACAACAGCATGGTGACGCCGTGGCGGCTGACGACCTCGCCGATCTGGTCGGGCCCTAAGAGTCCCTCGGGGGGAATCACCAGCCGCTTGCCGTTGCACAGGCTGCCCCATATCTCGAAGGTCGAGGCGTCGAAGGCCAGTGAGGCGAGGCAGCAGAAGGTCAGGTCATCGGCGAAGTCCACGTAGTCGCCGTGGATCAGATTGACGATGGAACGGTGCTCGATCTGCACACCCTTGGGCCGCCCGGTCGACCCCGAGGTGTACATGACGTAGGCGAGATTGCGAGGTTGGACGTTCACATCGGGCGGGGTGGCGGGTAGTCGGGCCAACCGCTCGGCGGCATCGTCGAGGTCGATGACGGTCAGTTCGGGCAGGTCGTCGATCACGGGATACGGCCCGCCGTACGTGATCAGCACCGGGCAACCGGCGTCGACGAGGATGGTGCGCTACCGGGCCGGTGCGTCGTCGGGATCGACGGGGACGTAGGCACCGCCCGCCTGAAGTATCGCCAGCAGGGCGATGATCCGCTCGGGGCTGCGCGGAATGAGGATGCCCACCGGTACGTCCGGTTCCACCCCGGCCCGGCTCAGCAGGTGAGCGAGCGGCGCGGCGCGGGCGACGAGTTCGGCATAGGTCAACCTGCCGCCATGCCATTCGATGGCGATCTTGCCCGGGCTCATCGTCGCCTGCGCCGCGATGAGCCGATGGACCACCTCGTTGTCCATCAGGGTCCTTCCTGTCCCGTCCGCCTCGATTCCCGCATGATCATGACGAATGGTCAGCCGACCGAAGTCCGGTCAGGATGACCGGCGCCCCCGGCCTGATCCCGGACCGGCACGGCGGTCAGGCTGACGGCCGATGGATCGACGGCGACGAGACGAAGTTCGGAGGTGTACGTCCGACCGGCCGCGTCGGTGAGCCACTGCTCCTCCACGTCGGGCAACATCTCGGTGAGGGTTACGCTCGCCCCGGGTGTTGTCATCGCCCGGCGCAGACCCTTGGCGAGAATGTTGACCAGCACCAGACTCGAGAAATCGGCATACGTCGGCTTGTCCTCGCAGGGCAATTTGTAGAAGACCCGCTCGGGCAGACCCAAGGCGGCGCGCCAGGCGCGCGCGCCCAGGAATCGGCGGCTCTCATCCTTCACGCGGGCCCAATCGATCTCGTCGACCGGCAGGGTCCACGCCTCCCGGGCGATCACCAGCCGGTCTATGGACACCCGGGGCCGATGGCGACGGGGCGCGAGCGGCCGGAACCCGTTGACCACGGCGGCGGACAGCAACTCACCGACGACCTCCATCAGGTCGTACCGGATCGTCCGGTCCCGACTGCGGACGATCAGCCGGTCGCCGCACCGCTCCACCAGTAGTGCCGCGGCCGGAATCGAGCGGCCCGGAACCCCGCCCGAATCGGGGTGCAGCGACCAGTACGTGTACCGCGGCGATAGCAGCGCCGACGGTGGGTAGGTCCGCGAATTGACCGACTGCCAATGTTTGGGCGGGATGAGGTAGACCCGGCGATCGCCGTGGTCGGCGGCGTCGGCGGCGTGCAACCGGTCGGGGTCGGGGTGCTGCTCGACGAACAGGCGACTCTCCACCGTGTTCGAGGCCAGGTGCAACTCGCCGAGTACGAAGAGGAGATCGCCGCGGGCTACCGCGCCCACGCCCTCGGCGGCGATCATGATGTCGGGCGCGTGATGGATCGCCTCGGACCAGGCCGGTGTCGCCGCGGGGAAGGATTGCCTGACCAGTTCCGCGATGTCGGCCGAGCGAAGTCGGTGGTGCCGCCCTTCCGATGGCAGGGCCAGGATGCGTTCCCATCGGCGTTGCAGTTCGGTGGTGACCTTCAGGACCGGTTCGGGCAGTTCCCGCAACGAGAAGAACAGCGAAGGGGTGGCGATGGCCAGCACCGCCGCCAGGGAGACCGCTTCCTCACCGGCACGGCGGCTGGCCCGCGCGTAGGCATCGTCGAATACCTCCCGGTACTGTCGGGACGCCTCGGCGACGAACCAGCGCGCGCTGTGCAGCAGTAGGCCCAGCGGGCCCGCCAGGGCGTCGAGCAACGGTTGACCGAGTTCAACCCGCACGTCGCGAACGGTGTCCTCGTACAGGATGGTGCGGCCGCCGTAGGTGACTCCCGGTCGTCGGACGGGAGCTCTGCCGGTGAGGCGCTGAAAGGTTTCGTTGGCCGCGTCGAGCGCCGGCAGCAGGCGAGCGGGGTCGCCGGCGGCGGCCGAGACCGCGTCGCGGGCAGCGATCAACTCGTCCAGCTTGCCGATGACCTCTCGGCGTAGCTCCTCGTCGCCGATTCTCAGCAGCCGACGTCGCAGCTCGTCCTCGGGTCGGGCGCAGACCGGGCAGTCGAGGTCGAGGTGGACCAGTCCCCGGTCCCGCATCGCGATCAGCAGGTCGAGCACGTCTTGCTCGGTCGCCACCTCCGGTGCGCCCGACCAGAGCAGCTCATCGGCGATCTCCCGGGCGACCCGGACTCCGTCCGCGAGTTGCAGTAGCTCGGCCTCCGTCTCGGTCAACAGGACGGGACCGCGGGCGGGACGGTGCAGCACATTGCCGTCGAGTTGGCAGTTGGCCGGCAGTCGGGGCGACAGCCAGGGCAGCATCCGGGGGTCGGCGGCGAACGCCTCACCAAGCGCATCGATCGCCCAAACCTCGAAATAGGTGGTGCGGCGGGTGACCAGGCCCGGTCCCGGAGTAACCCGCAGCGGGTCCGGTGATGCAGACCAGCCGGCCCACCCGACGGGGCCGAAGAAGCCGATGGTGTCGTTCTTGACGCAGTACCGCTGCCAGTACGAGCCGATGGTGAGTTCATGGTTGCGCCCGCGTACGTTGCGCGGCTCACCGGCAGCGGCCTTGTCGACACAGTCGGCGATCAACTGCCGGTTCTGCCACGCGACCGCCTCCCGAAACCGCGGGTCGGCGGCGATCTGCCGGATGCGGTCGGACAACCGGGTGGTCGCCGCTTGATAGGCAGCCTGGTAGGCGGCCTCGGCTCCGACCTCGGTCCCGACCCGGTCGGCAGCCGCCGCCAGGTCGGGATCGCTGAGCATGCGAATCT
>DASVCA010000161.1:0-3184 GCA_036381835.1 Micromonosporaceae bacterium
TGGGGCGCACTCGCCGAGTCACGGACCGTCCCGTCCGGTGGGACGCTCAAGTTCGCGATCGGTGAGATCACCGTCTCGTTCACGATGGCGAGCTGACCATGGCTTCTCCCGTTGCCCAGACCGGCGCGGGTAACGTCACCACCGCCACCCAGGGGTCGGCCCAGTCGATCACGGTCGCCAAACCCGCCAACCTCACCGACGGCGACTTGATGGTCGCCGTCGTGCAGGCCGCGAACGGCGGCGGGACGTGGACCACCGTCCCCGCCGGGTGGGACGAGGTCACCGTCACATCGTCCGGCCGCACCGCCGGCGTATGGGTCAAGGCGATCCCATCGGCCGCGGCCGAGACCGCGTCGGACTACACGTTCAGCCACACCGGGGCGGGTAACTCCCGCATGGGTGGGCTGATCGTCCGCGTGACCGGCGCCGATCTCGGCGCCCCGGTCGACGCGGTCGGCACGTGGGCGCTGGCGCTCGGCGCCACCGGCGTCACGACGACCCGGCCCGACTGTCTGCTGCTCGGCGCGTTCTGGTCGTTCATCACCGGCACGAGCCCGGTGGACCTGGACCCGCCCGGCACGATGTCCGAGGTCGGCGGCTGGTCGGTCAACCCGTCGTCCTCGACGACGCACCTGCTCGCAGCCGAGGACCGGCCGACGCCCGGAGCGACCGGGGCCCGCACCGCCACTGCGACCCCGTCCGGCTCGAGCGCGTTGTCGGTCCTGTTCGCGATCGCGCCCCCGGTCGAGGCGTCGGCGGCGATCACCCAGGAGACGTCGGTCACCGCGTCCGCCAACATGGACATCCCGGCGTCGGCGACCATCGCCCAGGAGACCGCCGTCACCGCAGACGGCACCGTGCTCGCGGCGGTGCAGGACGCGTCGGCGACGATCGCCCAGCAGACGGCGGTGGTTGTGGCGCACCCGGCGCAGTCGCGGGTGCTCACCGGCAGCGGCGTGTGGCAGCCCATGACGACATACCTGCTGGTCGACGGTTCGTGGGAGCCGATGACCGAGGAGGAGGAGGACTAGATGGGGTACCCGTTCGACCTGCCCGCGTCGATGCCATCCCCGGGCGGCGCGGGTTGGAACGTGCCGCTTGAGGCCAACCTGGGCGGCCTGCGGGACCGGGCCCGGATCCACGAGAGCACCTATGGTGTGCCGCTGGATTCATTCGACGGCGCCGACGACGACGCCAAGCTTGGCGCGGCGATGGCGTACGCGGCGGCGCAGACCAGGCCCCCGGCGATCATCCTAGGGAACAGTGCCTACAGCTTCAGCGGCGGCCCGTACCCCTACTACCCGGGCCTGCGTCTGGTCGGGTCGCTGGGGCACACGGAGCGGGAGTTTCAGACCACCGGGCCCCACACCGTCGTCACGGTCGGCGGTTCCGCGCTGTTCTCCGTCCCCAGCGGCGGCGTCCGGTCCCTGTACATCTCCGGGATCCAGTTCCGCGCCGCATCCGGTAGCGTGCACTTCCAACAGCCGGTCACCGACCTGTCCTCGGGGCCGATCATCCAGGACGGCAACTGGGAGCGGTGCGGCTGGGTCGGGTTCAACACGGTGATGCACGCCCGGCACCTGCGCTGCTCGATCGAGCGCACCTATTGCAACAACTCCACGGACACACCGTTCAAGCTCGCCGGGGCCGACAACTACTACTGGACCACCGGCCAGAGCTACCTGTCATCGACGGCGCAGTCGGCCAGCTCGTTCTACGTGTGGTTCACTCACATGTCAAAGTCGATCGTGGGGCCGATCTTCATCACTCCCGAGCGGGCGACGGCGGTCCGGATCGACGGCAGCTTTGGCGGCCTCGTGTTCCAGGGGACCATCTTCGACTCGGCGAACCGCACCGCCACCACCGCGTGCCAGGGTGCGGCCGTGCTCATCACCGGCGGCCGCGGGATGGTGTTCCGCGACTGCTGGTTCTACAACAACTGCGTCAACCCGTCCGCCACCGGCCGGTCACCGGTGGACAAGGGACAGGTGTACATCAGGGGCAGCGCCGCGGACATCCTGTTCAACGGGTGTTCCTGGTCCGGTGAAATCTCCGGCCAGGGATGGTACGTCCCGGCGGGGACCCCGGCGATCTACGCCGCGACTGGCGTGACCGGTGTCAAGGTGGTCGCGCCGATCGCCCCCAACAACGGGCCGAAGCTGCTACAGCACCAGCAGGCAGGGATCATCACCAGATACGCCGCCGATGATTGGACTCTCGCGGTGGCGTAGCACTCTACATGCTTGAGGGGACGATCTCTTGTGGACTGGGCGAGCCCGAGCGTTGATCACGGTCCTGCGGGACCTGTTGTTGCTGGTGGCACCTGGAGCGGCCTTTATCATCGAGGCGCTCAAGAAGGAGCCGTCGACCGAGTTGCTGATCCTGTACCTCGTGCTGATGGGGGCGCCGGGAGTCGCGTCGAGCCTGTTCCTGGCCCGCAACGGGGACGGGAGTGGGGGCCTGGATGGTGGTG
This sequence comes from Micromonosporaceae bacterium, assembly GCA_036381835.1. Lineage (GTDB taxonomy): Bacteria > Actinomycetota > Actinomycetes > Mycobacteriales > Micromonosporaceae > DASULK01. Next base: position 2,474 of record DASVCA010000161.1, read on the forward strand.
GTATCGGCTCGGCGTCGCCGCCACTTCCGCCGGCGCAACAACCGCCGCCACCACCTTCTACCTCCTCCACTGCGTCGTCGGGGACTGAGGGGACCGGTAGGTGAGTCGCAGGGGGACACCAGCCGACGCGGGCCGAGCGTGGTGGTCGGTACTCATAGTGGTGATCGCGGCTGTCGCGGTCGCCGTAGCCGGTGTCGCCTACACCGGCTACGCCCAACGGCGGGCAGATCAGCGGTGGTGCGACCTGCTAGCGACACTGGACCAACCGGCCGAACCACCCACAACACAGCGCGGCCGCGAGATCCAACGCGAGGTGCACGATCTGCTCCGAGACCTGGACTGCGGCAGCCGCTGACCAACAAGGGGAGATGCCGTGAAGATCATCAGTCGTAGCGAGTGGGGCGCCCGCGCCCCCCGCAGCCGCCAGACCACGACATGGGCCAGCCGCACTGAATTCGTGGTGCACTACTCCGAGGGCCCGACCAGCCAGACCCCCCGCCAGATCCAGAACTACCACATGGATTCCAACGGGTGGTCGGACATCGGCTACAACTTCCTGGTCGACGTCAAGGGCCGCATCTACGAGGGCCGCGGATGGCTGGTGGTCGGCGCCCACGCCCCGAACCACAACACCTCCGGCATCGGCGTGTGCTTCATCGGCCGCGACGGCGACGCCACCGACGCGGCCAAGAAGTCGATCCGGTGGCTGTA
>DASVCA010000162.1:0-11310 GCA_036381835.1 Micromonosporaceae bacterium
CCCGGCCCCGCCGCGCTACGTCAGGAGCTGAACCGAGTCGCCGACCTGCAGCGCCGGCTCGAGGAGGCGACGACCGCGGTACGAACCGCCCGCGAGGCGCAGCGGAAGGCCGAGCACGACCAGGCAGTGCGCGACCTGGACCGGACCCTGGCCCGAGCCCGCGCCCAGCACGAACAGATCACCGCCAGGTTGGCCGAACTGGACGCCCGGCTCGCCGACTCCCCCGGCCCCGCCGCGCTGCACCGGCGGCTGGATGAGCTCGCCGCCTTGCAGCGTCGGCTCGACGAGGCCGTCACCGCGGTGCGTGCCGCCCGGGAGGCGTATCGGGAGGCGCAGGCGGCTGCGGACGTCGCCGCCGAGCGGGTCCGGGCGGCGTGGCGCGAGTTCGATGTCGTCCGCGACGGCCTCGCCGGACTCGACCCACCGGCCGCCGACCGGGACGACCTGGCCGGCGCGTGGCGGACGCTGGCGGAGTGGGCGCAGACCGAGGCGGGCCGTCGCCGAGCCGATCGGGAGGCCGCGGCGGCTGCGGTGGCCGCGGCGGAGGCGGCCTACCTGGCCGCGTACGAGCGGCTCATCGCGCTGTTCGCCGACGCCGAGGTGCCGCCACCGGTTGACGATCACATCGACCGCCCACCGCCGAACAGCTACCTGCGGGCTGCGGCGGTCGCCGTGGAGCGGGCCGAGGCGGAGGAGCGGCGCCTGGCGGAGCGCCGCGAGCAGGTCCGGCGGTTGCGTGAGCAGCGCGCCGGCCATGAGCGGGAGGGCCGGGTGGCGCGCGCGCTGGCCGGTCACCTGCGGGCCAACAATTTCGAGCGCTGGCTGCTCGCCGAGGCCCTCGACCTCCTGGTGGAAGGTGCCTCCCGGATTCTGCGCGAGCTGTCCGGCGGACAGTACGACCTGGTCCACGACAAGGGCGAGTTCTTCGTCGTCGATCATCACGACGCGGGATTGCGCCGGGGAGTACGCACGTTGTCCGGCGGGGAGACGTTCCAGGCTTCGCTGGCCCTGGCGTTGGCCCTCTCGGAACAGCTCGCGGGAATGTCCACCGCCTCCGCCAGTCTGGAGTCGATCGTGCTGGACGAAGGGTTCGGCACACTCGACGCGGCGACACTGGACGTCGTGGCGACGACCCTGGAGAATCTCGCCGCCCGCGGCGATCGCATGGTCGGCGTGGTCACCCACGTGCCGGCGCTCGCGGAGCGGGTTCCGGTGCGGTTCGAGGTGACCAAGGATGCGCGCAGCTCCCGGGTAACGCGGGTGGGTTGACGTGGGACGGCTCTACGTTGACGCGTGGGATCCCGCCTTCGGAGCATCGTTCGAGGGGTCGGAGGTTGCCGGCCCGGCCACGCCGAGCAGCGCACGGGTCGAAGCCGACGTGGAGCTGCCGCCTGCGTCGTGGCGGCCACGGGTTGCCCCGGACCGGCTACGCGCGCCTGACGTGGTGCTCATGGTCGACGGGGTGCGCCGCATCGATGCCCGCGTCTGGAGCGAGGAGGCTGACGGCGGGTCGTTTCCAGGACTGGCCGCGTCGTATGCGGCCGGCGCGGTCCGTTGCGATCTCAGGCAGGGTGTCGCCGTGGTGGCCGGCGCACAGGTCAGACGGGGGTTGTTCACGTCCAGCCCGACGGCGGAAGACATCTTCGCCGGACAGGTCCGATACGCGGTGCACCGAGTGGGCGAAAACGCCGAGCTGGCCAGGCTTCCGAACGCGGTGCAGGCGCTGCTGACCGCGCTGGAGGTCGAGGTTTCCGGGGCGGCCCGAACCGCCGGGGACCTCCTGGTGGTGGACGGTCCGCTGCGTAACCGGCGGCAGTTGCCCCGGACGATCGGCTATATCAAGACGCAGCAGAGCCAGTACCTGGATGCCCGGCTGACCGCGGCCGCCGTGACATCGTTGCGGGTCGGCGAACGTTCGCCGGTGTTCAAGCTGGGCACTGCCTGGGGCAACTACTCCTGGTATCTGCGCCTGCCCGGCGCCACCGGCGCACCCTGGTCCGGGATCGTCCGCGTCGAGTGCTCCGCGGAGTTGCCGGAACAGGAGGCGATCGAACTGGCGAACCTGTCGGCGGTGACCCTGCCCCGGTTCGCCTCCACCCCGTACAAGGATCCCCGCGCCCCGCAGAATCTCACCCCGATCGCCGGTTTGGAGCGGCGGCTGCGCGGGATGCTCGGCGATCAGCGGCTGCTGCATCGTGCGCTCACCTCCGCGGCCGCACGGACGGGTCGCCGAGGTTAGGTTTGCGGTCGTGGGACGCAGGCGGGGGTCGGAGGCGGTTCGAGCGGTGGTCGACACCGGCACGGCCGAGCTGGTGCCGGACCGGGACCGGCCACGTGCGTACACCCTGATGATCGACGGTGTCCCGCAGTCGCACGTCGACCTGGACGACCCGACGTACCTGGAGTTCGAGTACGTCCGCCGCATCGCAGCGGCGATCGACCTGGCCGCGGCGAAGGGACGCCCGCTGCGGGTGCTGCATCTCGGTGGCGGGGCGCTGACCTTGCCCAGGTATGTGGCGCACACCCGGCCCGGGTCCGACCAGCGGATCGTGGAGATCGATCAGGCACTGGTCGATCTCGTCCGCGAGGCGCTTCCGTGGTCACCGAGATCGCGGCTGCGGGTGCGGGTGGGCGATGCCCGCGCCGAACTGGCCGGAATGCGCGAGGGTTCGTTCGACGTGGTGGTGGGCGATGTCTTCGTCTGCGCTCGCACCCCGGCTCATCTGAGCTCGCTGGAGTTCGTCCGGGAGGTGAGTCGGGTGCTGCGACCGGACGGCGTTTACCTGGTCAACATCGCCGACGGCCCGCCGCTGGCGTACACGCGCTGCCAGGTGGCGACGGTGCGGGCGGTGCTGCCACAGACCTGTCTGATCGCCGATCCCCCACTGCTGCGCGGACGCCGGTACGGCAACCTGGTGCTGGTGGCCAGCCGTGTCGATCTTCCCTTGGGGGAGCTGACCCGACGGCTCGCCGGTGACTGGTTCCCGGCCCGGGTGCTGTCCAACGAGGCGTTGACCCAGTTCACCGGGGGTGCGCGGCCGGTGGCGGACACGCAGGCGCGGCCGTCCACCCCGCCGCCGGCGAGGGTGTTCGGCCGCTGACCCGGTGCGTCAGGTGCCGGCTGTCCCGGCACGGTGGGCGGTGTGTTCCGGCTCGTCCACCCGGGTGTCGGTGAGCTCCGGTGTCTTCGCCTCGTCGGTCGGGGCCGTCGCCGGTACCGGGCGAGGGCTCCATGCGAAGGCCAGGGATGCACCGATCAGCGCGAGCAGCATGCCGATGATGAACCCACCCAGGTTGGACGTGATCCAGGTGGTCAGGGCGAGCACCATGGCGATGATCGAGTAGAACATCCGGTGCTGGGGCTGGAAGAGCAGGAAGATCCCGCTGAGCAGCAGCACGAACGGGATGATGAACCCGGCCAGCCCCTGCAGTCCGATGTGCAGGATGATCGGCAGGGGCACCTTCATCGACACCAGGATCTCGACGGCGCCGAGGATGACGAACAGCGCCCCCCAGAAGGGGCGGGTGCGACGCCACCGCCGCCACCGGTGCCGGGGCTCGCGTGGACGTCGGTGGGTGGCCACCGTCGCGTGACCCGCTGGAACAGTGTTCTCCCGGTCGGGCGGGCCGGCCTGCGCCGGCACCGACCCGACCGGGTCAGCCGATGGATCGGTCATCGTCAGCAGCCGTCAGAGGAGAACCGCATCCGCAGGTGGGGAAGGGTGAAGGCGGCGGCCGTGGTGGCGTAGTTGTTCTGCCGCAGGTCGGTGATGACAACCTCGTCCGCCTGCTGGCCGAAGATGCCGATCAGTCCGCGCTGCCCCGGTACCTTGTCCAGGGTGCTCGCGTCCCGACCGATCTCGATGTTCTTGAAGTCGGCGTTGCCCGCGATATCGTCCGAGTCGACGACGAGGGTGCGGGCGGTGACCGGGGTTCCGGTGTCACCGGCGGTGATCTTCATGTTGATCCCGCCCATGTTGATGCTCTGGCAGAGGTTGGTCAGCTCGGCCTGGTCGATCGCCGAGACGATCACCACGACCTGGCCGCCGGTGTCCCCCTCGTTCGGGCTGCCCTCCGCCATGTGGTCGAGTTCCGCCCACTGAGCGAATCCGGTGCCGTCCAACCGGTCGGCGGTGACGGTGAAGGGAATGCCGGAAATGGCGAACTGCACCGCGAGGACGCCTTCGGCGGTGAGGGCGACCAGGGCCGCGCTCAGTGCTCCGGTGCCGATCATCGACGCAGCGAATCGGCGCCAGCGGACTCGTCCTTCGCGAGTCGACTGGACTCCGGCCTCAGATGTTGACATAGCTAGCTCCTTGCCTGCGGCGGTTGCGGCTGGGGATCACGCGCTGGTCATCTGATCATCGTGGACAGTGATGACACTGGAAATTACCGTCGGGTATTCATTGGGTCAAGAAACCCGCCGGAGCGCTCAGCAAAAGGGAAAACGGATAAAAACCCCGAAGGATTTAAACAACGGGTCAGGCGGTCAGGGTACACACGGCGGCTTGATAACCGTACGATCATCCGGCGAATTGGCCACCGCCTCCGCCTGTTCCCGCCCGATGAACGGCGCGAGCATGAAGTACGTCAGGCCGGGCAGCAGTGCGGGAAGTTCACCGATCCGGTCAGCCGACACGTATCGATGGATCGTGGTATAGATCCCGCCCACCACAGCCGCCACCACGGACTCCTGCGCCACCTCCGCCGAGCACCGGGGCGCGCCTTGGAAGAACTCATGCATCCGCCGCAGCAATTCGTCCCGCTCCCGCCAGGCAACCGCCCCCACCGAGTCGATCTCCACAATGGCCATACGCGCGAAGACGGGCACGCCGGCGAGCACCTCGAGCAGCACGCGCAGTGCCGCACGGCACCCGGTCGCCCACGAGTCGGCCTCGTGGTAGACCGCGGCCATCATCCGCAGCAACACGCCCGTACCGTGTCGGTAGGTAGCGACGAAGGCGTCGTCCTTGCCACCGAACAGAGCGTAGAAGGCCGGGCGGGTCACGCCGGCCGCCTGGCAGATGTCACTGACCCGGGCGTTCAGGTACCCCTTCTCCGCGACCACGTGCACCAGCCCGTCGAACAGCCGATCCCGCTGCACGGCGGCGACCGTCTCGGCGGGTACCCGGCGCGGGCCCCGTTTGATCGCCCGCTTCGGGTCCCGACCCGCCCGCGCTCCGGGCAGTGGGGCGCTCTCCGTCTCTGTCGACGCCGCCATCGGCACAGCTCCTCGGGGTTGACTTCAAAACCCTGTGAGGTTTATAACATCGATAGGTTTCTCTCTCATTGGTGCGAGCGGAACCGTTGAAACGACGTTGGGGATCATGGGAGGTTGGATGATCCTCAGTATCGCCGACGCCACACCCAAGGCCAAGCGGCCCGAGATCTAAGCGCAACCCCGACGCCCCACGCCGGCCCCGCATGAACGCGGCGCACCGCGGGCGAGATCAGAGCTTCGACCATCCGACTCGGGCGCGAGCCACCGCCCGACCCGGCCCACCCCAGAACAGAGGCCAACCCTGGGAGGTTTTATCGACATATGTGAATGCATGGATGATACAGACCCAACGCGAACAGAGGAGTCTCAGACATGCGCAAGCTCACCCACTTCGCCGCGGTCGCGGTGACCGCCCTGATGGTCTCCGCGGTCGCCGCCGCCCCGGCCGCCGCCGCGACCAACGTGCTCACCTACGGCAACGGCACCGCCGTCCCGGTCGGCACGCAGCTGACCGCCGACCTGGCGCCCGGGACCACGGCCAACTTCTACTCCAGCACGAGCGGAAGCACCGGCGTACGGTGCGCCGCATCGAACTTCCGCGCGACCGTGGACTCCAACCCCACGGCCCCCGGGGTCGCCGAGGAGACCCTGACCGAGCAGACCTTCGGCAGCTGCACCAGCAACGTGTTCGGCGTGACCGGAGTCCGCAGCATCACGGTCGACAACCTGCCCTACGCCGCCGCCGTCTCCAGCTCGACCGGCCTGGTGACCATCAGCGGCAACATCCGGTCGACCGTCGGGCTCAACACCCTGTTCGGTTCGATCACCTGCGTCTACGAGCCGCCCGGGGGTAGCCTCGTCGGCACGACCTCCGACGTCGACAACTCGATCACCTTCACCAACCAGAGGTTCGACAAGGTGTCCGGCCCCAGCCTCTGCTTCAGCACCGCGTACTTCAGCGCCAAGTACGCCCCGGTGACCGGGCCGGGCGGACCGGTGTTCGTCAACTGAGCCCCGATCGAGGGCGCCGTCCGCTCGGGCGGCGCCCTCGCCGTGCCCTCGACCTGCCCGAACACCCGTGACAGAGTGTTCGGGTGACCCAGACGGCACGGATTCTGCACCCGCCGCCGGCGTACGATCTCGGCGGCTCGGTCCGACTGCTCGCCATGGGGGCACACGACCCGTGCTCCCGGTTCGTCGGCGACACCTTCTGGTGGGCCACCCACACCCCGCAAGGGCCCGGATCTCTGGCGCTGCGTCGCGTCGGCGCCGACCTGCTCGCCGAGGGATACGGTCCCGGAGCGGCCTGGCTGGTCGACCGGGCGGACGCGATAGCGGGACTGCGGGACGACGTGTCGGGCTTCGCCGAGCTGGCCGCCGCACACCCGGTGGTGGCCCGCCTCGCCCACGCCTACCGCGGACTGCGGATACCCGCGACCGGCCGGATCTTCCCCCGGCTCCTGCGCGCCATCCTCGAACAGAAGGTCACCGGCAAGGAGGCGTTCCACGCGTACTCGGCGATCGTCCGCCGTTTCGGACAGCCCGCCCCCGGACCGGCAACCGGGTTGTGGGTGCCGCCGCAGCCGGCCGACCTCGCCGCGCAACCCTATTGGGCCTTCCACCCGCTGGGTGTGGAGCAGCGCCGGGCCGACACGCTGCGCCGGGCCGCCGGCGAGGCCGAGCGGCTGGAACGGTGCGAGGGCTCCGCCGAGGCGACCCGGCGGATGACCGCGATCCGCGGCATCGGCCCGTGGACCGCCGCCGAGGTGGTCCGATTCGCATACGGCGACCCGGACGCGGTGAGCGTCGGCGACTACCACATCCCGAACATGGTGGCCTGGGCCCTGGCCGGCGAACCACGCGGCGACGACGCCCGGATGCTGGCGTTACTGGAGCCGTTCCGCGGCCACCGGGGCCGGGTATGCCTGCTGCTCGCCGCGGCCGGCAGACACGCCCCGCGTTTCGGCCCCCGGATGCCGCTACGCGACTTCGCCCGGTTCTGACCCCAGAATGCCTGGTTGGTCTGGTTCACTGGACCGGGTGAGGCTACCGATCAATCCGCCGGTCGAGCCGATGCTGGCCAAGAGCGTCTCCGAGATCCCCACCGAGGCGGGAATGACGTACGAGCCGAAGTGGGACGGCTTCCGGTGCATCGTCTTCCGTGACGGCGACGAGGTCGAGCTGGCCAGCCGGGGCGGCAAGACATTGACCCGCTACTTCCCGGAGATCGTCGAACAGGTGCGCCGGCAATTCCCGACACGCTGCGCCGTGGACGGCGAACTGATCGTCATCCGCCGCGCCGACCCGGGCCCGGCCCGACTCGACTTCGAACTGCTCGGCCAGCGAATCCACCCCGCCGTCTCCCGGGTACGACTGCTGTCGCGAAGCACCCCCGCCGACTTCATCGCCTTCGACCTGCTCGCCATCGACGACGACTCGCTGATGGACCAGCCGTACCCACGACGGCGTGCCCGGCTGGCCGAGGCGCTCGCCGAGGTGAGCCCTCCGATGCACCTGACCCAGATCACCACCGACCTGGACACCGCACGCCGCTGGTTCGAGATCTTCGAGGGGGCCGGGCTGGACGGGGTGATCGCCAAACCGGCGAACCTGCGGTACGCGCCGGGCAAGCGGCTCATGTTCAAGGTCAAGCACGCGCGGACCGCGGATGTCGTGGTGGCCGGCTTCCGTTGGCACAAGTCCGGTCCGGTGGTCGGCTCGCTGCTGCTCGGGCTCTACGACGACGCCGGCCTCCTGCATCACGTGGGTGTCTGCGCCTCGTTCACCGCCAAGCGTCGGGCGCAGCTGCTCGACGAACTGGCCCCGTACCGCGAAGGCGTCACCGACCACCCGTGGCTGCACGGCGATCACGAGCGCGGGCAGCGCCTACCCGGCGCGCCGAGCCGGTGGTCGGGCACCAAGAACCTCGACTGGGAGCCGGTGCGTCCGGAACTCGTCGCCGAGGTCGCCTACGACGCGATGGAAGGCGACCGGTTCCGGCACACCGCCCAGTTCGTCCGCTGGCGGCCCGACCGGGACCCGCGCTCATGCCGGTACGAGCAGCTCGAGCGGCCGATCCGGTTCGACGTGGATCAGGTGCTGCGGGGTGATCCGGTGCGGGCGGCCTGAGCCGCCCGCACCGGATCACCGTCAACCCTTGACCGCGCCCTGGGTGAAGCCTGCGATGAACCGGTCCAGGAACAGGTTGAACACCAGCGCGATCGGCACCGCGACCAGCACCGTCGCCGCCTGCAGCGACTGCCAGAAGAAGACATCGCCACGAATCAGTTCGGTGGGCACCCCGGTCGAGATGATCTTCTCCGTCGTCGGCGACACGAACGACAGCGCGTAGATGAACTCGCTGGCGGTGAGCGTGAACGCGAACACCACCACCGCCACGATGCCGGGGAAGGTCAGCGGCACCACCGCCCGCCAGAAGGCGCCCAGCCGGCTGTAACCGTCGACCATCGCCTGCTCCTCGATGTCGCGGGGAACAGACTTGAGGAACCCGATCAGCAGCCAGATCGACACCGGGATGGTGATCGTCGGATAGATCAGCACCAGCGACCAGGTGGAGTCCTGCAGCCCGAGCGTGACCACGAGCCGCGACAAGGACAGGAACAGCAGACTCGGCGGCACGAGGTACACCAGGAAGATCGCCACCCCGAACCAGCCGGCCCACGGGCGGTCCAGGCGAGCCAGCGCGTACGCCGCAGGCAGCCCGAACAACAGGGTGATCGCGACGACCAGCACCCCGACCCACAACGTGTTCCAGGCGAACGACCCGAACGCGGTATCCCGCAGCAGATACAACACGTGATCAGAAGTGGCCGGTCGGTTGTAGACGAACGGATTGTTGGCCGGGTTGTACAGATCCCGGTTCTGTTTGAAGGCCGTGATCGAACTCCACAGGAACGGCGCCGCGCACAGCAGTGCGGCGAGCGTCGCCGCGGCGTACACACCGATCCTGCCGAGCACGTGCCGCCGGGCGTACCGGCGGCGCAGAGCAGCCGCCGCAGCAGCAGAGGACGCGTTTGCCACTAGCGAACCTCCATCTTCCGCACCGCGCGCAGGATCGCGATCGCCGCGGCGAGCAGCAACGGGAAGAGGAACAGCGCCACGGCCGCTCCCTGTCCGACGTCACCGCCGTCGATGCCGCGGAAGAACGCCCAACTGGTCAGTACCTGGGTCGCATTGTTGGGTCCGCCGTTGGTCAGCACGTCCACCACGGCCATGTCGGTGAAGGTGAAGATGGCGCCGAACAGCGCCGCCACCGCGACCACCGGCAGCGTCATCGGGATGGTGATCTCGAACATCCGCCGCCACCAGCCGGCCCCATCGCCCCGGGCCGCCTCGTCCATATCCCGCGGGATGGCGACCAGGCCCGCCATCATGATCACCGCGGCGAGCGGGGTCAGCCGCCAGACGTGCACGGCGATCACCGATCCCATCGCCAACGTCGGCTCACCGAGCCAGTACATGTTGGACTCGGGGCCGAAGAGCGCGTCCGGGCGGCCCAGCAGGCCGAACTCACGCAGCACCCAGTCGATCGGCGAGAAGATGGAGTCGAGCAGCCACAGCCAGGCCACCGCGCCCAGCGTCGCCGGGGTCGTCCACGGCAGGAGAACCAGAAAGCGGACCACCCACTTGCCACGGAAATCGGCGACCAGGATGTTCGCGAGGATCTTGCCGAAGACGACGACGAGGAGCATCGAGATCCCGGTGAACACGAACGTGTTGCGCAGCGACTGCCAGAACACCGGGTCGTCGAAGGCCCGCTCGAAGTTGCGCAGGCCGACGAAGTCGTACGACGGATCCCCCGCCGTGACGTCGGAGAGAGCGAAGCCCACCGCGAGCCCGAACGGCACCGCGACGAGCGCCAGGATGTAGACCACGCTCGGCATGAGAAACAGCCAGGCCAAGGTGCCTTCCCGGTCGGCCAGCCGCCGCCGGGCGGGCCGGTCGCCCCGCCCGGCGGCGGCTGGGTCCGCCGTCTCCCGGGTCGCTGTGGCGGTCATAGGCGCACCGCCTCGGTCCGTTCGCCGGTGGCCGCCGAGAAGAACCGCAACCGGTCCCGGGCCACTACGAAGTCGTACGTCTCGCCCGCGCTGATCGGCTCGGTGACGGTGGCGGGCAGGCGCGCCACCACCCGGGTCGCCTCTCCGACACCGAGCACCGTCCCGTAGACGTGCCGATCGCCGGACAGATACTCGATACGGTCGACGGCCAACCGCATCGTCTCGGCGTCCGCCCCGTCGGGCAGTGCGCCCGCCGGCAGCAGATGCTCCGGACGGAAACCGACCACCTGCCGGTCGCGGGGGACCAGGTTCATCGGCGGCGAACCGATGAAGGTGGCGACGAACGTATCGGCGGGATCGTCGTACACCTCCACCGGCTTGCCGATCTGCCGGATCCTGCCCTCGCTGAGCACCGCGATCCGGTCCCCCAGCCCCATCGCCTCCACCTGGTCGTGGGTGACGTAGATGGTGGTGGTGGCAACCCCCTGCTGGAAGCGCTTCAACTCGTCGCGGGCACTGGCCCGCAGCTTGGCATCCAGGTTCGACAGCGGCTCGTCGAGCAGGAACACGTGCGGCTCCCGCACGAGCGCGCGGGCGAGCGCGACGCGCTGGCGTTCACCACCGGAAAGGTGCCGCGGCTTGCGGTCCAACAGGTGTTCGATGCCGAGCAGGTCGGCGGCCCACCGCGCCTTGCGTTCCCGCTCCGCCTTGGGCACCCCGGCGGCCCGGAGCGGAAAGACGATGTTGGCGAACACCGTCTTGTGCGGGTAGAGCGCGTAGCTCTGGAACACCATCGCGATCTTTCGGGCTCGCGGCGGCAGCCCGTTGACCACGCTGCCGTCGATGAGCACCTCGCCCGCGGTGGGCTGTTCCAGGCCGGCGATCATGCGCAGCAGGGTGGTCTTACCGCAGCCGGACGGACCGAGCAGGACCAGATACTCACCCTCCTCGGTCACCAGGTCCACTTCGTCGACGGCGCGGGTCTTCGCACCGTCGTACTGCTTGATCAGCTTGCGAACCTCGACGACCGCCATCAGCCGCCCACCAGCCCCTGCGTCCGCCACTTCTCGA
>DASVCA010000163.1:0-14125 GCA_036381835.1 Micromonosporaceae bacterium
GGCGTGGGTCAGGGCTTGGGGCCGCAGACGAAGTTGGGCTCGGGGTCGTACGTCCAGGTGAACTTCTCCCGCTTGACGACCTTGCCGTCCTTCTTGATCACACGGAAGGCGTCCTGGGTGAAGCCGGTGCTGCCGGCGGCGGCGATGCAGGTCGGACCGGGCGTCAGGTAGACCGTCTTCGGCTGGGTGATGTTGCGGCGCGGGCCGTACTCGGTCTTCACGCTGTCGTAGATCTTGGTGCTCCAGATCGAGACGGTGATCGAGTCCGAGGTGTACGACGTGTCGATCAGCACGCCGTGCGGCGTGTTGTTGCGGAACTTGAAGTCGAGGTCGGGGTAGAAGATCGTCGACTCGATAACGGCGGGGTAACGGCTGTAGTAGTAGGAATGCGGCTTGTGCTCCACATCCTCCAGCCCGGCGTAGTACACCGCGTTGAACAGGGTGGTGGTGAACTGCGAGACGCCGCCGCCGACCCCGGGCACGAGCTTCCCGTTCAGGATGACCGGTGCGTCGCGGTAGCCCTGGGCGTACCCGCGCTCGCCGGTGTGGCGGTTGAGGGAGAAGACCTCGCCGGGCTTGACCAGCGTGTTGTCGACCTGTTGCGCGACGCGGACGATGTTCTGGCTGCGTGGCGACGAGAGCCCGCCGGTGAACTTGGTGGTGAAGGTGGAGACGCGCTCCTTGATGCCGAGGCCGGCCAGCTCATCCGCGGTGGTCGTCGCCGGAACCGTCTTCAACACACCCTTGACCTCGCGGCCGGCACGGTTGGGCAGGACCGTGAGCAGATCTCGGCTGAGCGCAGCCAGGTCGATCTCTTGACCGTCGTTGCCGGGGGTAATGCGAGGCTTGCCGGAGACGATGGCCATGGTGGCGTTCTTCGGCTTGATCTCGACCTTGCCGAGCTGATCGCCGAGGGCCGCCCGCAACTTCTTCGCGTCGATCCGCGGCTCGATTTTGCCCGTCTTGTCCGCAGCCAGGACGAGGCTCTTGGCGATCGCGCCGGGCGAGACGGTGAAGCTGCCGCGTTCGGTGGTGACGGTCACCGGGCCTGATACGGCTGGTTCCGCGAACTCCGTGATAAGTCGGTCCACGTCCGCCGCGCTGGTCGCGGGATGCACCTCGACCAGAGGCACCACCACGGTCTTGGCGCTCAGCCAGCCGTCGCGCAGCACCTGCGCGGCACGCTCGGGGTCCAGCCCGGTACCGGGCTTCGGGTAGATCGGCTTCGGCCGGGTGCCTTCGAACCGGACCGCGGGCATGGTCATCGCCGCACCCGCCTTGGCTGCCAGCGGTTGCAGCAACTCCTCGAGCTTCGCCTGGTCCACCCGGATAACCGGCGCGATCTTGCGGGCGCCGAACAGCCGGCTGAACGGCCCCGGCCGGGTGTCGACGGCCGCGGCGACGGTCGCATCCACGTCGATCGCGAGCGACACATCCGCCGGGTTGATCTCGGTGGTCTGGTCACCGAGCTGGACCTTCACCGGGGCGGCCAGCACGTCATTACGGCGGTCCAGTTCGGCGCGCAACGCCGCCGCCGCCTCGGCGCGGTTCTTCCCACCGAGGTCGATGTCCAACACCACGGTGCCGCGCGGCACCTCGCCGGCGTACGCGTACCCGGTCGTGACGCCGAGGGCGGCGAGCAGGGTCGCCACCAGCGCTCCGGCGATCAGCATCGGACGACGGCGGCGCGTCGGTCCGGTGGGCGGGGAGGTGGCGGGCCCGCCGGTCGCCGGGGATGATCCGCCGGCCTCGGGCAGCGGCGGCTGTCCGCTAGGGGGTGAAACAGCGGGAAATCGGACGGTTGGTGTATCGTCGGCGGAGTCGGGGCGTTGGCCGTATGGATTCACGGGCGACCTCGATCAGGGGTGTCCAGAACGATATGCGCCAGGCAGCTCAGTATGAGCTAGCGAATACCCTAAGCAATCCGACCGCGTTCATCGACTGCCCGTACGCGCGCGAATACCCTACCTTCCGCCTTCGCTCGCGGGCCCCTGGCTTGCCGATCCGTTATCCGGTTGCCGCGTCCGCGTCGGGCGGTTGCTCGACCCGGTACGCCGAGACGGTTTCGACGATGCGATAGACCACGGCGGTGATCGGCACCGCGACGAACGCGCCGGGGACCCCGCCGGCGAGGGCGCCGGCGGTCACCACCACCAGCACCACAGCCGGGTGCAGCCGCACCTGACGCTTCATGATCAGCGGTTCCAGCAGGTTGCCTTCCATCTGCTGCACCCCGATCACCGCCAAGGCGGTCAGCAGGGCGGTGGTCGGACCCTCGGCGGCCAGGGCGACCAGTATCGCCGCGACACCGGCGACCGTGGCACCGATGATCGGTACGAAGGCGCCGAGAAAGGTGATCAGCGCTAGGGGCACCGGGGCGGGTACGTCGAGGAAGAACAGGGCGAGACCGATCCCCGTCGCGTCGATCGCCGCGATGGTCAGCGTGCCGCGACTGTACGCCGTGAGGGTCTGCCAGCCCGCCCGGCCGGCGCTGATGAGCGTCGGCTGCAGGTGGCTCGATGCCCGCGCTGCCAGCCAACGCCACATCGAGCGGCCGTCCTTGAGAAGGAAGAACAGCAGGACGATCGACAGCAGGACGGCACCGGTCACCTCCATTGCGGCGCGCGCACTCTCCAACGGATCGGGTGGCTCGCGGCGGAGTGCCGCGAGCGCGTCGGCGATCCACGCGTCGAGCTGCTCCGCGGTGATGGGCAAGGTGGTCAGCGCGAACTCGCGAAGCTGCTCCAGCCCGGCACCGAGCCGCTCGTCGAGGGTGGCGAACTCGTTGCCGGCGAGCCGCCAGACCACGACGGCCGAGCCGGCCAGGAAGCCGAGCAGGACGAGCAGCGAGGTGAGGGCGGCCAACGCCCCGGGGAACCGCAGCCGGCGCAGCCCGAGTTGGATCGGGTCGAGCAGGGCGGCGAGGAAGAGCGTGGCGGCCAAGGCGATGGTCAGCGGGGCCAGGCCGACGGCGATGCGTACCAGCACATACAAGGCTGCGGCCACGATGAGCAGGGATGCACTCCAGACCGTGGCCGTGCGGATCATCCAGGGCAGGCGGTTCCACATTCGGGCGCCGCCGTCGCCGGTGTCTGCCGTCTCGCCACCTCCGCTCGCCTGCGAACCGCGCCGAGGTGATTCCCGTCGGTGTCGTGCCGACACCTGGCCCGGCGCGGCACGTCACGACCGGTTGCCGCCTGGCTGCGGGTCCTATGGCAGCCCTAAGAGTTGTTATTGAATCGTGATAGCACGCGCCCTGCGCTCACTCTGCGTGTCGCGACATGCGCCTATTGGCGCTGTTTGATCGCGATTTGCGCGCTGAAGTTGAGTCGGAAATGGGCACGATGCGTGACGGCGTCGCCGTAAACAGTCCGATTTTCACCCTACTCGCGAGTAGCAAGAGGGCTTGTGACGTTCGGTCGCAGCGCGCGAATATCAGCGCACCTGCTATCGGCGGCCGCAGATACCCGGTAGAGGTCTTCTCCCGAGCTTCCACCCACCCGACCCACGACTCAACTCAAACTCAAGGAGGACCCTGTGAAGGATCCGCAAGGTAGCCCGGTGCAGGGCGGTACCCGATGGCGGCGATTCGCCGCACTGTTCGTGCCGTCGGCGGCCCTCGCCGGAGCCGTCGTCTTCGGCATGGCCAACGGCGCGATCGCCGCATCGTTCGATGTCTCCGGCGACACGTTCAAGGTCGCGGCGAGCAAGCTGGAGGGCACGGGCTTCGAGCAGTACGGCGGCGTGGTCAAGGAGAAGGACGGCACGCTCCACGCGGTGGCCGTGTCGGAGATCCAGCGCGCCGACATCCACGACCTCTGCCAGTCGGTCAAGCAGACGGCCCCGTTGATCGGCACCGTCGTGCTCCGAATCGAGGCGGGCGGCGGCGGTACCCCCGCCAGCGCACAGAACCTGCTGATCGACATGGCGGCCCTCGACGGAAACGCGACCTTCACCAACATCCAGATCGGCCGAGACGCCGCCGACCTCGGCGGAATGTCCGGCTTCTTCGGCCAGGACGCGGACGGCGTGACGATCACCGACCTGAAGCAGGTCGCCTGGTCGACGTCCGCCGGCACCTTCAACTTGACCGGTCTCAAACTGCGGCTGCACGTCGGTGACAGCGCCACCAGCCACGAGTGCTTCGCGGATCTGGACTGAGCCGACCGCGTGAGGCCCGCGCCCCGCGGGCCTCACGCCCGTCACCATCGCAATCCGAGCAACCCCAACTGGAGGAGTAGGTGACAACCGTGAACTCCTGGCAGGCTCGTCGGGAGGCCATCGCCCGAGCTTGGCGCGGTTTCGGTCGGTGGCGGCGCGCCCGGCCGTTCTGGGGAGGTCTGCTCACCGCGCTCGCCGGTCTGGAGATCTTCTACACGACGCAGATGGACCTGGAGGGCCTCACCCTCAAATTCGGTCCCACGGGCTTCCTGTCCTGGCTGATTCCGACCATCCTCGTCGCGTGTGGTCTGCTGCTCTGGTTCACGCCGCAGCACCGGATGTTCTACGCCATCGTCGCGGCGGTGACCGCCGTCTACTCCCTGATCGCGGTCAACCTCGGAGGGTTCTTCGTCGGGCTGCTGCTCGGTCTGTTCGGCAGCGCCTTGGCCTTCGCGTGGGTGCCGAAGACGAAGGCGGCCCCGGATTCCGCGGGCCCCGAGGTCCTGCCACAGCCCCGGAATCCGCTACCGGCCGATCCCGGCAAAGCGCACCTCGGCGTCGCCCTGCTCGTCGCGCTCGGCGTTGCAGCGGCGAGCGCGATCGCGGTGCCGAAGCCGGCTCAGGCAGAGCCCTGTCCTGAGCCGCCCGCCACGGCCGTCGTACCGACGACCGAGCCGGAGCCCGCCGAGCCGACCGGCGGCGATGAGGCGTCGGGCGACGGGAATCTGCTCACCGACGCGTTCAACGGCCTGATCAACCTGTTGAGCGGCGGCGGTGGGCAGGAGGAGTCGTCAACGCCCGGTACCGCCGCCTCCCCGACCGGGGTCCCCGATCAGCCCGACGGGCCCGGTCCGACGCCCACCGATTGTCCTGCGGCTCCCGCCCCCGATGACAAGTCGGTCGATCGGCCGGACAACAGGGCGACGAAGAAACCTCAGGGCAAGCCCACCCCTCCGGCGGAGATACCGATCCTCCGCGCGACGGCCGGACAGCCGCGGGTGGCCAAGACCCCGTCCGAGCTGACCGGTTCGTCGGTCACGATGACCAATCTGCGCTACGACGGGCTCGTGGACCTGCCCACTGCCGATGGCACCACCCGCGTCCTGCAGTTCTCGATGAGCTCGGCCACGACGAGGGACTTCCGGCTGCGGGTACCCGGCCGGAACGAGACGATGGACATCGTCAGTGACACGCTCACGATCAGCGGAAACGTGAAGTTCTACGCCTCCCGCTTCAGCGGGCGCCTACCGCTGCTCGGCCGGATCGCCATGACACCGGAGCAGCCGGCACTGCCAGAGGGTTTCACCCTGCCGCTGGTACCGATCACCTTCAGCGACGTCCAGATCGGACTGGTCTTCGTCGACTGCGACAAGCTCACCGCCAAACCGCTCGACTTGGGCTTCCGTTAGACCGTCGCCGGTCGGTGGCCGAGGCCGCCGCGGGCCACCGACCGGGATCACAGCCGACCCAGGGCGGCTTGGAGCGGGTCGAGGCCGAGCGCGCCGAGGTTGAGCGCGTCACGGTGGAACGCCTTCAGATCGAAGGCGGCACCTTTGCGGGCCTTGGCCTCCTCTCGGGCCTGCAGCCAGATCCGCTCGCCCACTTTGTACGCGGGTGCCTGTCCGGGCCAGCCGAGATAGCGGTTCAGTTCGAAGCGCAGATTCTCGTCCGGCACACGGCAGTGGGCACGGAGGAACTCCCAGCCCAGTTCCGGCGTCCAGCGCTCACCCGGGTGGAAGCCGAACGGGTTGTCCCGTGGAATCTCCAGCTCCAGGTGCATGCCGATGTCGACGATGACTCGCGCCGCGCGCAGGGCCTGCCCGTCCAGCATGCCGAGCCGGTCACCCGGATCGGTCAGGTAGCCCAACTCGTCCATCAACCGCTCGGCGTACAGCGCCCACCCCTCGCCGTGCCCCGAGCACCAGCACAGCAACCGTTGCCACCGGTTGAGCAGTCCGGCCTGGAACTGCGTCTGCCCGATCTGCAGATGGTGGCCGGGCACGCCCTCGTGATAGACGGTCGTCACCTCGCGCCAGGTGGAGAAGGACCGGACCCCCTGCGGCACCGCCCACCACATCCGGCCGGGCCGGCTGAAGTCCTCGCTCGGACCGGTGTAGTAGATCGACCCGTCGCTCGTCGGAGCGATGCAGCACTCGATCCGGCGTACTGGCTCCGGAATGTCGAAATGCGTACCGTGCAACTCGCTGATCGCCGTATCGGCGAGGGCCTGCATCCAGTCGCGGAACGCCTCCTTGCTCTGAATGGTGCGCGCGGGATCGGCATCGAGCATCTCGACCGCTTGATCGATGTCGGCGCCCGGGCCGGCGATCTGCGCGGCCACCGACCGCATCTCGGCTTCGAGGCGGGCGAGTTCCGTGAAACCCCAGGCGTACGTCTCGTCGAGGTCGATCTGCGCACCGAGGAAGTACCGTGAGGCGAGCTGATACCGGTCACGCCCGACGGCCTGCTTCTCCCGCCCCCGGGGAGCGAGTTCGTCACGCAGGAATAGGGCGAAGTCGGCGGTCGCCGCGTTCGCGGCCTCGGCCCCGCGCTCGAGTTCTATGGCGAGCGCGTCGTCGTCGGCCGCCACGCGTCGCACCAGATTCCGGTAGAAGTCGTCGCCCTGGGGGTCGATCCAGGTGTCGCACTGCTTGGCCACCTCGAGGATCTGAGCTCGCGAACTCACGTGGCCCGCTTCGGCGGCCACCCGCAGCGTCGTCTTGAGCTGTGCCAGGGCGCGCGGCAACTGGCTCAAGCGGGCCGATATGTTGGCCGCCGCGTCCCGGCCCTCGGTCGGCATCAGGTCGAAGGCCATCCGTACCGCGTGCAGCGGGCTCGCGATGACGTTCAGCTCGCTGGTCACTTCGCCGGCCTCGTAGCGGGCGAGGTCCAGGCCCAACCGTTCTTGCATCGCCTCCTTGGCGACCCGTTCGGCCTCGGTAACCGGCTCGGACCGCGCGAGTTCGGCCAGCGTGCGTCGAGTCAGCTCGGCGCGTTCGGCGAAACCCTCCGGCGAGAGGTCGGGGAGACGATCGTCGTAGCCGGGGATGCCGACCTCGGTCGCAAGGGCCGGATTGAGCCGCGCCCACTCGTCGACG
The DNA here is from genome assembly GCA_036381835.1 of Micromonosporaceae bacterium. Lineage (GTDB taxonomy): Bacteria > Actinomycetota > Actinomycetes > Mycobacteriales > Micromonosporaceae > DASULK01. The sequence goes on from DASVCA010000163.1 coordinate 7,260, forward strand.
TACCGGTCGGCGAGATCATCGATTCGGTTCACGGCCCGACTCTACGGGACCTGATAGGTGACCGGGGCTCACGCGCCATGGGCGGCGGTCCAGGACAACAGCTGCGCAGCCGGCCAGGCGTTGACCACCCGGTCCGCCGTCACCGCACACTGCGCCGCCCGTGCGCAGCCGAAGCGCAGCCAATCCAACTGGCCGGGAGCATGGGCGTCGGTGTTGATGGAGAACAGACAACCGGTCTCGACCGCCAGCCGGATCAAGCGCTTGGGCGGGTCCTGACGCTCCGGACGCGAGTTGATCTCGACGGCTTTGCCGTGCTCCAGGCATGCGCCGAACACGGCCTCCGCATCGAACTCACTCGGTGGTCGGGTACGCGCACCGTGAGCGCGTGTGCCGGGCCCGGCGGCTCCTGGCGGTCGGGAGGCGACCATGCGTCCGGTGCAGTGCCCGAGGATGTCCAGGTGCGGGTTGGCGATGGCGGTGAGCATCCGCCGGGTCATCCTCGCCCGGTCGTCGCTCAACCCGCTGTGCACGGAGCCCACCACGACGTCGACCTGCCGGAGCAGGTCCTCGTCCTGGTCGAGCGCCCCGTCGGCGAGGATGTCCACCTCGATGCCGGTGAGAACGCGGAACCCTTCCGGCAGCCCGGCGTTGACCGCCGCCACGTGGTCGAGTTGCCGGCGCAGCCGGTCGCGGGTGAGACCTCGTGCGATCCGCAGCCGCGGGGAGTGGTCCGTGATCGCCAGGTATTCGTGACCGAGTTCGGCGGCTGCCAGCGCCATCTCCTCGATGGAGGAGCCGCCATCGGACCAGTCAGAGTGGGTGTGGCAGTCGCCGCGCAGCGCGTTGCGCAGCTCGGCTGCGGCCTGTTCGAGGTCGCTGCTCTCGGTTGCGGCCAGGCGCCGCAGATACTCCGGTTCTTCGTCGCGCACCGACTCGGTCACGCAGCGTGCGGTCACCTCGCCGACGCCGGGGAGATCGGTCAGAGTGCCCGCGTCCGCTCGGGCCATCAGTTCGTCCGGAGGCAGCGCCGCCAGCGCCGCCGCCGCGTTACGGAAGGCGCGCACTCGGTAGGGGGCCTCGTTGGCGCGTTCCAGAAGGAACGCGATCCGTCGCAGGTCGGCGACCGGATCCCGGCGGGTCATAAGCCCCACCCTACGGGCCCATCCGCCGGTAGGCTGGGGATAAAGCTATCCCCAAGGTGTCACCCGACGATGCTGTCCACTCCGTCCGGCCTCTTCCCGTTCCGGCCGTCCCGCCCGACCTACCGTGAGCCGCATCCGGTCCGCGCCTCGGCCGCGGTCGTCGGTGGGCTCGCCGCCGGTCTGTGGCTGTTGACCTTCGGGCTACTCGGCCGCGATCTGTCCGGTTTTCTCTGGGGAACGTTCGCCGGCGGACTGAGCGCGTGGGTGGTCGCGCTGGTGCTGGCCTTGGTGGGTGACCGGGGGGTGGCGGCCGGGATCGCGGTGGCCGTCGGGGTCGGCTTGAGCCTGTGCACGGTGGTGCTCGCGACCGCCTGGGCCGTCACCGGCGACTGGCCGCTCTGGTGACGTCGGGTAGCCGACCGGGGTCGGCCCGTACGCGGCTGCGGGTGTTTGCGCACCAGGTCGTATTCGGGGTTGACGTGTCGGCATACCCCCGGCAATCTGCTCGGCATGGCCTGGTCAGTGCGACGGCTCGACCCTGAACGCAGCCGCCGACGGTTGCAGATACTCGCGGAGCATGCCGGCGCGCGAGCGCGCCGGGAGCGTACCGATCCGCAGCGGTTCCGTCGCGAACGGTTACGGGAACTGATCGCTATCCGACGCCGACTGGCCAACTGACCGGGCGAGACACCACTCACCCCGTCCCATCGCGGCGTTGCGTGAGAACCTACCCAGGTGACCGGCTACCGTGTCGGCTTGAGAGCGCCGGGCGACCTCGGGCCGCCGGGCGTACAACGAAATTCGAGGCGTGGCGCGGCCTTGGACTGCGCAGCGATTTGGGGGAGCCGTGTCGTACTTCGCTGCAGCGGCGGTTCGCAACTCGACCGGATGGGCTGCGGCCGAGGTCGATCTATCGGGGGTCACCGACCTGGAGGACGTAGCGGACCGCCTGCGAGACGTCGATCCCGACGCTGAGGTCTCGCTGCTGTTCGTCGAGTCCGATGACGTCTATCTGGTGATCCTCCGGTTGGACGAGGGTGAGGATCTGCGCGTTTTCGGATCCGACTCCGCGTTCGCCGACGAGTCGCGTCTGGGCGCGGTACTACTCGATGATCTGAAGCCGCCGCCGATGGACTTCGATGAGGCGGACGGGGAGGCGCAGCCGGGGGACGAGGACGTTCAACGCGGCGTGATCGAGGCGGGGATCGAGCCGGTGGGCGATGCCGACCTGCTCGCGGACCTCGGAGTCTCGGCCCAGCGACTGCTCGCACTCTGCGCCCAGGAAGGAATGCTTCCTGCGGACGTGATCGCGGAGGTATGTCAGGCGATCGGCTGTGGGGACGAGGTCGAGGAGTTGCGTGAGGCGTGACCCGGCGGCGGCTGCACGAGGCGTGGATGCGCCGGGCCCTCGACGTCGCCGCCACCATGCCGGGCGGGGCGCTGCGAGCCGGTGAGGACGTACCGGTAGGTGCCGTCGTGTACGGGCCCGACGGCACCGAACTGGCGATCGGCCGCAACGAACGGGAGCTGTCCGCCGATCCCACCGCACACGCGGAGATCGTGGCGCTGCGCCGTGCCGCAGCCGTTCTGGGCAGTTGGCGGCTCACCGGATGCACCCTGGTGGTGACCCTCGAACCGTGCACCATGTGTGCGGGGGCGCTGGTCCTGGCGCGGATCTCCACCCTGGTGTTCGGCGCGTGGGAGCCCAAGACGGGGGCGGTCGGATCGCTGTGGGATGTCGTGCGGGATCGCCGGCTCAACCACCGCCCGGAGGTGTACGGAGGCGTCCTCGCCGCCGAATGCGCCGCGGCGCTGCGGGCCTTCTTCCGTTAGGGCCGGCAGGAGGCGCGATCCGTGGTCAGGGCTGTGGGCGGAGTAGGTGAACGGCGTCGGCCCGCATCTTGTCGCTCCACGGCGCGGGACGCATCGTGGTCGGGTCGAGGCGGACAATGGCGCGCCGTCCTTCGGCGTGCACGCTGCCGCAGTCGGCAGACAGGAATCGGAAGCCGTAGTCGGCACCGGTGGTGCCGAGCCGTTCCAACCAGAAGTGCACGTTGACCCACCCGGTACCGCGAATCGGTTCCCGATAGGTGATCGTGAACTCCCGGACCACGTGGAAGACGTCAGGCGTGGTCGGCCGTCCGTTCTCGAATGAGTAACCGCGTGTCGCCCAGTAACGGGAGATGCTTCGTTCCACCAGGATCGGGTAGCGCGCATTGTGCAGTACGCCCATCGCGTCGAGGTCGTCGAAGTACACGATGGTGGGCTCGAGGTGACCGAACTCGACACGGGGCGGGGTGATGACGGCCATATCAGTCCTCCGGTAGCAGGGTGGGGTCGGAGCAGAGCTCGCGTAGCCGGTCGAGCGCTGCGCGTCGGGCGTAGGTGTAGGCGGTATCGGACAGCAGCCGGGACTTGAGGACCGCAGCGAGACCGAGCGCGTCGATTTCGTAGGCGAGTCGCGCCGCATCCGTGTCGGCCGGCAGTTCGCCGGCCGACACGGATGCGGTCACGAGTCGTTCGAGGAGCGCCGTCCACTCGGCGAGCACCTCGGCGACGCGGTCGCGTACCGGGCCGGACCGGGCGTTGTATTCGAACTGGATGTTGGCGAAGAAGCAGCCGCCGGGTAGCACCGCCGCCCGGTAGAAGGCGAGCCGGGTCTCGTGCAGCGCCCACAGCCGGCGTATCCCTTTCGGAGCTGCCAGAGCCGGCCGGACGATGTGCTCCATCCACTGCTCGCGGGCGCGCTCGACGGTGGCGAGCTGGAGTTCTTCCTTGCTGCGCCAGTGGGCGAACAGCCCGGATTTGCTCACGCCGAGCGCGGCGGCGAGTTGGCTGAGGGACAGCCCGTCCAGTCCGTTGGCGGTGGCTAGCGCGACCGCGGTGTCGAGTACGGCCATGCGGGTCCGTTCGCCCCGTGCGATTCGGCCGTCAGTCGTCATGTTCGCACTCTACAAGATGACCGACCGGTCGGATTGTTATTTGCCCCACAGTTCCCCAGGGTCAGGCGATCACCGCGTCGAGGGCTATCTCGACCATGTCACCGAAGGTGCGTTCCCGTTCCGCAGCGGTGAGCTTCTCTCCGGTCTTGAGGTGGTCGCTGACCGTCAACACGGTCAACGCCCGAGCGCGGAAACGGGCGGCGATGGTGTACAGCGCAGCCGACTCCATCTCCACCGCCAGCACCCCGTACTCGGCGAGGGCGTCGTACAGGTCCGGGCGGTCGGTGTAGAAGGCGTCGGCGGCCAGGACCGGTCCGACCCGCAGCTGGACCCCACGCCGCTCAGCCACCTCGACGGCGGTGCGGAGCAACTGGAAGTCGGCGACCGGGGCGTAGTCGATCAACCCGTCGAAGCGGACTCGGTTCATGTTCGAGTCGGTGGAGGAGCCGATCGCGGCGATGACATCCCGCAGACCGAGCTCCTCGGCCAGCGCGCCGCAGGAACCGACCCGCACCAACGTGCGTACGCCGTACTCGCTGAGCAGCTCGTGAGCGTAGATCGACGCCGACGGCATGCCCATGCCCGATCCCTGCACCGAAACCTCGACGCCGGACCACGTGCCGGTGAACCCCAACATGCCCCGCACCGTGCTGTAGCACCTCGCGTTCTCGAGGTACGTCTCCGCGATCCACTTGGCGCGCAGTGGGTCACCCGGCATCAGGACCCGTTCGGCGATCTCACCTGGCTTCGCACCGATATGCGTACTCATGCACAAGATCCTGCCAGGCGTCCCGGGGAGGGTGGGTGCGGCGATCGGGCGCATAGTCAGGTACCCTTTTGCGCGGTGGTGTGTCCGAGCGGCCTAAGGAGCACGCCTCGAAAGCGTGTGAGGGGGCAACTCCTCCGCGGGTTCAAATCCCGCCGCCACCGCGTAGTCAGCCAGAACGCCGGCTGGGCATCACCCGGCGTTCTGGCTGTTCTGTTCTCGGCTGTCCTGCCAGCCGTCAACAGGTTCCGAACCCGTCGTCGAACAGGCGCCGCGCGTACTCCGCGTAGCCCACGACCGCCTTGCGCACCGTGCTGCCGTCGTGCAGGAAGAGGTATGCGCGATCGCCTTCGACGACGAGCAGCCCGTTGAAGCGGTATGTGCCGGGCGGGGCGGTCAGCTCGCGCACGTCGGGATAGGCGGTGCGGACCTCGGCGACCGGGGTCCCGACCGTGATGCCCTCGGGCGTGCGCGCGGGTGGCTCGACCCAGAGCAGCACCAGTCGATCCTTGGCGAAGACCGGGCTGACCGTGGGGAGCGCGGTGAGTCGCGGGCCGCACGCCTCTGGCCGCAGGGTTAGCACGCCGCGACGGGTCAGCTCGGCGAGGGTGTCGCCAAAGCCGATATCCGCCACGCCGTGCAGGTGGACCACCGCCTCGTCGGGCCCGCCGGTCCGCTGTGCGGGCTCGTGCGGAGAGGCTTCGGTGCAGCCGATGAGCACACCCCCGGCCAGCAGTGGGGCAAGTAGTAACGCGGCTCGTCGCTTCATGTAGCCTCCTGACCGCGAGACGTTAGTCACCTCAGGCATAAAAGGTCTAGAGGTGCGATAAATCGGACAGCTGTGCGAACGATCATCCGGGTATTGTGTGGCGGTTATCCCACCCACCTAGTAGCGTGGCCACCGGTAAAACGTTGCATACGGGCACAGATTCTCGCCAGGGCGTGACCCCAGGTGGCGCCCGGAACGAGGAGGTGAGCCGTGCACCTGTCCGTGGTGACTCAACGGTCAGGCAGCGGTGTGGTGGAGATCGTCCCGCAAGGGGAGATCGATCTCAGCAACGCCCACGAGATTCGTGACAGCGTGACGAGCATCCTGGCCGGACCGAGGCCCGAGCAAATCCGCTGTGATCTGCGGCGGGTCACTATGATCGACAGCGTCGGGATCGGCGTTCTGGTCGGCTGCTATCACGCAGCCGCCGCCTGCCAGGTCCCGTTCATATTGATCAACCCGAACCGGACGGTATACCGCGCCTTGTGGGTTTCCGGCCTGATCGGATTGTTCGGTGCGCCCGAACCACTGCCCGAGACTGGGACACGGAGTGAACCGGTCAAGTCGCACAAGGAGTGACCGACACCCGGTCGACATGAACGGCGCAGACGGCAGCCCGGATCGGGAACACCTGCTGGACAGCCTGATGTCGATCAGCCGGGCGCTGATCGCGATAACCGTACGGAGCCTCGCCGCAGCCGGGGCGGAGTTGACCTTCCCGCAGTACCGGATTTTGGTGGTGCTGGCCGGCCGGGGGCCGCAACGGACGATCGACCTGGCGGTTGAGCAGGCGGTCCGCCCGTCCACCATCTCCCGGGCATGTGATCGATTGATCCGACGCGGGCTGGTCAGCCGGTACCAGGCTCCCCCGGACCGTAGGGTCGCCTGGCTCGCGCTGACCGAGGCGGGTCGGGAACTGATCGGTGAAGTGATGCGACACCGCCGAGACGAGTTCGATCGATTGATCGCCACGGTCGAGATCCCACACGTCCCGGCGGCGGCCGCGGTCATCGAGGCGCTCGCCAGGGCCACCGGAGAGCCCGATGAGGCGGAGTGGTGGCGGCGGTGGGCCGCTGCGGCGGGCGGACCAGATCGGTGCCGTCCTGAGTACGCTTCATAACGACGCAAGGGCCGGCCCCGACGGGGCCGGCCCTTAACGTTTTGCCTGGTCAGGCTGGCGGAGGATACGAGATTCGAACTCGTGAGGGGTTGCCCCCAACACGCTTTCCAAGTCTGTCGTCCTGTGT
>DASVCA010000164.1:0-5483 GCA_036381835.1 Micromonosporaceae bacterium
GTCACCGTCAACTGGTTCGAACCGGGCTTCCGGACCCGCGGGCCGCACTCGCACCCGTTCGACCAGCTCAGCTTCGTCTTCACCGGGACGCTGGAGATGACCGCCGGGAACGAGACGTTCGTGCTCCAAGCCGGCAGCGTCCTGCGGATCCCCGCCGACGTCCCCCACTCGGCGCAGCCCATCGGCGATGAGGTCGTGCTCAACGTCGACGTCTTCGCCCCGATACGGGAGGACTTCCGCTACCTGACGAGCTATCAGGACGTCGAGGAGAACGACGGCTGACAAGCGCGAGCATCTCGCGGTCGCACCCACGACCACCGGCGCGGCGCCATCCGCCGCAACCTGACCACCACCCCGCCTAGCAAGGGAAGCAGCGGTGAAGGAAGACCTCCAGCTCGGATACCTCGTGATCGACGCCACCGACCTCGATCATTGGGACCGGTTCATGCGGAACACGATCGGTTTCATGCCGGGCCCGGTGCTGCACGACGGCACACGGTGCTACCGCATGGACAAGTGGTACAGCCGGTTCCAGGTCCAGCCCGGCGAGCGCGACGACGTCGCCGTCATCGGGCTGGTCGCCAGAACACCGGCGGTTCTCGCCGACCTGCGCGAGCGCATCGAGGACGCCGGGATCACGGTCACCGACGCCGGCGCCGCGCTGCGAAAGCGGCGCCACGTCGGTGAGCTGATCTGCTTCACAGCCCCGGGCGGCGTCCAGGTCGAGGTCGCCGCCTCCCCCGTCCAGTCCCGGGTGCCGTTCCACTCCCCGGCCGTTCCCAACGGCTTCCTGACCGGCCTGCAGGGACTCGGCCACGCGGTCCTGATGGTCGACGACCTGACCGAGGCGCAGACGTTCTGGCTGGACGTCCTGGGGTTCGAACTCAGCGACGGCTCGTCGGAGGAGACGCCCAACGGCGAATCACGGGCGGTGTTCCTGCACTGTAACCGCCGCCACCACAGCATCGCCTTGGTGCGGCGACCGGAACGGTCCACTTACGCCAAGAACCTCCTGCACTTCATGATCCAGGCCAATGAGATGGACGCGGTCGGCTTGGCGTTCGACCGGGCGCTGGATGCGAAGCTGCGGATTCCGCGCAGCCTGGGCCGCCACCCCAACGACCGCATGTTCTCCTTCTACGCCACCACCCCCGGCGGATTCGACTACGAGTTCGGGTGGGGCGCCGTCGAGGTCGATGACGACTGGGAGGTCGCCCAGTACGACCACATCAGCGCCTGGGGCCACCGCAGGCTCACCTGAGCCCCATGACCCATGCCGGAACCAGCGTGGGTCGGCCCTTGCACTTCGATTTCATCCACGTGTCCCGCGCCCAGCGGCACCACGTGGCATTTTCAGAAAGAGATATCACTTTGCACGCATCCAACGGCCACAGCCCTGTGCCGGCCGGGAGCCTCGCCGACCTGGACGCTCTGTTGAGTGACGAGGAACGCGCGATCCGCGACACCACGCGCCGGTTCGCCGACGAGCACCTCAAACCCAACATCGGACGCTGGTTCGACGAAGGCGTCCTGCCCCGTGACCTCGCCGTCGAGTTCGGCAACCTCGGCCTCCTCGGCATGCACCTGGACGGTTACGACTGCCCGGGCCTCAACGCCACGAGCTACGGGCTGGCCTGCATGGAGCTCGAAGCCGCCGACAGCGGCATCCGCAGCTTCGTGTCCGTCCAGGGCTCCCTGGCCATGTACAGCATCCACCGACACGGCTCACAGGAGCAGAAGCAGCAGTGGCTCCCGGCGATGGCCGCGGGGCGCGCGATCGGCTGCTTCGGGCTCACCGAGCCCGACTTCGGCAGCGACCCCGCCGGCATGCGCACTCACGCCAAGCGAAACGGCACCGACTGGATCCTCAACGGATCGAAAATGTGGATCACCAACGGAGAGATCGCCGATGTCGCCGTGGTGTGGGCGCAGACCAGCGAGGGGATCCGCGGCTTCCTGGTCCCCAAGGGCACCCGCGGGTTCACCACCACCGCGATCAAGAACAAGCTCTCCATGCGGGCCTCGGTCACCTCGGGACTGTCCTTCGACGACGTCCGGCTACCAGCGGATGCGGTCCTGCCCGGTGCGCTTGGGCTCTCCGGACCGCTCCGCGCCCTCAACGAGGCCCGGTTCGGGATCGTCAACGGAGTCGTCGGTGCCGCCCGCGACTGTATCGAGACCGCCCAGGAGTACGCCCTAAGCCGGGTGCAGTTCACCGGGCCGATCGCCGGCTACCAGCTCACCCAGAAGAAGCTCGCCGACATGACCGTCGAGCTGATCAAGGCTCAGTTGCTCGCTCTGCACCTGGGCCGCGCCAAGGACGCCGGGACGCTGACGCCCGTGCTGGTGAGCGTCGGCAAGCTCAACAACGTGCGAGAAGCCCTCAAGATCGCACGAACGTGCCGCACCATCCTCGGCGGTTCCGGCATCACCACCGAGTACTCGCCGCTCCGCCATGCCGGCAACCTCGAATCGGTGCTGACCTACGAAGGCACCGTCGAAGTCCACACGCTCACCGTTGGCCGTGCCCTGACGGGCATCAACGCCTTCACCTGAACCGGACGGGACGGGAGACGACCATGAACGAGGTGTTCGTCATCGACGGCGCGCACGCCGATCGGCCGCTACGCGGGCGCGCTGGCAACGCGGTGGGGGAAAGGTGATGAAGTGAGAGCAGTGATCTGTGACGGGACCGGCGGCCCCGAGACCATGAGCTGGGGTGAGACCGCGACCCCGCGGCCGGCCGCCGGCGAGGTACTGGTCCGCGTCACCGCCACCGCGGTCAATCGAGCGGATCTGGCGCAGCGGGAAGGCCGATATCCGGTACCGCCCGGCGCTTCCCCCATTCTGGGCCTCGAATGCTCTGGGATCGTAGCCGAGGTCAGCGCAGGGGTCTCGACCGTAGGCGTCGGCGACCCGGTGATGGCGCTGGTGACCGGCGGAGCATACGCCGAATTCGTCGCGGTGCCGGCAGAGCAGATCATGCCAGCGCCCAAGAGCATCCCGCTGGCGGACGCCGGGGCGCTGCCGGAGACCTTGTGCACGGTCTACTCGAACCTCATCCGCGACGCCGGCCTGCGCGCGGGGCAGAAGGTACTCGTCCACGGTGGCGGCTCCGGGATCGGCACCACCGCCATCCAGGTCATCCGGGCCTTCGGTGCCGTACCCCTGGTCACCGTCGGCTCCCCGGAGAAAGCCGCCCGCTGCATCGAACTGGGCGCGGAGCTCGCGATCAACTACCGACGCCAAGACTTCGTCGCCGAAGTACGGCAGGCCACTGGCGGCCGCGGCGTCGACGTGCTCTTGGACTGCGTGGGCGCCAACTACCTGCAACGCAATATGGACGCATTGGCGAACGACGGAACCGCGCTGGTCATCGGCCTTCAGGGAGGTTCTCAGGCGGAAATCGACCTATCCTGCCTGATGCGCCGCCGGCTCAACTTGCGAGGCTCCACCCTCCGCGCCCGGCCAGCGGACCAGAAGCGAGACATCGTTGCCGGAACGGTCCAAGACCTCCTCCCCCTGGTCGAGCGCGGAGAGATTCGTCCCATCATCGATCAGCGTCACCAGATCGACCGGGTAGCCGACGCGCACGCCTACGTCGGCGCGGGAGGCAATTTCGGGAAGGTCCTACTCAACGTCAGATCGAACAGCCAGCCTTGACCTTCCTGCATGGGGGCATCGACGGCTCACGAGGAGTCCCTCGACCAGACGGTGATGGTCCGCGAAACCAAGTCCGGGAGGGGGCGGGCGCAGATCTCGGTGGCCTCGGCGGCGGTCAGGCCGAACATGCGCAACAGGTCTTCGGTGATGTGGTCGGTGGCCTGCGCTGCGTCGCGTTCGGGATGGTCGTGCAGGAGGCGGCCGAGGGCCAGGACGGCGCCGCCAGCGATGGTGAGGGCGAGGTCGGGGTCGCGGATCGCGTTGAAGCGTCCGGTCCGCATTCCGGCAATGATGTCACGGTGGGCCCGGGGGGCCAGCCCCTTGTCGGAGGTGATCAGGCCGAGGCCGCTGTTCAGCAGGACTTTGCTGAGCTCGGGGTACAGGCGGTGCAGACGGCCGGTGAGCCGGAAGGCTTGGGCGAAGACCTCGGCCGGGTCCGCCAGGCCGGCGGTGACCGCGTCGAGGAGGGCTCCGTGGCGGTCGAGGGCCTCTTCGATCGCGGCGTCGAACAGCTGCTCGCGGCTGTCGAAGTGGTTGTAGAAGGACCCGAGCCCGACGTCGGCCGCCTGGGTGATCTCCAGGATCGGGACGTTCAGGTTCTCTTGGGCGATGAGCGTCTGGGCGGCGCTGATGAGCGCGGCCCGGGTGCGGGCTTTGCGCCTGTCGGTGCGGTTGCCCGTACCGCCGTTCCGCTCTGACATCGCACCCCTCCCCCTGGTGACCCGGCCAGTCTACGCGTCGGTTCACTCCTGATCGAATCGTCACTCTACCGGCAAGTGATGCTAACGTCGCTAGTGACGTTTTCATCAGGAGACGGGAGAGCCGCAGTGAGTGATCCGCACACCGGGTTGCACAGCGAGTTCGAGGCGCTGCCGGGCGAGCATCCGGGACGGGCCGCCTCGCCGGTGGTGAAGGTTGACGGGCTGGCGTGGCTGGAGTTCCAGAAGCCCGATCTGGACCGGGCGGAGGTGTTCGCCCGCGCGTTCGGGTTCAATGTGGCGTTGACAACCGCAACCGAGCTGCACCTGCGCGGATCCGAACCGGGCGCCCCGTGCGTCCTGATCCGCAAAGGGGAGAAGTCGCGCTTCCTGGGGCCGGCGTTCCGCGCCGCCGACCGGGCCGACCTGGCGCGCCTGGCCGACGCGGCCGGCGCCACGGTGGCCGAGTTGCCCGAGAGCCTGGGCGGGTCCGCCGTCAACCTGACCGACCCGAGCGGGCTGCGGGTCCGGGTTGTGTCCGATACCCGCGACCTGATGGCACTGCCGTCCCCGGCGCCGCTGGTCCACAACTTCGGTGACGACGCGCCGCGGATCAACGCCCCCCAGCGTCCGCCGCGGGTGCCCGCCACCGTGCGGCGGGTCGGGCACGTGGTGCTCCAGACCACCCGGTTCCGCCGGACCCTGGACTGGTACCTGGAACACCTCGGGCTGATCGTCAGCGACTTCCTCTATTACGCCGGGCAGCGCGATCGGGGCCCGACCATGGCGTTCATCCGCTGCGACCGGGGCCGCGCCCCCAGCGACCACCACACGCTGGCCGTGACGCTAGGGCCGTCCAACCGGTACGTGCACTCCGCCTACGAGGTCAGCGACCTGGACGTCCTGGCGGCGGGCGGCCAATACCTGCTGGAGCAGGGCTACGACCGCTCGTGGGGAATCGGCCGGCACATCCAGGGCAGCCAGATCTTCGACTACTGGCGCGATCCCGACGGGTTCCTGGTCGAGCACTACACCGACGGGGACATGTTCGACTGCACCCTCGAACCCGGCTGGGCGGCGATGACCGCCTCGGGGCTGGCCCAGTGGGGTCCGCCCGCGACC
>DASVCA010000165.1:0-20007 GCA_036381835.1 Micromonosporaceae bacterium
CCGAGGCCGCCGGACCCGCCAGCGCACCACCGGCCAACGCCAGAGCACCCACACCCAACGCCGCGTTACGAACAGCAGAAGTCTCACCGATGGCCCGGAGCCACCGACCGAAAACAGTCATGATGGTCCCTTCCACGAAAACAAGCACAAAAAGAAACAGAGAAAAGAATCGATCAGCCGGGAAAGAAACAGAACCCGAACCCACGAAGAAAAAACAGAGAGGGCGAAACACCCGGCATACCGCCGTCCCAGGCCCCGGGCCATCGCCCTACCGGGCCGCGGTCAGTACAACACCACCCGACCACCCGGCATTCCGCGACCGCCGTCCCAGGCCCCTCGGCCGGGGCTCACCCGACCCGAGCCGCACTCACCGGCGGGGCATCGACCTGATACAACGCCCCCCACCCGCCCCGCATTCCGCGCCGATCGGTCCGGCGAATCGGACATACGGGCAGGAACACCTAATAGCAGGTTAGGTTCAGGAACACCACATCACAAACCCGACAAAGCGTCTCATACCGGATGATTGTCGCGGGCAATCATCTCCCCGACGGGTGGACCCCGGTGCTCTCGATCAAGTCGTGACCCAGGTCGAAGCGGACGCCGTCGGGGTTGGTCAGCCCGGTGCCGACATGCCACGACCGGTCCGCCTCCGGATGTGGGCCGACCAGGCCGAGCCGCCCCGCGCCGTAACCGGTGATGACGGCGGCGACACCACCGGCTTCGTAGGATCCTCGATCGTGGACCCTCACGGATCTATCGGGGACACGACCACCTCGACCGGTCGCGAAGGGGCCGGGCGCGACCCGTGTCGCCACCATCTCGCCCGCCCTCGCACTCCATCGCTCATCGTAGCCTCGAGGTCGTCTTCACGGTCGCGGCGCACGGCGAGCCGTACCGTCATCCCGATGATCAACACCATTGCGACCTGCACCAGGTATCCGGTCGTCGGGTTATAGGCGTCCAACGTGGAGTTGAGGTAGACGATGTGCACCGGGTAGAGCACGAACAGCAGCGCCCCGGCCGCGGCCAACGGCTCCCGCACCGCCGCGACCAGCCGCCGCGGAACGGAGCGGGTGACGTGACCGGCGAGCAGCAGCACGGCGAGCAGCGTGACGGCCGTTCCGGTGGTGTGCAGCAGATCGAAGGGTGTACCCGTGTGCGGGGCGCACACCGCAAGCCACCACCAGGTGGAGGTCGGTGTGCTGCCGGTTCCACCGAAAGTGAGGATGGTGTTCGTCGGGCCATCGGCGGCCGTCAGTCGATCGAGTCCCCCGTACCGGTTCAGCAGCAGCCATGAGACGGCCGACGCACCGACCGCGAACGCCGTGCCGACGGCCAACAGGGTGAAGGCGATCCGCGTCCGGGACAGGTCCAGCCGCCCGACGACCAGACCGGCGCACAGATAGGCCATCCAGGGCAACGCCGGGTACATCCCGGTCAGCGACAGCTCGACGAGCAACGCCACCGGATGCTCGATCAGGAAGCCGACCGTCGGATTGCCCACCACCGGATCGATCAACCGAGGCCGCAGGACATGACTGAGCGCCGGCATCCCGGTGGCGAAGACCAGGCCGAGCACGGCGATCACCCACGTCGGCAGGAACACCAGAGGGAGCGCCAGCGCGGCCATCATCGCGTAGTAGGGCAGGATCACCGTGGCCAACGACGGATCGGTGTAGCCGAGGAGCAGGCCGAGTGTCCCGATCCCCAGCGCCTGGCCGCCGAGGAGGAGCACTGCCCGCCCGCCGCCCGCGCGCCGGACCCGCCGGCGGCCGGTGAGAAACGCGATGCCGATCCCGCCCAGCACCGCGAACGCGGCGGCCACCCGACCGTTGAGGACGGCCGCCGACCAGGTCGGTCGACCCTCCGCGCCGACCGGGTACAGCGAGTGCAACGCGATCATGCCGAGCAGGACCACACCTCGCGCTGCGTTCACCCCCGCCACCCCCTGGCCCGGGATGTCGTTCGGCCGGGTGACACCGGCCACCGCCGATCCGGTCATGACCGCATCACCGCATCCACCAGTTCCAGACCGAGGTCGAGACCGAGTCGCTCGTCGGCCACCAGCCCGGCGTCGGCGTACCAGTCCGCGGTGGCCTCGGGATGCGGGCCGACGACCCCGACCCGCCCGGACCCGAAGCCGACGACCAGCGCGGCGACCGTACCGTTCGGGTAGGTGGCGAGCACCCGCACCCCGTCGTCCGCACGCGTCGAGAAGCACGGTCCGTCCTGGAAGAACAACGTCCGCCGCCGGCCCCGCCAGTCGACCTGCACCAGGGTGCTCTCCGTCGACCGGACGGTCGCGCCGGGCGAGGCGATGTACTGGTCGCTGTCACCCGGTAGCAGCGCCAGGCCCGGGGTGGCCCCGGCCAGGTAGCCGCCCAGACAGAACCCGAGATACCGGCCACCGGAGCGGACGAACTGCCGGATGGCCCGGCGGTGGCGACGCAGGTGGCGATAGGCGTCATCGAGCTCATCCCCGCCCGGCTGCGCGTAGAGCGTCGCCTCGGCCAGCGTCCGCCTCGACAACGGCAGATCCGCGTCCGGTCCGACGTAACGCACGTCGAACCCCCACCGGCTGCACTTCAACAGCGCCGCCACCGCTTCCGGGCAACCGGGCAGGGACGCCGGCCCGCGGTACACCAGCGCCAGCGGCGGCTGTCGCCGCGGGCGTCCGGCGGATCGGAACCATCGATCGAAGGCAGCCGGCACCCGATGGACGAGCGCGGGTGGTCGGGCCGATGCCCCAGCCGTGCCGGTCTCCGACGGTTCACGGTTCACGTCCTGTCTCCTGTAGATTGTCAGGCGGCCATCGGTGTCGCGCCTTGTGCGGGGATTCCCCGCCACTGACTGCCGGCGGTAAGGTGTTCGCCCTTCATGAGCAGGGAGAGCGAGCCGAGTGAGACGTCGTCGTCGACGACCGCGTCGTACAGCACGATGGCGCGGGTCCCGATGGTCGCGCCGGCGCCGACGGTCACGGCGGACATCTTCATCACCCGGTCTTCGAACAGATGGGTCTGCAACGAGACCTCGGTGCCCAGGATCGCGTCGTCGCCGATCTCCACCAGGTCGAACTCGGTGATGTAGGTGGTTCCGATCCAGGTACGTCGGCCGATCCGGACGCCGAACCAGCGCAGCAACGGCGGCAGGAACGGGGTCCCGGTGAGCAGTCCGATTCCGGCCGGCACGGCGGCCGCCTCGTAGAGGCCGGTGACGAACTCCGACCGGCGGACGAAGTTGCTCCACAGCGGTTCGATCCGCGGCCGGTAGACGCCGATCAGATTGCGTTTGGTCGCCGCGCAGAATCCGATGACCGTTACGGCGAGCACCACGGTGACGAACGGTGAGAGCAACGCCGGCAGCGTGAGATCCCGGCCCCGGGCCAGCTCCGAGAGAGCCAGCAGGTAGAGATAGGCGCTGGCCCCCAGCAGCGAAGCGGGCAGGGTGGCCCGGAAGAACTCGACGATCAGCCGCTGCACGACCAGCCTGCGCGGAGGGCGGAAGGTCTCGCTCTCGGTGAAGGAGCCGCTGCTCTGCCGCACCGGGAGGTGCATCGCCGGTGAGCCCAGCCAGGACGTGCCCTCGGGGACGCCGTCGGAGGGCGGCACGGTGCTCACGCCGATCAGGGAGTTCGGACCGACTTCGGTGCCGGCCGGCACGAACGCCGCGTTGCCGACGAACGCCCGCTCGCCCACGATGGTGGGCCGGCACGCCACGCGTCCGTTCGCGAACGTGGCCGCGCCGACACTGGCCATGTCGGCGACGAAGCTGTCCGCGCCGAGCACGAGCAGATTCGGGTCGATATGCGCGACGGTGGAGACCTCGGCACCGCGTCCCACCCGGGCGCCCAGCAACCGCAGCCACGGGACGGTGTAGAGCGTCGCGTACAGCGAGTTGGTGAGCATCAGGCTGTACTCGAGCAGCTTGTCTGCGATCCACTTGCGGATGCCGAACCCTGAGCGCAGTGGGTGAATGCCGACCGGGACACGCGGCAGCACGATGCGTTTGCCGAGGCCCACCAGGGCGCACACGGTGACGACGTACACGGGACCGGCGGGCAACGTCGCGACCAGTCCCGCGAGTACCCCGTATTCGAGCAGTGCCCACCAGACCAACGCCATGCTCGGGGCGAGCATGGCGATCACGCCGACCTCCAGCAGCATCAGGCCGAGCAGCGCGGCGAGGACGTGGGACACGCGCCAGCCCGGCAACGGCTCGGCCCGGAGCATGGTCTCGACGGTCTCCGGGAGTCGGGCGGCGCTCGGCGGGGAACCCGCCCACCGCTGCCCGGGCGGGACGGTTTCGCCCTGGCCGAGCACCGACTGCTCGCCGAGTGCCGCGTTCTCCCCGACCTTGGTGCCCGGCTCGAGGACCGCGTTCGCGCCGACGTAGGCATTCGGCCCGAGCACGATGGGCGCGACCGTCACCCAGCCGTCGGCCACCTGCCAGGGACGCATCGAGGCGCCGTAGCCGACCGAGGCGTCATCGCCGAGGTAGAGCATGGTGGGCAGGCCGATCGCACTGGTGCCGATCGTGGTCCGCCGCCCCACCCGGGCGCCGAGCAGCCGCAGGTAGGGCGCCATCAGCGGGGAGCCGCTGAGTACCGGGAGCGGCCCGATCGTCATCAGCAGGTTGAGGGTCCAGATACGCAGGTAGGTGGCTCCCCACAGCCGATACCGTCCGGGTCGGAGACCGGCGGCCAGTGGCCGGGCGAGCAACACCGGCAGCACCCAACGCACGCCGAGATAGCTGAACAGCACCGCCACCAGGAGTTGGAGGAGCACCCGAACGGAGACCCGACCGTCGTGCCAGGTGTATACGTACGAGACGGGCAAGGTGATGAGCAGTAGGAGCAGGTAGATCGCTGCGGCCTGGCCGACCCCGGCCGCGGCGATGCGGCGACCGGAGTGGCGCAGCGGCTCGGGACGGGGTGTCGCCTCCCGCCGATCGGCCGGGGCGGCCGCGGCGAGGTGTCGGGCCAGGTCCCGGATCGTCGGATGCTCGTAGACGTCGCGCAGTGCGGGACCGGCTCCCGCACCGCGAGCGCGCAGCAGCGACACCACCTTGGCCGCGAGCAGCGAGTGTCCGCCCAGGTCGGTGAAGAAGTTCGCCTCGACCGACAGCGAGTCCGGCGCGATGCCGAAGGCCTCGGCCCACGCCGCCCTGACCTGTTCCTCGAGCGCCCCGTCAGCCGCCACCACCGGGCCCGCGCTGCGCACGAGCCGCCGGCACGGCGCGGGCAGCTGTTTGCGGTCGACCTTGCCGCTGGGCATGGTGGGCAGCGCGGGGAGGACGTCGAGGAACGCGGGCACCATGTATCCGGGCAGGCGGCTGTGCAACTGCTCGCACAGCCGCCGTACCAGCGTCTCGTTCGCGCCGTCGCCGCGCTCGGTCGGACGGGTGTCGTCGGCCACCTCCGCGCCGTCGGCCCGGACCACATAGGCGGCGAGCTCCCGCGCCGCGGCCGGATCGTCCGCGACCGGGACGAGGGCCGCCACGGCCTCGGCCACCTCCGGGTCCTCCAGCAGGACGTTCTCGATTTCACCGAGGTCGACCCGGTGCCCGCGGATCTTGACCTCGGCGTCCGCCCGGCCGAGGTATTCGATCTCGCCGTCCTCGGTCAGGCGGCCCAGGTCGCCGGTGCGGTAGAGCCGTCCGCCGGGCGCGGCCAGCGCGTGCTCGATGAATCGGTCGGCGGTGAGTTCCGGCCGCCCGACATAGCCCCGCGCGACGCCCGGGCCGCCGATGCAGATCTCACCTACCTCCCCGTCGGGGACCAACCGCCGCTGCTCGTCGAGCAGCACGACCGAGTACGTCGGCAGCGGCCGGCCGATCGTGACCGGCCGACCGGGACGGAGTTCACACCAGGTCGCCGTGACGGTCGCTTCAGTCGGCCCGTAGGTGTTGAGGATCCGGCGACCGGGGCGACTCCATCGCTCGACCAGCCGTCCGGGGCACGCCTCTCCCCCGACCAGCAGTGTGCGGATGCGGGGCAGGTCCCGCGGAATCGTGGCCAACAGGGTCGGCACGCAGTAGAAGACGGTGATCTCTCTCTCCTCGAGGAAATCGGCCAGCTCGGCGCCGAGACGCCCGACGCCGGTGGGACCGGCGACCAGGGTCGCCCCCACCGCCCAGGTGGGCCAGATCTCCTCGATGGAGAAGTCGAAGGCGATCGTCATGCCCTGATAGACCCGGTCGCTCGGGCGGACGTCGTAGACCGCGGGCACCACGTCGAGGAAGTTGCAGATACTCGACTGGGCCACCTCGACCCCTTTGGGGCGACCGCTGGACCCGGAGGTGTAGATGACGTACGCGGTCGGATCGGGGTCGAGCGCGTCGTCTGCCTCTAGCTGCGGTCGGCTGCCCGGTGCCGCGGCCGACGC
The DNA here is from genome assembly GCA_036381835.1 of Micromonosporaceae bacterium. Taxonomy (GTDB): domain Bacteria; phylum Actinomycetota; class Actinomycetes; order Mycobacteriales; family Micromonosporaceae; genus DASULK01. The sequence goes on from DASVCA010000165.1 coordinate 6,387, forward strand.
GTCGCGGCAGTCGTCCATCAGCAGGATCCGCCGATTCAGCCCGACCGTGCCGTCGGCGAGTACGGAGGAGGTGAGCAGCAGGTCGACATCGGCGTCCTCGGCGATGTAGGCGATCCGATCGGCGGGTGAGGCGGGATCGATCGGCACGAACGCGGCTCCCGCCTTGCCGACCGCCAGCAGTGCCACGTACATGTCGACCGACCGCGGCAGCAGCAGGGCCACCCGCGCACCGGTGCGCACCCCGAGGTCGCGCAGGTGATGGGCGAGCCGGTTGGCGCGCTGATCGAGCTCCAGATAGGTCAGCCGTTCGCTGTCGCACTCCAGCGCGACGCGGGTGGGGCCGTGGTCGCAGGCGGCCTCGAACACCTGATGCATCCGTCGAATGCCGAGTCGGCGCTCGTCCGGTCGTTTCGCCACGGCCGGGACCACCTCGGAGGTGGGGTTCGGTCCGACCGTGGCGGCCCCCGTGGTGCCCCGGGGTTTCTCACCAGCATCTGTCTGGCTCACGACAGACCCCCGTTTCGCTCGCCGACCCGACAAACCGACCAAAAAGTAAATTTCAAAATAAAATGAATGATTGCCTACAACTCGGGCAGCACAAGGCAGAGGCTAGCAAGGCAGCGGGCGACCGAAAGACTTGATTGATAAGAAGGAACGGACCCGCGTACCGGATCCGTTCTCGTCGGTCAACCGCGGAATATCTCCGTCAGAACCGCGATGGCGCGGTCGATCGCATCGTCGTCCACGTCCATGTGGGTGACCAGGCGCGCGAAACGCGGGCCGAGCACCGAGACCAGCACACCCCCGGATCGGGCCGCCTCGGCCAGCTCGGCCGCGTCAAACGGGGCCTTGGTGAGATCCAGCGGCACGATGTTGGTGCGCACCTCCCCGGCCACCACACCGAACGGCGCGAGCGCCTCCGCCAGGCGAGCGGCTCGGGCGTGGTCCTCGGCCAAGCGGGCGATGTGATGCCGCAGGGCGTAACGACCGGCGGCGGCGAGGATACCGGCCTGGCGCATGCCGCCGCCCATCCGCTTGCGGATCCAACGCGCCCGGTCGACCCGTTCCGCGCTGCCCACGACCAACGACCCGACCGGCGCGCCCAGCCCCTTGGACAGGCAGACCGAGACCGTGTCGAAAAGCCGGCCGTAGGTCGCCAGCGGCACCGAGTCCGCGACGTGCGCGTGCCAGATGCGGGCACCGTCGCAGTGCACCGCCACCCCGGCCTCGTCGGCGACACGCCGCAACTCCTGCAGGGCCGGCAGCGGAATCACGCCGCCACCGCCCCGGTTGTGGGTCTGCTCGACCGCGATCGCCCGGGTCGGCACGGCGTAGTACCCGTCCGGCCGGATCATGGCGGCCACCGCCGCCGGGTCCAGGTCGGCCCCGGTCGCCGGCCACGTGCGGGAAGAGATCCCGCCGTACGCCGCGGCGGCACCGAGCTCGTAGGTCACCACGTGCGCGTCCGCGTCGCAGAGCAGTTCCGACCCCGGCGGCACCAGCACCTGCAGGGCGATCTGGTTGGACATCGAACCGCTCGGCGCGAACAGCGCCGCCTCGTGCCCGAACAGCGCCGCGACCTCGGCCTCCAACGCGTTGACCGTCGGATCCTCGCCGTACACGTCGTCGCCGACCTCGGCCTCGGCCATCGCCGCACGCATGCCCGCGGTCGGCCGAGTCACCGTGTCGGAACGGAGATCGATCATTCGCTCAGCCACGCAGCATCTCCGCGACCAGGAAGGCCAACTCCAACGACTGCTGGGTGTTCAGCCGCGGGTCGCAGGCGGTCTCGTACCGGTCGGGCAGGTCGAGGTCGTCGATGCCCTGGGCGCCACCGAGGCACTCGGTGACGTCCTCACCGGTCAACTCCACGTGCAGGCCGCCGGGATGGGTCGCCAGCTCCCGGTGCACCTCGAAGTAGCCGAGCACCTCGTCCACGATGCGGTCGAAGTGGCGGGTCTTGTAGCCGTTCGACGACTCATGGGTGTTGCCGTGCATCGGGTCGCACTGCCACACCACCTTCGCCCCGGCGGCGGTCACCTTCTCCACGATCGGCGGCAGCACATCCCGGACCCGATGGTTGCCCATCCGGCTGATCAGCGTGAGTCGTCCCGGCACGTTGTCCGGATTCAGCTTCTCGCACAACTCGAGCGCCTGCTCCGGGGTGGTGGAAGGACCGATCTTGACCCCGATGGGGTTGGCGATGCGGGAGACGAAGTCGATGTGCGCACCGTCGATCTGCCGGGTGCGTTCGCCGATCCAGAGGAAGTGGCCGGACAGCCCGTACGCCCGTCCGTCGTTGACCCGGGTCAGCGCCCGGTCGTACTCCAAGGCCAGCGCCTCGTGGGAGCAGTAGAGGGTGACGGTGCGCAACGTCTCCTCGTCGGTCAGCCCGCACGCCCGGATGAAGGCCAGGGCCCGATCGATCTCCCGGGCGATCGCGTCGTACCGCTCGCCGGCCGGCGAGTTGCGCACGAAGTCCTTGTTCCAGTCGTGCACCGCGTGCAGGTCCGCGAGGCCACCGGACACGTAGGCGCGGAGCATGTTCATTGCCGCCGCCGAGTTCGCGTACGCGCGGATCATGCGCTGCGGGTCGGGGACCCGTGCCTCCGGCGTCGGCTCCAGCGAGTTGATCATGTCTCCGCGGTACGACGGCAGCCCCAGCGCGTCCACCGGGGACGAGCGAGGCTTGGTGTACTGACCCGCTACCCGGGCGACCTTGACGACCGGCATGGACGCGCCGTAGGTCAGCACCACGGCCATCTGCAGCAGCGTACGCGCGTTCGCCAGCAGATGGCTTTCCGTATTGTCGACGAAGGTCTCTGCGCAGTCGCCCCCCTGGAGCAGGAACGCCTTGCCCTCGCAGACCTCGGCCAGCCGCTGGCGCAGCAGGTCGACCTCGTACGGTGCCACGATCGACGGCACGTTCTCGAGCACCCGGCACACCTCGTCCACCTGTGCCGGATCGGGCCAGGGCGGGGTCTGCGCCCGGGGCAGGCTGCGCCAACGATCGAGCCCCAACACGGCGTCCTCCGCCGAGTCGGCGGTCGGGCGGGGGGTCCGCAGGCCGGGGTGGCCCACGTGGGGATGGCTCAGCTCATGCCACTCTTGGCGCATGGTTCAAAGCCTACGGCGGCCGGCCCGATGAGGTGCCGGCGAGGGTGGGCTGTCTCGTCGCCCGTGCATCGCAGGGCCGCTCCTACTCCGTCCAGCGCGCCGGCCGTTCGGCGTTCGTCCCCTGCCGCAGACTGCTGCGCTGGACCGCACGGCTGATGTCGCTGGGCGAGACGATGCCGACCAGCGCCCCCTCGGAAACCACCAGCGCTCGGCCGTCCGAGCACTCACTGAGACGGGGCAGCAGGTCGGACAACGGCTCGTCGGGCCCGGCCGTGACGAGTTCGTCCGCCTGACAGGCGACCTCCCGCAGCGGGGTCGCGGCGCGCTGCTCGGCCGGCACCCGGCGCACCCGGTCGAGGGTGACCAGGCCGACCGGCTGACCGTCTTCGGCGAGCGGCAGCGTCGAATGCCGGTAGGCGAACAGATAGTGGTCGACGAAGTCGGCGACGGTCAGGTCGGGTGAGGCGGTCTGCGGCCGCTCGGTCATCACGTCCCGCACCCGCACACCCGACAACGCGCTGCCCACCCTCGCCTGCTGTTCCTCGGCCGCCGCCGCCCCGATCAGGAACCAGCCGATGAGGGCCAGCCACAGCCCGCCGAACCCGGCGCCGATCAGGAACTGCCAGAGCCCGAGAACGATCAGCAGCACGCCGAAGACCCGCCCGGCCCGGGCGGCGGCGATCGCCGCCCAGGTGCGGTCGCCACGCCACTTCCACAGCGCGGCCCGCAGCACCCGGCCGCCGTCGAGGGGTGCCGCCGGCAGCAGGTTGAAGACCGCCAGCAGGACGTTGATGCCGGCCAGCCAGGAGAAGGCACCGACGACCAGCCCCTCCACCCCGGCCAGCGCCAGCCCGACGGCGACCACGGCGAACCCGAGTCCGATGACCAGACTGACCAGGGGCCCGACGCCGGCGATCCGCAGGTCCGCCCCCGGGCTCCTGGGTTCCCCCCGCAGTTCGGCCACCCCGCCGAACAGCCAGAGGGTGATGCCCCCGACCTCCAACCCGTTGCGTTTGGCGAGTATCGCGTGCGAGACCTCGTGGGCCAGCAGGCCCGCGAAGAAGACGAACGCCGCGCTGATCCCGACCAGCAGGTACGCCCAGGCGGGGTAGCCGGGGTAGGCGTTGGGTAGCAGGGTGGCCGTCAGACCGAAGGCGATCAACACGAAGATGACCAGAACACTCCAGTTGACGCCGACCGGGACGCCGGCGATCCTGCCCAACGGAAGACTCGCCCTCATGTCGGCTCTCTACCCGAGGGAAAGCCCGTCAACCCAGGGAACCGCTCGTCGGCCCCGTTCCGGGCGGGTCCGAACCGGGTATTCGTCGGCATGGTCATCGCCCGGAGGCTGCGCCGTCCGGCGGAGCCGAAGGCCGACGTCGACCAGCGACGCGTCGCACAGATATCGAAGGAGTTCAGCCGAAGCGGCAAGCGTTTGGCCCGCACTCGGACCCGGCGGCTGCGGGCCAACGGGATCATCGCACTGCAGGCCGGGCTCGCTGCGGTGCTGGCGTGGCTGGCCGCGGCCGAGCTGCTGCGTACCCCGGAGCCGGTCTTCGCCCCCGTCACCGCGGTCGGCGCGATCGTCGCGTCGCTCGGCCAGCGGCTGCGCCATTCGCTGGAGCGGGTCGCCGGCGTGTTGATCGGCATCGCCGCCGGCGATCTGCTGATCGCCGTCGTCGGCATCGGCCCGTGGCAGACCGGGCTCGCGGTGGTGCTCGCCGTCTACGGCTCGATGCTGCTGAGCGGCAGCGGGCAGCTCGTCAGCCAGGCATCCAGCACCGCGGTGCTGGTCGGTGCCCTGACCCCGCAGAACCCGGACTTCGAACTGCCACGGTTCGTCAACGGGGTCGTGGGCGCCCTGGTCGGGCTCGTCGTGGTGGTGGTGCTGCTGCCGCTCAACCCACTGCGGCTGGTGGAACGGGCGGGGCAGCCGATGCTCACCGACTTCGCCGGACAACTGCGTGAAGCGGCCCGGGCGCTGGCCGCCGGGGACGCGGACCGAGTCGATCGGCTACTGGCCCGCAACCGGGACCTCACCGGCAAGCTCGGCCGGTTGCGGACCGCCCTGCAGGGTGCCCGCGAGGCCACGAATCTCGCCCCCCTGTGGTGGCATCGCCGAGAGGTACTCGCCCGGTACGAGGCGGGTGCCAAGCACCTGGAGCGCGCGGTGGAGAGCAGTCGGCCGCTGCTGCGCCGTTCGGTGACGCTGCTGCGAGACCGCGAGCCCGTGCCACGGCAGCTGCCCACCGCGGTCGCCGAACTCGGGGAAGCGGTGCGGCAGCTGCTACTCACCGTAACGAGGGGACAGGGCCCGGATCGGGCACGCGAGCGGGCGCTGCGGGCGGCGAGCGCGGCCGGACAAGCGTACGAGGCGGGCGTCGGATTCTCCGGCGGCGTGGTTGTGGCGCAGGTCCGGACTGTCGGCACGGACCTGCTGCGGGCGACCGGCCTGAGTCGGCGGGACGCCGTCCGACTCATTCGGCAGGCGGTGCGGGGCAGGTTGCCCCGCACCGTCCGCTCCGAGCCCGAGCGCGAGGACGCCGGCTAGTCAACGGGGTGGGCGATGCCGCCTAGCAGGCCCAACGCACCCGGGATGCGGGTGTCCTGACGGACGAACTGCACCACGACCGGCACCGATGACCGGACGACCCAGCCGAACTGTCGGTCCAGCCGGATCGCCTCCGGGTCGATCAGATCGTTGAAGCGAACGTGGCGGATCCGCCGGGCGGGCACCGTCAGCGGATACGGCCCCACCGGCTCCTGGTCGGAGTAGTAGACGGTGATCTCGATCTCGGCTGGTTCGTCGCCGGGGTTGAGTACGCATAGTTGCTCGAATGCGGTGAATTCGGGCTCCCTGCCGTTACCCGGGAAGGGTATGTGTCCTCCCGGAACCGCCCACATCGTGTGCCCGAATCCGGCCATCAGTGCTCTCCGAGCAGGCCGGCGAGGTACGGCGTGCGGAAGACCCCGTCGGGATCGAGCATCCTGCGGATCTCGCGGAACGTGTCCCAGTGGGGGTAGAGGGGGCGTAACCGGGGCGCGGTCAGGGAGTGCTTCTTGCCCCAGTGCGGACGCCCGCCGTGGTCCAGGAAGACCGCCTCCGCGTCGGCGAAGTACTCGTCGTACGGCAGGTGGGCGTTCTGCAGGCAGGCGATACTGACGGTGTCGCGCCGGTACGAGGGGCTGAGATAGATGTCGTCGGCGGCAATGGTGCGGACCAGGACCCGCCAGCCCACGCCGACCCGGTGCCGCTCCTTGATCCGGCGACGGAGCTCGGCGAAGCAGGCCGGGAACGCCTCCACCGGCATCATGTACTCGATCTCGTCGAACCGCAGCTCCCGATGCTGCGGGATCTCCTCGTGGCTGGGCCCGACCCGGTGCAGCCGGGGTGGGGTAGGCGGCCGGAAGCCCGGCTGCTCACCCCGGCGGTTGAGGATGCGGATCTGGGTCAGGTCGCTGCGCGGATACCAGTAGAAGTCCATGTTCCGGTTCTGCGACTGCAGCTCTTCGAGGTGGGCCAGGGTCCAGTCGACGGGCATGCACCAGGCGGTCCGCTCCACCTCGTAGACCTCCTTCAGGCGCAGGGTGAGGCGGGTGATGACGCCGAGCGCGCCCAGCGACATCCGCGCCGCCGGCAGCAGGCGGGGATGTTCCTGGTCGGAGATGTCCAGCACCTCGCCGAGCCCGGTGACCAGACGCACACCGACGACCTGGGTGGACAGGTTGCCGAACCGCACCCCGGTGCCGTGGGTGCCGGTCGCGGTCGCCCCGACCAGGGTCTGGTAGTCGACGTCGCCGAGGTTCTCCATGGCCAGACCGGCCTGGAACAGGCTCTTGCCCACCTCGCGCAGCCGGGTCCCAGCGCGGAACGTGGCCAGGGCACCCTCCCGGTGGTGCTGGATCGGTCCGGTCAACCGGTCCATGCCGACCAGGATGTCGTCGGTACGCACCAACGGACTGGACGAGTGCCCCGCCCCGACGGGGCGCAGTAGCCTTCCGCGCTCACGAGCCCGCCGGACCAGTTCCACCACTTCCGCCTCGTCTGCGGGCTGCGCCAGTTCGGCCGGGGTGAATCGCACACTGCCCGACCAGTTGGCCCACTCCCGCCCCACCGGCGCGGCCTACCCTCGACAGGAAGCCGCAAACCGACGTTGCGGTCCGCGGCCGGATAGGAAGTAGGCGGAGAAGCGTCATGAACAGCAGTGAGTGGGACGCCCGGTACGCGGCGGCACCGGAGCTGGTGTGGAGCGCCCAGCCCAACCGGTTCGTGGTGGAGGAGGTGACGCGGCTGCGGCCGGGCAGGGCACTGGATCTGGCCGCCGGGGAGGGACGCAACGCGATCTGGCTGGCCGAGCAAGGCTGGCGGACCACGGCCGTGGACTTCTCGCGGGTCGCGGTCGAACGGGGGCGACGGTGGGCCCGGGAGCGTGGGGTGGAGGTTACCTGGCAGGTCGCGGATGTACGCACCTACCAGCCCGCCGAAGGGGGGTTCGATCTGGTGCTGCTGGCCTATCTGCACCTACCCGCCGCGGATCTGGCCGCCGTGCTGCGGCGGGCCCGGTCCGCGTTGGCGCCCGGCGGGTGCCTGCTCTTCGTCGGTCACGATCTGGCCAACCTGGCCGACGGTATCGGCGGCCCACAGGATGCAGCGGTACTGCACACGGTCGACGGGATCGTGGCGGAGCTGGTCGGCTTGGAGATCCGCCGCGCCGAGACGGCCCGCCGACCGGTGCCGGTCGAGGACGGCACGGTCGACGCGCTGGACACCGTGGTCGTGGCCAGGCGTCCGAGGACGGACGCCTAGTTCCGCAGGCGCGGTCACTTATCCTTCTTCCGCGCCTGCGCCGTGGCCCGGGCGTTCGCCCGCCGGATGGCGTCGACGAGTTCGCCCTTGTTCATGTCCTCCGGGTGTTCGATGCCCACCCGCCGGGCGACGTCGTCGAGATGCCCCTTCGAGGCGTTCGCGTCCACGCCCTGGGCGGTCGGATACCGATCGGTCACCGCCTGCGGAGCACCACGGGCGGCCTGGACGTCCGACGGACCGGCCTGCTCCTTCGGCTCCCAGTGGTCGCCGACCTTCTCATGGGTGTGTTTCAGAGAGGCGAACGCCGCGCGGTGGGCCCGCTCGCCCTTGCCGTACGTCTCCTCGGCCGATTCCAGGGTCTTCTTGTAGGTCCGTACCGCTTTGTCGTCCGATCGGGCGACGGTGGAGGGCACGTCGGGCCGCATCCGCTCGGCTTCCTCGTGCTTGTCCGGCATGTCGATCACCCCCCGCTCCCGGGTCGAGTACCCGGGCGGGTTCGGCGCATTCCGGCGTGGGGGCGACGGTTCACCGGGCGGGTCGGCGCAACGTGCCGGCCCGGAGCGCGGCGAGTTGGATCTGCAGCGCCAGTCGGGTGCCGGGCGAGTCGAAGTCGATGTCCACCAGCTCGGCCAACCGCCGCAGGCGGTAGCGGAGCGTGTTGGGGTGGACGTGCAGCTGTCGCGCCGCCTCGCGCGGGTCGCCCTGCCGGTCGAGCCACGCGGCGAGCGTCACCACGTACTCGGTGCCGTGTCTGCGGTCGTGCGCGACGAGGTCGGGCAGGGGGCCACCGATCAACAGGTCGTCCAACGGGACGGCGGTGGCGGCTCGGTGCACCACCACCTCGGCCCAGGCGGCTTCGAACCGCAGCAACGGGCCGCTGGGCCGGGCCGACTCGGGCAGCGAGAGCAGTTCCGCCGCCTCGGCGCGCGAGCGCGGCAGTTCGGCGACCTCCCGGGCAAGGCCCCCGCAGGCGACCAGCAGTTCCGGTTCGTCCGCGGCAAGGTCACGGACGAGCCGGACCAGCCACGACCACGAACCCGGGGCATCCCCCCGGTGGGCCACCACCGCGAAGATGATCCCGGCGAGGTCCACGATCCGCGGCTGCTGCCACCCGTGTCGGCGGGCCACCGACTCCCACAGCGCCAGATTCTGGACCGCCTGGCTGGTTGCGTTCCGCGTGCCGAGTGCGACGACCCGCCATGGCGGGGTGGGCAGGTCGAGTTCCTGACCGGTCGGAAGGGCGGGTCCGCGCAGGGCGGCCCGCAGCCGGTCGGCGGAGATCAGGCGGGCCACGTCGGTCTGCACGCGCAACCGCAGCAGGTGGAGCGCGAGCACGGACGCCGGGCCTTGGAGGGCGCGCAGGCGCTCGTCCGGCACGGGGCCCTCGACGACCGCCCAGATCGAGCCGAGCAGCTCGCCCCCGGCCCGTACGGGGACGACCAGGCGGGGCAGGATCCCCTCGGGGCCCTTCGGTACGTAGATCGGGCCGCTGCCCTTGGCCAGCTTGCGGAACACCCCGCGGGACCGGTAGTGGGCCAGGATGTGCGCGGGTACCCGCCGTCCCACGATGGTGGAGACGCGCGCCGGATCGGTGCGGTCCTGGCGCGACGAGTAGGCGAGCACGCGGGAGTGCGCGTCCTCGATGGTGACCGGGGCGTCCACGACCGCGGCGACCGCGTCGGCGAGGGCGAACAGCTGGTCGTACACACCGGCGTCGCCGATGCCGCCGAGTCCGGGTGCCGCCGCCCGGTCTATCACCCCGCGGAGCAGCCAGACGAGCTGGGCCCAGGAACCGTGCCCCTGCAGCGCGACCAGCGCCAGATTGCGTTCGGTGGCGGCCGCGACCACGGCCGGGTGGGTGGCCGGGGCCGACTTGATGACGACGCCGGCCACGCCCGCGTCGGCGCTCCGCGTGATGAGGGTGAGCGCCTGGTCGGGGGTGCCGACGCCGATCCCGAGTATCAGGTCGCCGGGGTCGCCGACGGCCTCGTCCGGCTCCGCCAGGGTCACGTCCCGGACCTCCGGATCGTCGGCGGGCACGACGATCCGCAGCAGCGCTGATCCGATCGCCGCCACCACATCGCCGACCGTGATCATCCGACGATTGTGCCGGGCGTTGTTCATTTCAGCCAATCGCCAGGCTGATCATTGGCCGGGGAAGACAATGACGTCACGGCGTGTCAGGACCCAGGATTGCCCCGACCCACTCTTCGAAGGAGAACGAGATGCCCGGCACTGATTCTGTGCCCAGTCCCCGCAACGTCGCGGTCATCGGCGCCGGTATGGTCGGGCTGGCCACCGCATGGTTCCTGCAGGAGCGGGGCGTCCAGGTGACGGTGGTCGACCGCAAGGGCGTGGCGGCCGGCGCGTCCTGGGGCAACGCCGGCTGGTTGACCCCGGGTATCACCACGCCGCTGCCCGAGCCCGCGGTGCTGCGCTACGGGCTGCGCGCCGTGCTGAGCCCGTCGTCCCCGGTCTACGTGCCGCTGCGCGCCGACCTGCGGCTGCTGCGGTTCCTGCTGGGCTTCGTGCGGCACAGCACCACCCGCAAGTGGCAGCGGGCGATGCAGGCGTACGTGCCGATGAACCGGCGCGCGTTCGACGGCTTCGACGCCCTTGAGGCGGGCGGGGTGGCCGCCATGGCGATGGAGGCGAAGTCCTTCCTGGCGGCGTACCGGACCGAGGCGGAGCGGTCGGTGTTGCTCGACGAGCTGCGGCACATCCGGGCCGCGGGCCAGGAGATCGAGTACGAGGCGCTCACCGGGGACGAGGCGCGCGAGGTGGAGCCGGCGCTGTCGGAGCGGATCGGTGCCGCGATCCGGCTGTACGGCCAGCGGTTCATCCACCCGGGCCGGTACGTGCAGGCGTTGGGAGACGCCGTGCGGGAGCGCGGCGCCGAGTTGCGGACCGGCGTGGACGTGGTGGACGTCCGCGACGAGCGCACCGGGGTGCGGGTGGTGACGGCCGACGGCGGGGACGAGCGGTACGACGCCGTGGTGCTGGCCACCGGCACCTGGCTGGGGAACCTGGCCCGGCGGTTCGGGGTTCGGATGGTGGTGCAGGCCGGACGAGGCTACAGCTTCAGCATCCCGATCGAGCATGTGCCGGCCGGTCCGGTCTACTTCCCCGCTCAGCGGGTCGCGTGCACGCCGCTCGGCGACCGGCTGCGGGTGGCCGGGATGATGGAGTTCCGTCGGGCCGAGGCGCCACTCGATCCGCGCCGTATCAGGGCGATCGCGGAGGCGGCCCGGCCGATGCTGCGCGGAGCCGACCTGGACGCGCGTACCGACGAATGGGTCGGTTCGCGTCCTTGCACCCCGGACGGGCTGCCGCTGATCGGGCGGACGGCCGCCCCTCGGGTCTTCGTGGCCGGCGGACACGGCATGTGGGGCATCACCCTGGGGCCGCTCACCGGTCAGCTCCTCGCTGAGCAGATCGCCACCGGTCGGGAGCCGGAGGAGTTGCGCCCCTTCGACCCGTTGCGCTGACGGGCGCACCCCGCTCCGCCATCTCGATGGAAAGTTACAAGCATCTATATACATAGTCTTGAGAATTTGCATCTGCCATTGGAATACTGAGGGCCCCACTCGGCATCGAGACAGGAGGTCCTCGTGACACCGACCGCTCCCGTTCCGCTCCGCACACCCAGACGATCCGGCCTGCGCCGGCTGCTCGCCGCCGCGGCGTCCGCGATCGTCGCGGCCGGGACGCTGCTGGGCGTCAGCAGCACACCCGCCTCCGCCGACCACGGCAGCACCGGGCTCCAGGGCATCGACGTATCCCACTGGCAGGGCAGCATCAACTGGACCGCGGTGCGCAACGCGGGCATCCGGTTCGCGTACATCAAGGCCACGGAGGGCACCAGCTACAAGGACCCGCAGTTCAACTACAACTACCCGCAGGCCTACTACGCCGGGTTGATCCGCGGCGCGTACCACTTCGCCCGGCCGAACCTGTCCAGCGGCGCCTACCAGGCCGACTTCTTCGCCAGCAACGGCGGCGCCTGGTCGCGCGACAACCAGACCCTGCCCGGCGTGCTGGACATCGAGCACAACCCCTACTCGGGCGGCATGTGCTACGGGCTGACCACCACCCAGATGCGCAACTGGATCACCGACTTCTACAACCGGTACAAGGCCCGCACCGGCCGGGACGTCGTGATCTACACCACCGCGAGCTGGTGGAACACCTGCACCGGAAACTGGACCGGAATGGCCAGCAAGAGCCCGCTGTGGGTTGCCCACTGGGGCGTGCACTCGCCCACCCTACCCGCCGGCTGGTCGTCGACCACCTGGACCTTCTGGCAGTGGACCAGCTGCCGGTCGGTGTCCGGGATCTCCGGCTGCGTGGACGGCAACAAGTTCAACGGCAGCCTGGACCGACTGCTCGCCCTGGCGAACAACACTGCGTGAAGCCGCCATCCCGAGGTGACGGGGCGGGGGTCGGCCGTCGGCCGACCCCCGCCCCGCCTTGTGCCCGAGGACGATGTGCGCCGCTGTCGAGCCGACCGAAGATCGATGCTTGACAAGAAGTCAGCTCTTGTCGTCTTGGTAGGCATTATCTACCGTCCTGTAAAAGGGACACTTGGGATGAAGGAGCGGCGACATGGCAGTCCAATCCGTACCCGCGGCCACGCCCATCGAGTGGCGTGACCGCAAGCGTCACCTGTGGATCCTGGGCGCGATCATGCCGCTGATGCCCTTCACCGGATGGGCCCTGGTCGCGGCCACCGGTTTGGACGTCTTCTGGTACTTCGGGCTGGTGTTCGTCTTCGTGATCGTGCCGGCGGTGGATCTCCTGGTCGGACTCGATCCCGACAACCCGCCGGAGGAGCTGATCGAGAGCCTGGAGAACGACCGGTACTACCGCTGGGTCACCTACGCCTTCATCCCCTTGCAGTACGTCTCGCTGGTGTGGGGCGCCTGGCTGCTCAGCAGCGAGCGGCTCGACGTCGTCGACAAAATCGGCTTGGCGATCAGCCTCGGCATCGTCGCAGGTATCGCGATCAACACCGCGCACGAGCTGGGCCACAAGAAGGAGCAGCACGAGCGGTGGTTCGCACGGATCGCGCTGGCCCAACCCTTCTACGGTCACTTCTACATCGAGCACAACCGCGGCCACCACGTCCGCGTGGCCACACCCGAGGATCCGGCCAGCGCGCGGGTCGGGGAGAGCGTGTGGGCCTTCCTACCCCGCACCCTCTGGGGCAGTCTCAAGAGCGCGTGGGCTCTGGAGAAGCGCCGGCTAGCGCGCGGTGGACGGTCGCCGTGGACGCTGCGCAACGACGTACTCAACGCCTGGACGATGTCCGTCGTGTTGTGGGGGGCCCTGCTGCTCGCCTTCGGTTGGGCCCTCCTCCCCTACCTGATGATCCAGGCGGCCGTCGGTATCTGGCTGCTGGAATCGGTCAACTATCTTGAGCACTACGGCATGCGCCGGCAGCGGACCCCGGCGGGTCGCTACGAGCGGGTGGACCCCAGCCACAGTTGGAACTCCAACAACATCGGCACCAACGTGCTGCTCTACCACTTGCAGCGGCACAGCGACCACCATGCGAACCCGACCCGCCGGTACCAGGCGCTGCGCGACTTCAAGGAGGCTCCGGTGCTGCCCACGGGATACGCCGGGATGATCGTGCTCACCTGGATCCCGGCGATCTGGCGGCGAGTGATGGACAAACGGGTGCTCGACCACTTC
>DASVCA010000166.1:0-9459 GCA_036381835.1 Micromonosporaceae bacterium
ACGGACCCGGCCCCCCAGCGCTCGGTTCAGGCGTTCACGCCGTCCATCTGCCGACGCAGGCTCAACGGTCGCATGTCGGTCCAGATCTGGCCGATGTGGTGCAGACATTCCTGTTTGGTGCCGGTGGTTCCCTCGGCGTACCACCCAGACGGCAGCTCGCGACCCACCCGCCAGATGGAGTACTGCTCCTCGTCGTTGCGCACCACCAGGTAGCCGCTCTCGTCGCTGTCGCTCATTTCCCAGTCCTTCCACAGTCGCCCATGACGTTGCCCTTAACGTGCCCTGATTCACGTGCCGGTCACAGGGACAAACGCGCAGAAGAACGAGTACCCGGCGCTGCTTCTCCTTCCCTGGTGGGTGTGGCCGCACCGACGGCAGTGTCTTGAGCAGTCCCGCTTGCCCTTGGAAGGAGTCCCGCCATGTCGGACGTTCCGGACAACGTGCACCTACCCATCGGGGGATGGCGGCTGTGGGAGCACTTCGCCCTGCGCGGGCCCGGCTTCCCCGCCGAAGGGGTGCTGCGCCTGGCCCCGGGCGGCCTGGCCCAGGCGGCGGACAAGTTCGGGCCGGACGACGACCTCACGGGACCGGAGTGGGACGCCTTCGTCGAGATGTTCGACGCCGCCGCGGTGCGTACCGCCGAACTGCTGCAGGAGATCGCCGGTATGCCGCGGTTCCGCGCGGCGGTGGCCTGGCAGAACCGTCCGGTGCTCAGCTCGGGCATCGCGCCGTTTCTGAAGTGGACCCCAACCGCGGCCGGACGCACCAGCATGCCCCGCCAACGCGAGGAGCTGGTCGCCCACTACTGGCAGCGCTTCTGCGTCAAGAACGACACCATCGGCTTCTTCGGCCCGGTCGGCTGGGGCCGGTGGGACCTGTCGATCCGGGGGATGACCGTGGACCCCGGCACCGGATTCCTCGCCGACTCGCGGGTGTACTTCGCCAGCTGGGCCATCGACGCGCTGGCCAGATCCATGAACACCGACCCGGCCCTGCGGATGTGGATACCGCCGCGCCGGATCTCGTTCGTCCGGATCGGTGACGGCAAGGTCATGCTGCCGGGCAGGCCGGCGCAGGACATTCCCGACACCGCACGCGCCGTACTGCGGCTGTGCGACGGGACGCGGACGGTGGCGGCCATCGCCGAGACGGTGGAGATCCCGGTCGACGAAGCGGTGGAGACGGTTCAGTTCCTGGTGGGCAAGCGGTGGGTGCAGTGGCGGCTGGAAGTGCCGTCGAGCACCTACCCGGAGCGGGAGCTGCGGGCGATCCTCGAACGCATCGGCGACCCTCGGCTACGCGAGTCCGCGCTGGCGAGACTGGCCGTGCTGGAGCGAGGGCGCGACGCGGTGCAAGCCGCGGGCCAGGACGCCGACACGCTGACCGATGCGCTTAGCGCGCTGGAGGTGGACTTCATCGCCTTGACCGCCACCGACGCGCAGCGGGCCAAGAGCGAGCGGACCGCACCGTGCCGGGGGCTGGTCTACTCCGACTGCCGGCGCGCCGCGACGGCCACCATCGGCACCGCAGTCCTCGACGAGCTGACTCCGCTCGCGCTGTGCCTGACCGCGGCCCGCTGGATGACGCACCGGTTCGCGGAGATCGTCGGCGCCCGCATCCGTCAGGTGTACGAGAAACTGAAGGCCGCGGGCGGGCCGGTGGACCTGGGCTCGCTGTGGCTGGCCTGCCTGCCGTCCCCGCACCCCGAGTCGGTCAACGACATCACCGCCGTCCAAGCCGAGCTGCGGGCGAAATGGGCCCGCATCCTCGACGTGCCGGGCTCGGCGCGTCGGGTGCGGTTGTCCTCGGCCGACATCGCCGAGCGGGTACGCGCCGAGTTCGACCACCCCGGCACCGCCTGGTCACTCGCGCGTTACTTCAGTCCCGACGTGTTCGTGCTGGCCGAGGACCGCGACGCGGTGGCCCGCGGGGATTTCGAACTGGTCCTCGGCGAGATGCACTGTGCGCTCA
Organism: Micromonosporaceae bacterium; assembly: GCA_036381835.1. GTDB lineage: Bacteria > Actinomycetota > Actinomycetes > Mycobacteriales > Micromonosporaceae > DASULK01. The sequence goes on from DASVCA010000166.1 coordinate 1,972, forward strand.
ACACGATGGCCGCGTCGCTCTTCGTCCACCAGCACCCGGACCGGGACGCGCTCCTGGCCGAGACCACACGCGACTTCCCGAGGCCGCGACTGCTGCCGTTGCTGCCCAAGGAACTGCCGCTGAAGTGGTCGGTACGCAGCCGGCCGTCGCTGGACCGCCCAGAGGACTATCAGGTATCGCTGGTCGACCAGACCGGTGACCCGTACCGCCCGCGTACGGTGCTCGGCGCCGACGTCACGGTCGAGGACCGCGACGGCCGACTGATCGTGGTGCTGCCCGACGGCGCCGAATTCGACCTGCTCGACGTGTACGCCAACACCCTCACCCACCGGGTGATGGACCGCTTCACCCTGCGTCCCGACGGCGACCACACCCCCCGCATCACCATCGACAAGATGATCGTGGCGCGGGAGACCTGGAGGTTCCCGACGTCCGAACTCGACTTCCTCGATGAGAAGTCGGAAGCCAGACGTTACGTACGGGTCCGCCGCTGGCAGCGGGAGCACGACCTGCCCCGGTTCGTGTTCGTGGTCTCGCCCACCGAGCCGAGACCGTTCTACGTCGACTTCGACAGCCCCGTCTACGTCAACATCCTGGCCAAGGCGGCCCGCCGGCTGGCACGCCGGGACCCCGAGGCCCGGCTGACGGTCAGCGAGATGCTGCCCACGCCGGAACAGGCGTGGCTGACCGACGACGAAGGCAACGCCTACGTCTGCGAGCTGCGTTTCGTCGCCGTCGACCAGACCGCGGTCGGGGGTGTGTGATGCGCAGCTTCGTCGACGACATCACCGCCCACGCCGTCCGCTGCCCGGACCGGGTCGCGATCGTCACCCCGGACGGCGAGCTGACCTACTCGGAACTGTCCACGCGCGTCGAGGTGCTGGCCCGACTCCTGCTCGGCCGAGGCGCCGGCCCGGAGAAGGTGTGTGCGGTGGCCGTCGAACGCGGAATAGACGCCGTGGTGGCGATGGCCGCGGTGGTGCGTTCCGGCGCGGCGTTCCTGACCTTGGACGTCGAACAACCCTCGCTACGGCTGGCCGGGCTGGTACGCAGTGGTCGGGCGGATCTGCTGCTCACCACCTCGGCCCTCGCCGGGCGTCTCGATCTGCCGATACCCGGCGAGCCCGTGCTCCTGGACCGGGTGGAGCCGGCCGACGTTCGGCCCGCTACGCCGGTGCCACCCGGACCGAGGACGCTGGCGTACGTCAGCCACACCTCGGGGTCGACCGGCGAGCCCAGCGCCGTGCTGATCGAGCACGGCGGGCTCGACTCCTACCTGCGGTTCGTCGCCCGCGACTTCGGACTGGGGCCGGACACCGTGGCGTTGCAGGTCGCGCCGCTCGGCTACGACGCGTCGATCCGGGACAGCATCGCCCCACTGCTGGCCGGTGGACGGCTGGTCGTGGTTCCCAGGTCTACGCTGCTGCGCCCCCAGGAGTTCGGCGCGATCATCCGCAGGTACGGGGTGACCGCGCTGCTGAGCGTGACACCGTCGCTGCTGTCGTTCCTGGCCGGGCAACCGGACGCGGCCGGGCTGCTGGCCGGGGTACGTCTGGTGGTCTCCAGCGGCGAGTCGCTGCGGCCGTTCCTGGCCGCGGGCGGGCGCAGCCTGATCGGAGGCATGCTGATCAACCAGTACGGCCCGACCGAATGCACCATGACGTCGACCCGCTACCCGGTGCCCCGCGATCCCACCACCGACGTCGACATCATCGGCACCCCGATCGACGGGGTCGTGGTGCGCCTGCTCGACACGGATCTGGCACCGGTGCCGGACGGGGCGGTCGGCGAGGTCTACATCGGCGGGGTGGGCGTGGCCCGGGGCTACCACGGCCAGCCGGCCCGTACCGCCGAACGTTTCGTGCCCGACCCGCTCGGCCCACCGGGATCCCGGCTGTACCGCACCGGCGACCTGGCCAGTCTGGGTCCCGACGGGCTGCACTTCCACGGTCGCCGCGACCGGCAGGTCAAGATCCGCGGCTACCGGGTGGATCCGGCCGAGGTCGAGGGCGCGCTGCTGGCCCATCCGAGGGTGGCCGGGGCGGTGGTCACCTCGGACAGCGACGAGCGGGGGCGGGTGTTCCTGATCGCCCACATCGCCGGCGACCTGGCCGCCACCACCGACGCAGAACTGCGCGCGCACCTGGCGACGAGCCTCCCCCCGCATCTGATGCCGCGTCGATTCGTACGTCTCACGGAGCTGCCCACGACCCGCAGCGGCAAGACCGACCGCCGGGCCCTGGCCGACCTCGCCACGGGACGTGGGTCATGAGCGGACCGGGCCCGGCGGCCGTACGGGATGCCGCCGAACGAATCGCCGGGCACATCCGCCGGACCCCGCTGCTGCCGGGACCGTTCGGGACGCTGCTCAAGGCCGAGCACCGCCAGCGCAGCGGGTCGTTCAAGCTGCGCGGCGCCGCGAACGCCGTACTGGCGCTCGGAGCGGACCGGATCGTCACCGGCTCCTCCGGCAACCACGGCATCGCGTTGGCCACGCTGGCCGCCCAACTCGGCATCCCGGTCACCGTGGTGATGGCGGCGGGGGCGAGCCCGGCGAAAGCGGCTCTCATCCACGCCCTCGGCGGGCACACCATCGAGGTGGCGGGCGGCGTGACCGAACGGGAGGCCCGAGCCCGCGCCTTGGCCGAGGAAACCGGGGCCGTGTTCATACCCTCGTCCGACCACGAACTCGTCGTGGCCGGACAGGGCACGGTAGGTGCGGAGATCCTGGCCGACGCCCCCGACGCCGAGGTCGTCTACGTCCCGACCGGCGGGGGCGGGCTGTTGGCGGGCGTCTGCCTGGCCGCCCAGGACCACCCGGTGCGTGTGGTCGGTGTCGAGCCGGCCGTCGTACCCCGGTACGCCCGTTCCCTGGCCGCGGGCCGTCCCGTACGGCTGCCGGCCAGCACCACCGTCGCCGACGGGCTGCGCGGTCAGCAGCCGGGGACGGTGACCTATCCGATCATCCGCGAACGGGTCGACGACCTGATCGCGGTCTCCGACTCCGAGATCCTCGCCGCGACCGCACTGCTGGGCCGCTGCGGGATCGAGGCCGAGCCCAGCGGAGCCGTCGCGCTGGCCGGGGCGCTGCGTGCGGGACGAGCCCGAGGCGCTGTCGCCATCGTCTCCGGCGGCAACACGACGGCGGCGCTACACCGCCGTGACCACCTGTCTGTCTGGAGGGGTTCTGATGACCACCACAGCCGAGAGCGCCACCTCGACCGTCGACCTGTTGGTCACCGCCTACCGGGAAGTCCTGGGTGACGCGGGTCTCGACGTCGACAGCGACTTCTACGAGGCGGGCGGTGACTCACTGACCGCGATTCAGATCATCGCCCGGCTGGAGTCGGCCCTGGGCGTGGAGGTGCCGGTCGCGTTGGTCTTCGCCTATCCGACGCCCGCGGATCTCGCCGCCGTCGTCGACTCGGACTTCCGACAAGCATGAGGGGGTCGCCGTGACCGAGACGCCGATGCTGGGCGGACGCTGGCGGCTGTGGGAGCAGTTCGCCCTGCGCGGGCCCGGCTTCCCCGCCGCGGGCGTGCTGCGCCTGGCCCCGAACGGCCTGGCCCAGGCGGCGGACAAGTTCGGGCCGGACGAGGGACTCACCGGGAAGAAGTGGGACGGGTTCGCCGAACTGTTCGACCAGGCCGCCGTCGAGACCGCGCGCACCTTGCAGGAGATCGCCGGTATGCCGCGGTTCCGCGCGGCGGTGGCCTGGCAGAACCGTCCGGTGCTCAGCTCGGGCATCGCGCCGTTCTTGAACTGGACCCCAACCGCGGCCGGGCGCACCAGCATGCCCCGCCAACGCGAGGAACTGGTCGCCCACTACTGGCAGCGCTTCTGCGTCAAGAACGACACCATCGGCTTCTTCGGCCCGGTCGGCTGGGGCCGGTGGGACCTGAGCGTGGACGGGGTGGTCGTCGAGCCGGGCGATGACCTGATCGCCGAAACGACGGTCTACTTCGCCAGTTGGGCGATCGACACCCTGGCCGCCATGATCGACGCCGATCCGGCGGCACGGGAGTGGGTGGCTCCCCGGCGGGTGCCGTTCGTCCGCCTGGCCGGCACCGAGGTGACGGTGCCCGGTCGTCCGGCGCAGACGGTCGCTCCCGAGGTCGCCGCGGTGCTGGCGCACTGCGACGGGATACGCCCCGCGCGGGAGATCGGTGCCGCCTTGCCCGGGGTCGACGTGCCCGAGGTGCTGACCGACCTGGTCAAGCGCCGGTGGGTGGTGTGGCGGCTGGAGGTCCCGGCCGACGCCCGCCCGGAGAACGGCCTGCGGGAGTGGCTCGATCGGGTCGGCGACCCGGACCTGCGGATGCGCGGTCGCAGCGCACTCGACGTCCTGGAACGGGGCCGGGAACGGGTCCGATCCGCGGCCGGGGGCGACGAGTTGGTGGCCGCGCTGACGGATTTGGAGCGGGAGTTCGTCGCGCTCACCGCGACCGCGGCGGTACGGGAGAAATCGACACGGACCGCCCCCTGCCGGGCCCTGGTCTACTCCGACTGCCGCCGGTCGGCCACGGCCCGGGTCGGCCGCCCGATTCTCGACGCCCTGGCCCCGCTGGCACCACTGCTTGCCAGCGCGGGATGGCTCACCGCACGCATCGCCGAGACGGTGCTGGACCGGGTGAAGGCGGTGTACACCCGGCTGGCCGGGCAGGGCCCGGTGAACCTGGCGGCCTTCTGGTTCGCCTGCATGCCGGTCCTGCACGGTGAGGTGCGATCAGCCACGACCGAACTGCAGCGGGAATTCGGCCGGCGCTGGGCGGCGATCCTGTCGCCGCCGCCGGGCGTACGCCGGATGCGGCTTTCCCTGGCCGACATCGCCGGACCGGTCGCTGAACAGTTCAGCGGTTCGGGCAGCGGTTGGACCGCCGCCCGCTACCTCAGCCCCGACGTCATGATCGCGGCGTCCGGGGTGGACGCGGTGGCGCGCGGGGACTTCGAACTCGTCCTGGGCGAGTTGCATATCGCAGCGAACACATTGGGGGCTTCGCTGTTCGTCAACCAGCACCCGGCGCCGGCGGAGTTGTCGGCACTGACCGACCGCGATCATCCGGGGCCACGGCTGATGCCGCTGCTGCCGAAAGAGCATCGCGACCGGCTCTCGGCGCGGATCAGGCACGCCCTGGTCCGCCCGGAGGACTACCAGGTAGCCCTGGTCGACTTCACCGCCGACCCTCGTCGCCCGCGTACGGTGCGCAGCGCCGACGTGGCGGTGGTCGAGCGGGACGGCGAACTGGTGGTCGTGCTGCCCGATGGCGCGCAGTTCCCGGCGGTCGACGTGTTCTCCCACGTCCTGACCACCCTGGCGATGGATCTGTTCCAGATCCTTCCCGAGGCCGATCATTCGCCGCGGGTGACGATCGATCGGCTGGTCGTGGCCCGGGAGACCTGGCGGTTCCCGGTGACCGACCTGTCCTTCGCGGCGGAGAAGGTCGAAGCCCGCCGGTTCGTCCAGGCGAGACGGTGGCGGACGGAGCACGAGCTGCCCCGGTTCGTCTTCGTGGTCTCGCCGACCGAGCCGCGGCCGTTTTATGTGGATTTCGACAGTCCCGTGTACGTCAACATCTTCGCCAAGGCGCTCCGTCGGCTGGCCCGCAACGAGCCGGAGGGGAAGATCACCGTCACCGAGATGCTGCCCACGCCGGAGCAGACCTGGCTGATCGACGCGCACGGCGAGTCATACACCTCGGAACTGCGGTTCGTGGTCGTCGACGAGGGAGAGGCGACGCGATAGCCACGGGTGACGTGCCCGACCGGCGTGCCGGTCGGGCACGTCACGCTGCTCGTCGGGTCGCTCGCGGAATCGGTCCACGACTGTCCGAAGGAGAGACAGACAGGCGGATCCGCGCTGCCCAGGCTGCGTTTTCTTCCCTGGTGACCAGGGCGGCACCGACCGGATGATCTGGGAAAACCCCCGCTTGGAGGCCCACAGTGAACTTTGGCGCAGCGCACGACAGAGGACGGCACGAAAGCGACGCGTTGACGGCGACTGTCCCGGTGGCGTCCTTCGCACAACGGCGGATGTGGTTCCTCGACCAGCTCGCCCGCAACACCGCGGCGAACCTGCTTCCGTTGGCGTTGCGGATCCGCGGCGCCCTCGATGTCGCAGCCCTGGAACGGGCGCTGGCGGGGATCGTGGAGCGGCACGAGGTGCTGCGCACCCGGTTCGTCGCGATCGACGGCGAGCCGGTGCCGCAGGTGGAGGAGCCGGGTTGTGTCCGGCTGCGCCGGGTCGAGGTCGGCGGCGTCGATGAGCTGTTCGATCGGGAGTTGAGTCGGGGGATCGATCTGGCGACAGAGCCGCCGATTCGCATGACGCTCGCGCGCACCGCCCCCGACGAGCACCTGCTGCTGCTCGTGGTCCATCACATCGCCGTTGACGGCTGGTCGTGGGACGTGCTGCTGCGCGAGCTCGCCGCCGGGTACCGCGGCGAAGAGGTGACCCGGCCCGCGTTGCAGTACGTCGACTTCGCGCGGGAGCAGCGGAATCGGTTGACCGGTGCGCGCATGGAGCGTCTGCTCGGGTACTGGCGGACACGGCTCGCCGGGGTGGCCCCCCTCGCGCTGCCCACCGACCGGCCCCGGCCCCCGTTTTGGGACAGCTCGGGGGACGTGGTCCGGTTCTCCGTGCCGGCGGAGGTGGTCAGCGAGGTCGACCGGGTCGCCCGGGAGCGCCGGGCGACCCGGTACATGCTGTTGTTCGCGGTGTACCAGGCGCTGCTGTCCCACTACACCGGACAGACCGACATAGCTGTCTGCACCACGATGGCCGACCGCAACCGGGCGGAGCTGGCCGACCTGATCGGGCCCTTCGTCAACACCATCGTGCTGCGCACCGACCTGTCCGGCGACCCGACCTTCGACGACCTGCTGCACCGGGTCCGCGAGCACGCGCTCAAGGACTTCAGCCACGCGGAAGCACCGTTCGACCGGGTGGTCGGCGAGGTCGGTGCCGAGCGGGATCTGTCCCGCCATCCGCTGGCTCAGGCGTCGTTCACGCTGCTGACCGCCGAGCACACATCGGTGGAGTTGCCGGGCTTGACCGTGGAGCTGGTCCCGCCACCGCTCAACGGTGCCCCGCTGGACGTCTTCCTCGATTTGAAGGTGGTGTCGGACGGCAGCATCAGCGCCCGGTTGCAGTACGCCACGGCGCTGTTCGACGCGGACACGATGCGCCAGTTCAGCGAAGGCTACGTCGAGTTGCTGCGCGCGGCGCTGGCCGCGCCGCAGACCCCGATCGGTGAGCTCACCCGGCGGCTGAAGCCGCTGCCCGGCCGCCGGTTGGTCGAACAGTGGAGCCGGGCCTGCGCGGTGGGTGACGCCACGCCCACCCGCGACGTGCCGCCGTTCGTCGTCTCCGGAGCGCCCGACGACATCGCCCTCATCTGCGGCGACCACACCGTCACCTACCACGAACTCGACCACCTCGTCGGCGGCCTCGCCACCACCCTGACCGCCAACGGCGTCACCCGCGAAAC
>DASVCA010000167.1:0-39264 GCA_036381835.1 Micromonosporaceae bacterium
ACGTCTGGCCGCCCTCGACGCCGCCTACCGGCACGGACCCGGCAAATCCGTGTGGGTACCGACCCGGCCGGCCCTGCCGCTACGGCCGCGCCCCGGCACCGGCGTCCCCCTGCGCCGCCTCGCCGAACGGGGCGACTTCGGTGCCCGCCTCGCCCGGGTGCTGCCCACCGCACTGGCCCCCCGCCGTTGGGAGCCGTGGAACGCCAACAACGACCACCGCGCCTACCCGTCCCCCCGCTCGAGCTACCTGACCGAGGCGACGCTGCACATCGGCGATCGCAGGTGGACACTCGACCCGGTACGGCTGATCCTCGAAGGCGACACGCCGTTGCCGGCCGCGATCGCGTCGGCGCGCGTGGCGCTGTCGACGCGTCCCGAGCTGCTGCCGGAAGGGTACGGCGACCTGCGCGACGCGCTCGGGCTGCTTGAAGCCGGGCATGTCACCTCGGCGCTGGTCGAGGCCGGGTCCGCCGCCGGCCTCGACGCCGCTGCCCGCGCCGTCACCGAGGGTGCGATGCGCGGCACGGTGGCCGAGGTGACCCTGCGGTCCGGTGTCCCGGACATCGCCGTTGGGTGGGCACGGGTGCTCGCGGAACGCAGCGGCGCGCTGAACCCGTTGGGTCTGTCCGCGGATCCCCGTCCGCTCCCCGGGGAGCTGCTGCACCGGTTGCTGCGAGACGCCCGGTGCGTGCCCGGCGGATCACTGGCCGGCCCATCGGCCGGCGGCCGGCTGCGGCACCGGCTCGCTATCGGCCGGGTGGTCGGCGTACCGCCCGGACTGTACCGACTGGACCATGACGGACCGCACCGGTACGAGGACGGCCCGGTCGCCCCGCGGATTCAGGCGGCGTTCCGGTACGGCCCGGCGGACATCGACCTGGCCAGCATGAACGTGGTGTGGGTGATCACCGCCGACCTGGCCGGGCAAGCACGTACCGGCGGGGCGGCCGAATACCCGCGCACGCTGCTCGCAGCCGGTGCCTGCGCCCAGCACATCTGCACCGCGGCCGCCGCGGCCGGCCTGTTCTGCCGGCCGGTGCGCAGCTACGAGGAACCCGCGACCGAAGCCGCGGTACGGGCCGATCCGGGTGAGGACGTCCTTTACATGCTGCTCATCGGGCGGCCGCGGGCGCTCGACTTCTGCTACGACCTGACCAGCCTGGAGGAGCCAGCATGGGCGTGAAGACCGACCCGGCCACCGAAGAGACCCGCACCGGTTGGCGCAGCCTGCACTGTTTCGTGCATTGGCGGCCGGAACATGTCGATGCCTTTCTCACCGGCACCGTGGCGCCGCTGATGGACGGCCTGCGGGAAGCCGGCCATCTGCGCGACTGGTTCTTCATCCGCTACTCGGAGGGCGGCCCGCACCTGCGGATCCGGGCCCGCGACGCGGACACGGCGACGGTCCGCAAGCTGCGGGAGGCATTGGTTGAGGCGGTGCGGACCTCGGCGTACCCGCTGTGGTCGCTGCCGGAGAGTGGGGCGGTCCGGCATGAGCACGGTGAGGTCTGCGAGCTCCCGTACGAGCCGGAGACGGAGCGCTACGGCGGACCAGAGGCGCTCCCCGTGGCCGAGGACGTCTTCTGCGAGTCCAGTCGGATCGCGATCGCCGTCGTCGCCCGGACGGCGGGGCGGGCGCAGCGTCTGGTCGCCGCGGCGGACCTGGTCCTGGCCACGGCCATCGCACTCGATCTGGACCGGCTCGACACCGTACGTTGGCTCCGCCGGGCCGCGATCGCCTGGCGGTGGCACCGGGACAGCACCACCCTCGCCCCGCCGATGGTGCAGAATGCCGCGCTTTCCGCGGCGACCGGCCAGGCTGCGGCGCTGGTGCGGCGGTGGGACGAGATCGCCGCCTCAGCGGGCACCGGGCGACGGTTGCGGGACCGGTGGGCTCAGCAGGTCCGGACGGCGCGGGCGCGGCTGGAGCCGGATAGCCGGGTCAGCCGTGAGCGGTGGCTGCAGGTGTGGTCCTCCCAGCTGCACATGCTGCTCAACCGGATCGGTGTGCTGCCGGACGAGGAACGCTCGCTGTACTGGTTCATCGCCGCGTCGCTGCTCGCACCCCAGGGGCCGACCGACTTCTTCGCCGACCACACCGAAGCGGTCGACCGCCGCTACCTGGAGGCGAGCAACTTCGCGCGCAGCCGGATCGAGTGGCAGCAGCCACGCAAGGCACCACGTGCCGCGCGTACGCCGTACCGGCTGTCCGCCCGGCCGCCGGTCGCCCTTCCCTCGGCGCCGCCCATCGGCGGGTCGCTGGCCGAGGCGTTGACCGGACGGGCCAGCGGCCGCGGTGATCTCGGTGGATCGGTGAACGCCGCCGACTTGGCCGCGCTGTTGTGGTCCGGGTATGCGGGAGCGGCCGTGCCGGACTCCGACGGTCCGCCGCGTCGCCCGTACCCGAGCGCGGGGGCGAGCTACGTGACCCGTCTGCGACTGGTCGTCTGGTCCGTGGACGGGCTGGCGCCCGGGCAGTACGAGGTGGATGAGACGAACCGGACCCTGCTGCCGCTCGGTGCCGCGCCCAGCCCGGACGAGATGGTGGCGGCGTCCATGTGGTTCAGCATGCGGGGGTCGGCCGACGCCGGCTACGAGCGGATCGATGTGTCGACCTTGCCGGCCCTGCTCGGCCTCTACGTCGATCTCGGCACCCTGCGGAAGACCTACGGGTTACGGGCGCTTCGCTTCGGCCTGCTTGAGGCCGGTCATCTGGCACAGAATCTCGCGCTCTGCGCCGCTGCCACGGACCTGGCGCTGGGCATGGTGGGCGGCTTCTACGACGACGTGGCCCACGAGCTTCTCCTGCTCGACGGCGTGGATGAGGTTCTCGCCTACCTGTTGCCCGTCGGGCGCCGGAAGACCACGTAGGTAACGCCGACGGCGATCGTCGCGGCAGGGCGCACCGGTTGTCGGTGGACGGGTGGGCGCGGCACCCGCGTGCCGCGCCCACCCGTGAGTCCATCCGAGGTCGTTACTGTGCACCGGTCGAGTCGGCCTTAGCCGGCAGCAGCTGCCGGAGTGGGCCGAGCCGGTCCTTCAGTCCGGCCAGCCCGCCGGGGAAGAAGTAGACGGCCAGGATGAACAGCGTGCCGAGCACGAACAACGGCTGCGACAGCGGTTTACTGAGGACCTCCGGCAGCGAGTCCACGATCGACGAGCTGCCGAGCGCGGTCAGACGATGGTCGAGGTACATGTACAGGACGCCGCCGAGGACCGGCCCCCAGCGCGTGCCCGGACCGCCGAGCACCACCATGACCAGCAACGACAGCGTGAACTGGGACGAGGTGATGTGCGGCGAGGCGCCGCCCACGATCAGCAGGTAGACCACCCCGCCGGCGGCGGCGAGCGTGCCGGAGAGGGTGAACGCCACCAGCTTGTACCGGTACGGGTCGAGCCCGAGCACCCCGACCCGCCGCTCGTCGTCGCGCAGCCCGGCCAGCACCCGGCCGGTCGGCGACGCGGCGACCCGGTGGATCACGGCGACCACCACCGCCAGGTAGGCCAGCGCCAGCCAGTAGAGGTTGGCCGTGTTGACGACGCCGACGAAAAGGTCCGGCACCCCTGAGACGTCGAGTGGGAGTCCCTCCTCGCCACCGGTCAGCCCGCCGAAGTCCCGCGCCACCAGGATCGCGCCGAGCTGCGCGAACGCCAAGGTGACCATGGCGAACGCGATACCGCTGGTGCGCAGCGCGATCGCGCCGAGCAGCGCGGCGAGGATCGCCCCGCCGGTCACGGCGAACAGGGCCGCCTGCGCGAGCGGGAGCCCGGCCTTGCCGATCAGGATGTCGGTGCCGTAGACGCCGGCGGCGAAGTAGAGCGCGTGTCCGAAGGAGAGCAGCCCGGTCCGCCCGAACAGGAGGTCGTAGCCGGCGGCCAGACCGCCGAACACCAGGCAGACCGCGAGCAGGTGCAGGGTGCCGGGTTCGTTGAGGGCGCCGTCGAAGATCCCCGGGATCGGCAGCGTCGAGTAGGGCACGAGGGCCAGGACGAGCAGCGCGGCCAGGGGCAGCCAGGGGCGAATCCGGGCGCGCCAGGTCCGCCGCCGGCCCTGGGGCTCGCCGGGAGCGGCGACGGGCGGTGTCGCCGCGAGCGGGTTCTTCACGTCGGTCATGCGGTTGCCGCCTTTCCGGCGATGCCCTGGGGGCGCAGCAGCAGCACGATCGCGAGCAGCGCGACCACGCAGATGTCACCCAGTCCCGAGGTGCCGTAGTAGTTGACGAACTGCTGCAGCAGCCCGACCGCGACGGCGGCGTAGGCGGACCCGACGACCGAGCCCATTCCGCCGATCACCACCACGATGAACGCGAAGATCAGCATCGAGGCCCCCTGGTCGGGGGAGACCGATCCGAAGTAGACCCCGCCGAGCGCTCCGGCGAGTGCGGCCGCCGCACCGCCGATGGCGAACACCAGGGTGAACGCCTTGCGTACGTCGATCCCGAGCGCGGTGACCATCTCCCGGTTCTCGACTCCGGCCCGGATCACCAGGCCGTACCGGGTATAGCGCAGGAAGGCGAGCAGCGCGGACAGCACCGCGATCGCGGCGACGATCAGCAGGAGCCCGGCGTTGGGCACCCGCGCGCCGAGCACCTCGGTGACCTCCTGGGTCCACTCGGGGCGCGGGAAGGGTCGGGGATCCGCGCCCCAGGTGGCCTGCAGCAGTGCGACACCGGCCAGCGACAGCCCGACCGTGACCAGCACCTGCTCGATGGTGCGCGAGTAGAGCGGCCGGATCATCACCAGCTCGACGAGGGTCGCGACGACCACGCCGGCCGCCACCCCGAACGCGACCGCGATCACGAAGCCGAGCCCGTCCGGTCCCGCTCCGGGCAGGTGCGACGCGGCCCACCAGGTGGCGTACGCACCGACGGAGAGAAACAGTCCGTGGGCGAAGTTGAGCACGTCGGCGAGGCCGAACACCAGCGACAGCCCGGACGCGACCAGGAAATAGAGGGCGGCCAGGCCGAGCCCGGTCATGGCCAACAGGACGACGGTGCTCACGTGTGTACTCCCGTCGATCCCACACCCAGCAGGGATTTCGTCAACGTCGTCTCCAACAGCAGTTCCTGCGCGTTCCCGGTCCAGGCGACCCGGCCCGCGGCCAAGACGACCGCGTCCCGCGCGAGTCGGCGGATCACGGCCAGGTTCTGCTCGACGAGCAGTACGGGCACCTCGACGGCGACCCGTTCCAGCACCTCCGCCACCTCGGTGACGACCTTGGGGGCGAGTCCTTTGGTCGGCTCGTCGATGAGCAGCAGCCGGTTGTCGTTGAGCAGCACCCGGCCGATGGCCAGCATCTGCTGCTGGCCGCCGGAGAGGGTTCCGGCTCGCTGTCGTGCCCGCCGGGCCAGCTCCGGGAAGAGTTCGTAGACCCGGTCGTACGCGGGGGTGACCCCGCGCCGCTCGGCGAGGCGCAGATTCTCGGCGACGGTGAGTCCGGCGAACACGCACCGGTCTTCGGGCACGTAGCCCAGCCCGTCGCGGACGAGGCGGTGGGTCGGCTGGTCGGTGAGACTGTCCGCACCCATCCGGATCACCCCGGTCAATTCACCGTTGCGCGGGGTCAGGCCGAGGATCGCCCGGAGTGTGGTGGTCTTGCCGACGCCGTTGCGGCCGAGCAGCACCGTCACACCGGAGGGTGCCACCGCGAATGAGACGCCCTGCAGGATGTGCAGCCCGGCGATCCGCACCGAGAGGTTCTCCACCGTCAGGATCGGGTTCATAGCGACTCCCCCAGGTACGCCTCTTGAACGGTGGCGTCGGCCATGACCGTCTCCGGTGTGTCGCAGGCGAGCAGCGCGCCGTGGTGCATCACCGCGATGCGGTCGGCCAGGTCGAGGATCACGTCGATGTGGTGTTCGACCATCAGCACGGACCGGCTCCGGTCGGAGGTCAGGGATCGGATCACCGCGACCAGCTCGGGCACGTCTTCCGCGCTGACCCCGGCCATCGGCTCGTCCAGCAGCATGACGGTGGGGTCGCCGGCGAGCAGCAGGGCGATCTCCAGTTTGCGTTTCTCGCCGTGCGCGAGGGTTCCGGCCGGGGCGTCGGCCCGGTGGCCCAGGCCCACCCGTTCCAGTGTCGCGTCGGCGGTCTCGATGACGTCCCGGTAGGCCGACGCCTGCCGCCACAGTCGCATCGATCCGCCCCGGTGGGCCTGGACCGCGAGCCGGACGTTGTCGCGCACGCTCAGCGACCCGAACACCGAGGATGCCTGGAAGGTGCGGCCGAGGCCGCGGCGGGCGCGGCGGTGCGGCGGTAGGTCGGTGATGTCCTGCCCGCGCAGGAGGATCCGTCCCTCGCTCGGCCGGCGCAGCCCGGAGATCAGGTTGAACAGGGAGGTCTTGCCCGCACCGTTCGGTCCGATCACGCCGAGGAATTCACCGGGCGCGAGGTCGAGGTTGACCTTGTCGACGATGGCCACCCCACCGATGCGCCAGGTGAGGTTCCGGGTGGCCAGCATCGGTGCGGTATGCGGTGCGCCGGTGCCGGCGGTCGCGGAGTCGTCCGCGACCGCCGGTCCGAGACCTTGGTCGGTCACCCCGCTCAGCCCTTCATCGAGACGACCGGGGGTGCCGCGTCCTCCGCGGACACCGTGTTGACCAGCTCGGCTTCGAAGGTCTGCCCGCTGCCGGTGAGCTTGGCCTGGAACATCGGCTGCAGCAGCGCGTGGTCCTCGGCGCGGACGGTCAGCTTGCCCTTTACGCCGTCGAAGCTCCAGCCTTCCAGCGCCTCGATCATCTTCTCGACGTCGTCGCCGCCTTCCTGGGCCGCCCGCACGATCATCTGCGCGGCGTGGAAGCCGTCCGGGTGGAAGAGGTCGAGGACCCCCTCCGGCACGGCCTGCCGGGCTGCCTTGGCGGCGTCGTTGTCGACCGCCTTGTCGAAGAAGTGCGACAGGAAGGAGATCTTCGCCCCGGCCGCGCCGAAGGTGGGCCAGGAGGCGCGGATGTCCAGCCCGGTGACGACGATGGTCGAGCTGAGCACGCCTTGCTGGTCGAGGGTCTGCCACATCGCGGGGGCGGTGGTGCCGGCCCAGGCGACGAAGAGCAGGTCGGGCTGGGCCGCCTTGACCTGGGTGGCGAACGGGGTGAAATCGGTGGCCGAGGTCGGCACACGAACGGCGGTGACCGTCGCTCCGGCACCGCCGATGACCTGCTTGACCGCGGCTTCGTTGGCGTCGCCGAAGGCGCCTTCCTGCGCGAAGACCACGACCTTCTTGCCGGTCGCGTCGCCGATGAACGACTTCGCGGTGAGCACGTCCTGGTACGACTGACGGCCGGAACGGAAGGTGTACCGGTTGATGCCGGTGACGCCGTCGGTGGCGGCCGGGCCGCTGATGAAGAGCACCTTGTTCTGGGCGGCGATCGGGGCCACCTGAAGCGCGACACCGGACGAGGTCGAACCCGCGATGATCTTGTAGCCCTTGCCGATCAGGTCCTTCGCGGCGGAGACCGCCTTCGCCGGGTCACCGGCGTCGTCCACCTCGGTCACCTCGATCGGCCGATTGCCGATCTTGTTGGTTCCGTTGGTGGCGTGCGCCAATCCCGCGCGGAACCCCTCGATGTACTGCTTCCCGTAGGTGGCCAGCGGTCCGGACTGCGAGTAAACCAGCCCGACCTTGACCGGCGCGGTGTCGTCGCCGGTATCCGACGCGCTCTTCTGCGGACTTCCACAGGCGGTCGCGGCGAGCACCGCGGCCATCATGGTGCCGGCGGCGAGGAGAGCCCGCCGCGTCGTCCTGACGGTCATGTATCGCTCCAGGTGTAAGGACTCGGGGATAGTGTTGTGGGGCTCACGCTAGGAGTGAGGTGATCCACCGGCCATGTGGCCCGTCACCATAAGTCCCGGCCGATCAGTGGCCTGATCCGACAGCTTCACCCCCGGGGACGGATCGACTGTCGTGCCCTGGAACCTTACGGCGACCGGGGGCGAACCACACAAGAGCCAATCCACTGCACACGGTGCGTGATATGACGATGACCGTGAGCAGTCAAGCGGGGGCGGCGCGACGCTTCTGGCAGCACCCGGTCCGGATCGTCGCGGCGGGTCTCGTCGCGGCGATCGCGATCGGCACCCTGCTGCTGATGCTGCCGGCCGCCCGGGCCGGGCCGGACCGCTCGGACTTCTTCACCGCGCTGTTCACCGCGACGTCGGCGATCTCCACCACCGGCCTCGCCATCACCGACACCGACACGTACTGGAGCACCTTCGGCCAGGTGATCATCACGTTGCTCACCCAGGTCGGCGGATACGGCATCATCACCGGGGCGATGCTGACTCTGCTGCTGGTCTCCCACCGGCTCGGGCTACGGGGAAGACTGGTGCTGACCGCGGAAAGCAAACTGCGGCTCGACATCGGCAACACACGCGCGCTGCTGGTCTGGACCGCGACGGCCATGCTGGTGTGCGAGGCCGTCATCGCGGCCATCCTCACCCTGCGGTTCTGGACGTCGTACGAGGACCCGCTCGGTCGCGCCGCCTGGCACGGGGTGTTCCACGCGGTACAGGCCTTCAACAACGGCGGATTCGCACTCTTCACCGCCGGCCCGGACAGACTGATCGGGGACGTCTGGGTCAGCCTGCCGCTCACCCTCGGGGTCATCGTCGGTTCACTCGGCTTCCCGGTGTTGTTCGAACTGCTTCACCGCCACCGGCCCCGACAATGGTCGATCCAGGCCCGGCTCACCGTCTGGGGCACCCTCATCCTGCTCGCGGCCGGACTCCTCGCCACCCTCTACTTCGAGCGGGACAATCCGGCTACCCTCCGCCCGCTCGATCCGGGCCGGAGACTGCTCGTCTCGTTCGTGCTCGGCGCCATTCCCCGCTCCGGCGGCTTCTACGCCGTCGACTTCGGCGAGCTACACGAGGAAAGCCTCGCCGTCACCACCATCCTGATGTTCATCGGCGGGGGCAGCGCGAGCACCGCCGGAGGAATCAAGGTGACCACGTTCTTCCTCCTCGGCTACGTCATCTGGGCGGAGTTGCGAGGCGAGCCGGACGTGGTCATCGGCCGACGGCGGATCGCCTCGGTCACGCAACGCCAGGCGCTCACCGTCGCACTGCTCAGCGTGGCGCTGGTGATCGCCGCGACGCTGATCCTGACCCGGGAGACCAGCGGTGTCCCCTTGAACCATCTGCTGTTCGAGGTGGTCTCCGCGTTCTCCACCGCGGGTTTGAGTCTCGGCATCGCGCCGACGCTCTCCCTGCCCGGCCAGGTCGTCCTGATGATCCTCATGTTCGTCGGCCGGTTGGGCACCATCGTCGCCGCCTCCGCCCTCGCCGTAAACACCCGCCACCGGCACTACCGCTATCCCGAGGAGCGTCCCATTGTTGGCTAGCAAGACGAAGGGCCTGGTCACCGGCGAAGGCGTGGTGGTGATCGGGCTGGGCAGATTCGGCAGTGAAGTGGCTCGGTCGCTGGAGCGGATCGGAAACGAGGTACTGGCCATCGACGAGGATCCGGAGGTCGTGCAGCACTGGGCGGAACGCCTGACCTACGTGGTGCAGGCCGACTCGACCGACGACACCTCGCTGCGCCAGGTCGGTGTGCCGGAAATCGGTCAGGTCGTGGTGGGGATCGGGTCGAATGTCGAGGCCAGCGTCTTGACCGTACTGACGTTGATCGAAATGGGCGTGCCCAACATCTGGGCGCGCGCATCCTCAGACAAGCACGCGAGGATCCTGGCCACGATCGGGGCTCACCACGTGATCTACCCGGAAGCGGTCATCGCCGAACGCATCGCCCATCTCGTCACCAGCCGAGTGCTGGACATCATCGAGTTCGAGGACGACTTCGCCATGGCGAAGACCCGGGTGCCACCCGACGTGGCCGGCCGCACACTCGCCGACACCGAGTTTCGCAGCCGGTACGGCGTGACGGTGGTCGGCGTCAAACGCCCGGGCGACGTTTTCGAATACGGCAGCCGGGAGACGCTGATTCCCGCCGACGCGATGCTCATCGTGGCGGGCGACGCCGAGCAGATCCGCCGTTTCGCCGCCGAGACCTGACCTCCGGTCGCCGTCACCCGGTGGCGAGCAGCTGGTCCACCGGCGCGAAATCGTCGGTGAGCACCGGGGCTTCCCCGACGAACTCCGCCAGCTCGGACCCGGTGAGGAGGGTCACCGGCTCCGGCGACACCGACGCGAGCCGGTCGCGCAGCCGGTCCAGGGCGAGCGGCACGTCCGAGGCGATGATCAAAAAGTTGGCGCCCTCGGTGCCGCGGAGCGCGGCGTCCGGCGCGACGAGCGCGACGTGACCGAACTCGGCGGCGACGGTGGCCAGCTCGGCGCGGATGAACCGCAGCGGCGCATAGTCGATGACGTTCTGCACGTAGATCCCGCCGGTGCGGGTGACCCGGCGGATCTGCGCGATCATCTCCCGGGTGGCCAGGTGCCACGGCACCACCAGATGCCCGAACGCGTCCCCGACCACCAGGTCGGCGCTGTCCGTCGGGGTTGCGGAGAGCAAGACCCGGGCGTCGCCCACCACGGGCCGCAACTCGGGTCCCGGCCGCACATCCAGCTCGCGCTTCCCCAGCTCGACCAGACCCCCGTCGATCTCGAACACGGTGTTGCGGCTGCCGGGACGGGTCGCGGTGAGGTATCTGGGCATCGTGAAGCCGCCGCCGCCGAGGTGCACGGCGTCCACCGGCACGCCCGGCGCGGCCATCAGATCGACGACCGCCCCGATCCACCGGGTGTAGGCGAACTCGAGGTGGGTCGGGTCGGCCAGGTCGACGTACGAGTGGTGGGCCGAGTTGAGCAGCAGCAGGCGACCCGTGGGCCGGTCGGGGTCGGCGGCCACCGCCGCGCAATGGTAGGCGGTCTCCACATCACACGGCGTCGGTGCCGCGGTGGAGAAGGAGACTCCGGCCAGGCCCACCACGATGACCACCGCGCTCGTGCGCCGTGTCACGGGCAGGACGATCGTCTGACGTCGCACATACCAGGCGAGCGCGACTCCGCTGCCGCAGAGCAGCACCGACAGGCCGACCATGATGACGCTGGTCGGCAGCGCCGCGACCAGCACGAATCCGGTGCCGAGGGTGGCGGTGATCCCGCCGAGGGTGCCGATCCCGGACAGCCGCCCGACCACCTGTCCGGTCCGGCGCAGGTCGCCGAGCTGAAGCTTGACCACCAGCGGGGTCACCGCAGACAGCAGGGCCGCCGGTGGGAACACGGCCAGCGCGGCCAGCAGCAGGATGCCCGCCGCGGCCTCGCCGCGCAGCACCTCACCGGCATAGCGGACCAACGGCAAGGTCACCGCCGTGGCGACCCCGGCCACGAACAGGGCCGGGGCGACGAGCAGCCGCGGGTCCCGCCGGTCCGCCAGCCAGCCCCCGAACCAGGCCCCGTAGGCGATGGCGGCCAACGCTATCCCGATCACCGAGCTGGTCACCTGCAGCGTGGTGCCGACGTACGGGCCGACCAGCCGCAGCGAGACGGTCTCCAGTACGAGCACCGCCCCACTGGCCAAAAACACCAGCGACGCGGCGAGCCCGTTGGGCAGGGGCCGGACGGTTACGGACGGTTGGGAACTCACCGTTGCGATCGTACGCAGCTCGCCCCGATCCGACCGCCGGTCGGCGAGCACACCCGGGGCAGGCTTAAATAATCGACACGTGCACGTGGTTGGTGTGCGCCCCAGCCGGGCTGGTGCCCCCGTTGTACGACCGCCAACCGGTGCTGGGCATCCAGATCTGGCGATACCAGATCACGTAGAGCACGCCGAGCCGGCTGGCGTTCTTCACGTAGAAAGCCGCCAGGTTGTCGCCGTACGTCTTGTCGCCGCCCGTGGCGTGGACGTTGAGGAACCCGCTGGTCGCGGCGGAGAAGTCACAGGCCCGCCCCTTGGGATGCTCCCCACTGCCGCCCGACCGGTAGCAGGACACGTACCGCCGGAACCCGGCGGCCTTCGCCTCGTTGAGCGCGTGCAGGGTGCGAGGGGTGATGCAGCCCGACGTGGTGGGGTCGTCGACGGTGCATGACTCAGCGGGCCACGAGCCGTCGGGGTTGCGCGGGGCTGGCTTGGCCAGGGGCGAGTTCGGGTTGATGAAGCCTCGGCTGCTGCCGCTGCTCACCCGCGCCAGCGCCCGCTCGGCCTCCTGCTTGCGCTTGGCCATCACGGCGACCTGTTTCGTCTGCTCAGCGACCTCGTAGTCGATGGCCGCCTTGGCCAGAGCCGCCCGGTCCTGCGCGTCCAACAGTTCGCGCAGCTGCCGATCGCCGCGTTTGGCCATCAGTTCGAGGCTGATGACGCGGTCCAGGAACGCCTCCGGGGAGGCGCTGTTGAGCAGCACCGAAACCGGCCCGAGCCGACCGACCCGGTAGGACTGCGCGGCGACCGCGTTCACCTCGCCCCGTAGCGCGGCGATCCGTTCCTCGACCCTGCGCAGCTCCAGATTCAGCTCGAGCTGGCGCTTCTTGGAGTTCTCGAGTTTCGCCTGTGCCTCCAGGTGCCCCTTGGCGGCCGCCTCCAGCGCATCCCGCAGCTTCTTGTCATCGCCTTCGTCGGGCGGGGTCAACGCGACGACGGCGGCGGTGGCGGGAGGCGCCGGCGTCCCGATGAAGACCGCAGCTGCCGCGAGCAGCGCTACGAGCAACGCCAAGCCCCGGCCTCGGGTAACAGGCGTCTTACGCACGAGCTGTTCCTTCTTCCGAGAGAGTGCAGGCCAGCTTACCGAACTCCACCCGCGGCTGTCCGCCTGCGACCGCCGAGGACCGGGCGGGGCAACCAGACGAACAGCCACCACCGGCCCATACCGTGCCAACGCTCACCGGCCGACGCCGCGGCTGACGAGCAGCATGGCCACGTCGTCGGGCAGGGCCCCGGCGTTGAGTTCCTCGGCCCGTTCGACCAGCCAGCCCGGCAATTCGGGCAGCGGCACCGCGCGCGCCCTCGGGTCGTCGACCAGATCGCGTAGCCCGGCGACCTCGAGACGTTCGTCCCCGACCCCGATGCGGCCCTCGATCAGACCGTCGGTGTAGAGCAGCAGCGACCAGTCCTCGGTGTCGAAGGTCAGGTTCAGCGCCCGCGGCGGACGGGGTTGCACGCCGAGCAGCAGACCGCTGACGGGTGCCACCTCGGTGACGGTGCCGTTGGCCAGCAGCAGCGGCGGAGGATGGCCGGCCAACCGGATCGTGGCGCGGTTGGCTGCCAGATCGAGACGGACCGTGGCTGCGGTGGCGAAGACCTCCGGCCGGTCACGCTCGCTGATCAGGACCTGCTCGATCGCCGGCAGCACGGCGTCGTCCGGCGCTCCGCCGAGAATCAACGCGCGCCAGGCGACCCGCAGCTCGACCCCGAGCGCCGCCTCGTCGACGCCGTGCCCGCACACGTCCCCGACGATCAGATCGAGGCGATCCGGCCCGGTCTGTACGACGTCGTAGAAGTCTCCGCTGAGCAGGGCCGAATGCTGACGGGGGCGGTAGAACGTGTGGATCTGCACCAGCTCGGTGTCGATCCGGGGCTGCGGCAGCAGCGCGTGCTCCAACCGGACGGACTGCTGCTGGCGCAACTCCACCTCGCGCAGCCGGCGGGCGTTCTCCGCCGCCCGTTTGCGTTCCACCGCGTACCACAGTGCCCGGGTCAGCAGCACCGTGTCGAGCCGGCTCTTGACCAGGTAGTCCTGGGCGCCCTGGGCGACCGCCTCGATGCCCAGGTGCTCGTCGTGGTGCCCGGTCAGCACGCAGACCGCCGCATTCTCGGCCAGCCCCAGCACCTGCCGGAGCCCGTCGAGCCCCTGCCCATCGGAGAGCCCGAGGTCGAACAGCACGCAGTCAACGTCGGCGATCCGACGGCGGGCTTCGGTGAGGCTGTCCGCGACGATCAAGTCGACCGCCGGGCCGACCTCGGTCAGCAGCTCATCTACGCGAAGCGGGCCGCCTTCGCCGTCGCCGCCGTTGATCAGCAGCACTCGAAGGCGGCAGGCGGCGGCCTCGCCGTCCACACCGGGCGAGGGGGTAACCCTGCCGCTCACCTCGGCGTCTTGGACGGACAGCCGACACCGCGCCCCGGGGGAGTCGGGTTCTGTTTCGGCCCCCGTCATCTGCCATCACCACACCCACACCGGGCCGCCCGAACCTGCCTCGGGCGGCGGGACACACGTCGGAGCCGCCGAGGTCACGACCGGCCCCGACGAGGGAGCGCTGCCCCACCATATCGGAAACCGCCGCCGACCCGGGTCCAAGCGCGATCCACCCGGCTCGACGGCCGCGGTGTCGCCGATCGCGCCGCCTACTTCCAGCGGAAATGCACGAAGATCCGGCCGAAGTTCTTGGCGTCCTTCTCCACCCGGTGGTAAAGCTGCTTGATCTCCCGCTGCTCCAGGAACCGCAGCACCCGCTTCTTGAGCTGGCCGGAGCCCTTTCCCGGGATGATCTCGACGAGAGTCGCCTTCTTCGCCACCGCCTCGTCGATGACGCCGCGCAGCGCGCGGTCGATCTCATGCCCGCGGTTGTAGATGTCGTGCAGGTCGAGTTTCAGCTTCAATCCGACCACCCGGGACGCCGGCATGATTGGCAATGGCAGGTGAATCCTACGTCCCGTCACCGACCTGGTTCGCCACGCGGATGACCGCCGACTGGTAGTCGTAGTCGTCCGGCCGCATCGCCGCTGCGAGCCGCAGATGCGGCAGCGCCTCCTGGCGACGTCCTTGCCGTTCCAACGTACGCCCGAGCACATGGTGCGCGTAGTGGTCGCTGGGGTCCTGGTCGACCAGGAGGCGCAACTGCTCCTCGGCCCGCCGCAGCTGGGCCGAGGAGAAGTAGGCGCGGGCGAGCAGCTGGCGTACCGCCGCGTTCCCCGGCTCGGCCTCGATGATGGGCTCCAGCAGTCGGGCCGCGCCGGCCGGATCACCGGCTTCGAAGTACATCGTCGCCCGCCGGTACTCCTCAAGAAGATCCACTTCTACCACCTTCTTCCCGCGGACGAACCGCTCATCCCTCCAGGATGCCCCGCAACGACCACGCCCGCACCCCGCCGACGAGCGCGGCGGTGTTCGGCACCACGATCACGTCGTCGCCCATCCGAGAAAGCTGCTCCGGGCGGATCCGGCGGGCGTTGCCCCCGCCGAGGTAGAGCCGGTCCCACAGGAACACCGGCCGCAGCCCGTCCACCACGGTCCGCACCCGCCGCGACCAGAAGGTGTCGCCGAGGCGCCGCCGCTCGTGCTCCCCGATGTACGTGTCGTACGTCTGCCCCCAGCGCACGGGCGCCTGAGACAGTTCGAGGTGCGGGGCGAGCACCCCGCCGTCGAACAGGGCGCTGCCGAGTCCGGTGCCCAGGGTCAGCACGAGTTCCAGCCCGGTGCCGGCGACCACCCCCGCGCCGTGCACCTCGGCGTCGTTGAGCACCAGTACGGGAAGACCGAAGGCGCCGGCGAGGGCCGCCTGGGCGTCGAAGCCCGACCACTGCGCGACCAGATCGGGGTCCACCCTGCTGCGCGGCCCGCGGCGGGTCACGTAGTGCGGGGTCGCGACGACCACCCCGTGCCTGATCATCCCGGGCATGCCGACGGTGACCCGGTCCGCGGCGGGCAACTGGCCGCCGATCTGCACGAGGGTCTTGACGAACAGGTCGGGCGGGAAGGGATACGGGGTGGGCACACGCACCGGCTGAGCCCGCATGGTGCCCGCCGCGTCGAGCACCGAGGCCTTGATTCCGCCGCCACCGCAGTCGATCGTCAGGGTTGTCGCCACGGCCACAGTCTGCCCGCCGCGCCGGTGCCGCCACGGTGCATCCCCCACGACCGGGCCAGAGCGCCCCGGCGAGGTGGTGGCCGGGGCATGAGCGCGCCGGATGCGGGTAGCCCCCGGCCCGGGAGGTGACCATGTTCGTTCCGGGCCGCACCGCGCCCGCCGAGTCCCGGCTCAGGGCGGTGGACGAGCATCTGCGCCGGGCTTTCGGGGAGCTGGTCGCGCACGACGATCGGCTGCGGGGGCTCGCCGTCGAGGCCCGGTTCGACCGCGGGGTCGCCCACCTGACCGGCGAGGTGGCCGATCACGGGCAGCTGCGCCTGGTCCGGGACCTGATCGGCCGTCTCCACGGGGTGCTCGGAGTCTGGTCGCGGGTACGGGTGGCCGGCCGTGAGCCGACCGTGCTGGATCTCGGGTGCGGTGGAGTCAAGCAGTACGACGGCAACATCGGGCTCGATCTTTACCCGACGGTCGGCGTGGACGCGGTGGCCGATCTCAGCCGGCCGTTGCCGATAGCGGACGACTCGGTGGATGTGATCTTCACTGTGCACATCCTCGAGCACCTGCTCGACTTCCTGCCGCTCGTCGACGAGTGCCACCGGGTGCTGCGTCCGGGCGGGACGCTGCACGTGCTCAGCCCGTGGTACGGGCATGTGAATGCGGTCGCCGACCCGACCCACGTACGGCTGCTCGACCTGCAGACCATCAAGGGCATCTGCCGGCGCGGCCCGCACGCGCCCCGGTGGTATCCGCTGCACGCCGCCTGCGACGGGGCATCGATCTTCGCCGATCTGACCCCGCTCGGCCCCGACGATCCGGCCCCCGAACCCGCCCACCTGGCCCGATTCTTCGACTGACCGGCGGGTGGGTCGGTTAGGCGGCGCGACGGTTGTGGGACTCGCGGCGCGGGGGCGGGGGCAGCAGTCGTAGGCTGCCGAGCCTGAGTTCGGGCTGGTCCGTCGACCGGGTACGACGCCCCGGCCGGGTCGCCCGCCCGGCGGGGGGTCGTCCGGGATCGAGCGCGGGTCGAGACAGCGCGACGATGAGCAGGTAGCCGGCGACGAGGGCTCCGTGGCTGACCAGGCGCACCGGCGTCACCCGGCCGGCGGCAAGGTCGGCGATCGACAGCAGGAGCAGCATCGCCACGAACGCGGTAAGGGTCGGCAGCAGCGCCCGGGGGCTGGTGCGCCGAACGGCGGTGAACAGGAAGCCGGCACCCACCGCCACGTTCCAGGCTGCGGATTCGTGCCACAGATGGCCGGGGGTGACGCTGGCGGTCAGGTCGGCGTGCCCGTGTCCGATCGCCGTGCCTTGGGCGATCTGCACGAGGCCGATCAGCAGTTGCCCGGCACCGGCCGCGCCGAGGGCGAGTCGCAGCGCCCGCGCCAGCCGCGGATGACGCGGCATAGACGCCTTGGCGAGCACCGCGGCGCTCAGGTCCGGGACCGGGGTGACCAGGCTGGTACGGGCCAGGCGGGTCACCGCCGCGGCCCGGTCCAACCATTGCCGGCACCCGTCGCATTCGGCCAGGTGCGCGTCGACCACCGCCCGGTCGCCCGGATCGTCCTCCCCGTCCAGTTGGGCGGACAGCAACTCCCGTACCTGCTCACACCGCATGTGTTCCTAGTCGGGCGCGGACGCCGTGTGGTTCCCGCCGGGGGCTAGGCTCGTTTTCATGCTCGCCGCAGACGATGCCGAGATCACCGGGTGGGCGCTCGCCGCGAAGGCCGGCGACCGGGCCGCCGCGGCCACCTTCGTCCGGCTCACCCAGCCGACGGTGATCCGGTTTCTCACCCACCTAGCCGACGCCGCGGACATCGAGGATCTGGCGCAGGAGACGTATCTGCGGGCGATGCACGCGCTGCCCCGCTTCGCCGGACGCTCCTCCGCCCGGACGTGGTTGCTGGCCATCGCACGCCGGGTAGCGGCCGATCACGTCCGTACCCTGGTCCGTCGTCCCCGCTTGACGCGCGGTGCGGACTGGGAGTCTGCGGTGGAGGCGAGCGCCGCCGGGTCGCTTCTCGAGGACGCGGTGGTGCTGCGGCAACTGCTGCTCGACCTGCCGACGGAGCGTCGCGAGGCATTCGTGGCGACCCAGATCGCCGGGCTCAGCTATGCCGAAGCGGCCGAGGTGTGCGGCTGTCCGATCGGCACGATCCGCTCCCGTGTGGCGCGCGCGCGGGAGGACCTGGTGGCGGCGCTCGACGGACGCGCCGCCGGCGGCCGGGTTCGCTCGGCGGGCTGATCCGGGCTTCGGTCCCGCGTCACCGGACGGCCGTCACCGGGGCCGGCCCGGTGGCGGGGTGCGGCCTTCGGCACCGCCGGTCTCGCCGTGCCAGCGGGCGAGCCGGCCGGCTCGGGCGATCGCCCGCAGCCGGCGCTCGGCCTCCTGTCGCACCGGGGGCGTGGTGAGCATGAAGAGTCGGTCCCCGGTCCGCAGCCGGGTGTCGGGTCCGGGGACGAAGGCGGTGCCGTCCCGGACGATGAGGGTGATGGCCGCCGGCAGGGGCAGCCGAAGCTCCTGGATGTACACGCCGTGCAGGCGGGATCCGGGCTCCACGGTGACCTCCAGCAGGTCCGCGGACATGTTCTCCAGCGGCGCGGCCTCGACCTCCACGTCGGCGCCGACCCGGTCGGTGGACAGCCCCAGTCGGGGAACCAACCAGCGCAGCATCGGGGCCTGCAGGATGGTGAACACGACGACCAGCACGAAGACGATGTTGAACAGTTGTTCGCTGCCCGGTACCCCGGCCACGACCGGGAAGGTGGAGAGCACGATCGGCACCGCGCCGCGCAAGCCGGCCCACGACAGCAGGAGTTGCTCCCGCAGCGACACCCGGAACGGCAGCAGCGAGAGCAGCACGGAGATCGGGCGGGCGAGCAGGAGCAGCACGAACCCCACCCCGAGCGCGGGCAGGATGGCGGTGCCGAGTTCGTCCGGGTCGGCGAGCAGGCCGAGCATGACGAACAAGCCGATCTGCGCGATCCAGGCCATCCCTTCGGCGAACGACGTGGTGGCGCGGCGGTGCGCCAGGCCGGAGTTGCCGAGGACGAGCCCGGCCAGGTACGCGGCGAGGAAGCCGCTGGCCTGGGCGAGTCCGGCGATGGCGAAGGCGAGCAGGGCGGTCGCGAACGTCGCGATCGGATACAACCCGGAGGAGGGCAGGGTGAGCCGGCGCAGGAACCAGGCGCCGAGTCCGCCGAGCGCCAACCCGACGACCGCGCCCCCGGCCAGTTGATAGGTCATTTGACCGAGCAGTCGCCAGGGGGTGATCTCGTCGAGCGCGGTGGCGCTGAACGCGATCACCAGGATGATCGCGGCCGGGTCGTTGAGGCCGGATTCCGCCTCGACGAGGCTGCCGAGCCGGCGGGGTAACGGCAGGGTCCGCAGTACCGAGAAGACCGCTGCGGCGTCGGTCGAGGAGACGATGGCGCCGAGCAGCAGGGCCAGCTGCCAGGGCACGTCGAGCAGCAGGTGCAGTGCGACGGCGGTGACGCCGACGCTGATCAGTACTCCGGCGGTGGCCAACACGGTCGCCGGTGCAAGTACGGGGCGCACGTGGGTCAGGTTGGTGGTCAGCCCACCCTCGACCAGGATCACCGCGAGCGCGGCGGTGGCCAGGGCCTGGGTGAGTGCGACGTCGTCGAACCGCAGTCCCAGGCCGTCTTCACCGAGGAGCAGTCCGACAGCCAGGTACGCCAGCAGGACGGGCAGCCCCGCGCGGGCGGCGATACGGGCCGCGGTGACGCTGACCAGCGCCGTGGCGGCGCCTGCGGCGAGCAGCAGATAGACCTGCTCCAAGGTCATCTGCGCCCCCTACCGGATCTTCCCGAATCGCCGGTGATCATTTTATCGCGCAGCGTGGCTGCGGATATTATTGGATAATTTCGGGCAAATCACATGAGGAAGATTAGTACCGGCGTCGTCTGTGCCGCCCCGGCTGATCGACCGACCCGGTGACCACACTGAACTGGCCGTCCGGCTCCATATACAGCCGCCGCACCTGGCGAAGCTCCTCGATCCCGTGCTGGCGCAACTGCGAGCGGAGCTCCTCCTCCGTGATCAGCTCTCGGCGCAGGTTGCGGCGGAGCAGGTTGCCGTCCTTGACCAGCAACAACGGCCGGGGCTGAATGAGTCGGCGCAGCCGTGGGAAGCGGTAGGCGAGGAAGTCGAGCAGATATGCCCAGGTCACGATGGTGGCGACCAGCACCAGTCCGTCCGCGACGCTGGCATAACCGCCGGCCATCGCGTTCTGTGCGGCGTCCGCGATCAGCACGATCACCAGCAGATCGCTCATGCCGGTGGTGCCGGTCTCACGCTTCATCACGACCCGCAGCATCAGGTACAGCGCCAGGTAGACCGCGCTGCCCCGCGTGATGATCTCAAGAATGGGCGTCTGGGGAGCGAACGCCTCACGCCAGTCGATCACCTCGGGCCGGATACCCGGTTTTCGCGGGAGCACACCGATGAAACCTGTGCTGAATCGGCTCGGCCTTGCCCCGATCAGACCGTGCATGCGTAACCGCACCGCTACGTTTAGTGCGTGTTCCGGGCGAGGAAGGCAGGACGGCCGTGGGCGGCTATGGCACGCAGTTGGCGCTCATACTGGTGCTGGTCCTACTGAACGCGGTGCTCGCGGGCAGTGAGGCCGCGCTGGTCTCGCTCCGGGAGAGCCAGATCCGCCGACTAGAGCGGACCGCGCGCAGCGGCCCGGTGCTGGGCCGGTTGGCCCGCGACCCGAACCGGTTCCTCGCCACCATCCAGATCGGCATCACCCTGGCCGGATTCCTGGCCTCGGCGACCGCAGCGGTGTCGCTCGCCGCGCCGCTGGTCGAGCCGCTCGGGTTCCTGGGGGGCGCGGCCGAACCGGTCGCGATCACCTCGGTGACCGTCGTACTTGCCTTCGTCACCCTCGTCCTCGGGGAGATCGCGCCAAAGCGGCTCGCCATGCAGCGAGCGCAGCGGTGGGCACTGTTGGCGGCCCGACCGTTGGCTCTGCTGGCCACGGTGTCCCGACCCGCGGTCTGGCTGCTCAGCCGGGCGACCGACAGCGTGGTCCGACTCGCCGGCGGTGATCCCAACCTGCCGCGACAGGAGGTGACCACCGAGGAGCTACGGGACATGATCGCCGCCCAGCGGCAGCTGACTCCGGAAGACAGGTTGATCATCAGCGGGGCGTTCGACGTCGCGGAGCGCATCCTGCGCGAGATCCTGGTGCCCCGACGAGACGTCGTCGCGCTGCCGACGAGCATGCCTGCCGCGCAGGCGCTGCGCGAGCTGCAACAGGCCCGGCACACCCGCGCCCCCGTGGTCGGTCCGGACGGCCTCGACGACGTGGTCGGTCTGGTCCACGTGCGCGATCTGCTCGACGCCCGCGGCCAGGTCGCCGATCACACGAATCCGGCGCTGTTCCTACCGGACACCCTCAGAGTGACCGAAGCGATCCGCAGAATGCGCCAGCACCGGCAGCAGTTGGCGCTCGTGGTAGACGAACACGGCTCCATCGACGGCATCGTCACGATGGAAGACCTGATCGAGGAGATCGTCGGAGAGATCTACGACGAGTCGGATCGGGACGTGCAGTCGGTCATCCGGGAACCGGACGGTGCGCTGATCCTGCCGGGCAGCTTCCCCATCCACGACCTGCCCGACGTCGGAGTCGACCCCGAGGACATCGAAGACGGCGACTACACGACGGTCGCCGGACTGCTGCTCGCCCGGCTCGGCCACATTCCGAAAACCCCGGGTGAGGTGGTCGAGCTGCCACGCTTTCGCGCACAGGTCGTCGAGGTGAGCGGCCGAGCGATCACCAAGGTGCGGATCCGACCCGGCCGGGTCGAGCCGCTGAATCGGCCCGATGGCCACATTGGCTAAGCTCACACCGTTCGGTCCGAAGGCGCCGCCGACCGTGGAGGCATCCGAGCCTCGAAGCCGGTCGCGGCCGCATGGAGGGAACAGATGGGCTTATCTCCCCGTCGAAAGCTGCTCACCCTGCTCGCCCTGCTCACCGCGGTGACCGTGCTGGTGCCGCCCAGCCCGGCCGCCGCCGAGCCCGGGCAGCCGGCAGCGCCGTCCGAGGACGAGCCACCGCTGCTGGCAGAGGTACTGGAGGTCGCCGGCCGCCGCTACGTGGAGGCCAAGGCGGAGTACGAGGCGTCGAGAAAACGTCAACTCGGGCTGAGCCTCGACCTGCGGGACGCCGAACTGAGGCTGGAGAAGCTGCGGCCCCAGGTGGAAAAGGTCGCCGTCGAGTCGTACCAGATCGGCAAGCTGACCCCGGCGGCCATGTTGCTGAACAGCTCGTCCAGCGGGGCGTTCGTCGACCGGATCGTCGCGCTCGACGAGCTGAACACGCTCAACGACCGCAAACTGGCCGAGCTGAACCGGGCCCGCGACGAGGTCGCCACCGCCAAGGCTGCCCTGGACGCCGAGGTCCAGCGGCAACAGGAACAGCTGACGGTCATGCGCCGGCAGAAGCGGGAGGCGGAGAAGGCGCTGGCGCTGGTGGGTGGCAAGAGCGTCACCGCCGGCGGGCTGGTCGCCGCGACCTCGCCGAAAGCCAAGCCGGCACCGCGTAACCCGGACGGCACCTGGCCGAGGGAGTCGTGCACCGCCGACGACCCCACCACCTCGGGATGCCTCACCCCGCGCACCCTGCACGCGTACCAGGAGGTCCGGCGCGCGGGCTTCGACATGTACGCCGCCTGCTGGCGACCGGGTGACAAGTACGAGCATCCGAAGGGCCGCGCCTGCGACTGGTCGCTGCGGTCGAGCGGCTTCGGCCCGCCGAGAAACCAGCAGGAACGGATCTACGGCAACAACCTCACCGCCTTCCTCGTCCGCAACGCGGACGAGCTGGGCATCCTCTACGTGATCTGGTGGCGCCAGATCTGGTTCCCGGCGACGGGCTGGAAGTCGTACAGCGGCCCGAGCGCACACATCGACCACGTGCACATGTCGATCCTGTGAGCGCTCAGCTCCTGCGCGGTGTGGGGGCGCGGCCGGTCCGGCCGCGCCCCCACGCCCTTCCTGCGGTCACCGTCACGTCGGGGCGAGCCGCACCCGACGCAGCGTCTGCGCGTTGAGCGCCACCACGATGGTCGAGGCGGACATCAGCAGGGCGGCGACGGCGGGACTGAGCGCGATGCCGGCCCAGGCGAAGACACCGGCCGCCAACGGGATCGCTACCGCGTTGTAGCCGCCCGCCCAGGCCAGGTTCTGGATCATCTTGCGGTACGACGCCTGAGACAACCGGATGCTGCTCGCCACGCCGCGCGGATCCGAGGAGGCGAGAATGACGCCCGCGGATTCGATCGCGACGTCGGTGCCGGCGCCGATGGCGATGCCGACATCGGCGCGGGCGAGGGCGGGGGCGTCGTTCACCCCGTCCCCGACCATCGCCACGGTCAACCCCCGGGACTGCAGTTCGGCGACCTTCTCGTCCTTGTCGGCGGGCAACACCTCGGCGAAGACCTCGTCCACGTTCGGCCGGAAGCCGAGTTCGGCGGCGACCGTCTCGGCCACCGGCCCGGCATCCCCGGTGATCATCGCGATCTTCCGAACCCCGAGCTCCCGGAGCTGCTCGATCGCCTCCCGCGCCTCCGGGCGTACCTCGTCGGCCAGCGCGATCGCGCCGAGCACCCGCGGTGTCCCGTCAAGCTCGACCAGGTAGAGCACGGCGGCTCCCCGCCGGGACCAGCCTTCGGTCACCCGAGCGAGGTCGTCGGGCACCCGCGCCTGCCGTTCGCGCAGCAACGCCGGGCCGCCCACCCCGTAGCGGGTTCCGTCGATGACCGCCTGCACACCCCGGCCCGGCAGCGACTGGAAGTCGGCGGCGGCAGCCGGCGTCGTCCGGTCGTGGGCCGCGGCGACCACCGCCCGGGCCAGCGGATGCTCGCTGTCGGCTTCCACCCCGGCGGCCAGGCGCAGCACCTCGTCCTCGCTCAACCCGTCGGCTCCGGCGACCGCGGTCACGGTGTGCCGCCCCTTGGTGAGGGTGCCGGTCTTGTCGAACAGCACCACGTCGAGCTGGCGCATCCGCTCCAGCGCCAGTCGGTTCTTGACCAGAATGCCGCTGCCCGCGGCGAGGCTCGTGGACAGGGCGATGACCAGGGGGATCGCCAGCCCGAGGGCGTGCGGACAGGAGATCACCAGCACGGTGACGGTGCGGACCACGCCCTCCCCCAGGTTGGCGAGCGCCCACCAGACGAGCAGGCTGAGCACGGCGGCGGCGACCGCGATGTAGAACAGCCAGCCGGCGAACCGGTCCGCCAGATCCTGGGCCCGCCCGCCAGCCTGCTGCGCCTCGGCGACCAGCCGCCGGATGCCGGCCAGCGCGGTGTCATCCCCGACCGCGTCGACCCGTACGCGAATCGCCGAGTCGGTCGCCACCGAGCCGGCGACCACCCGATCCTCGACCCCGCGCGGCACCGGACGCGACTCCCCGGTGATCATCGACTCGTCCACGTCGGCGCTGCCGTCAACGACGTGCCCGTCGGCCGGCACCCGCCCGCCGGGCCGTACCAGCACCACATCCCCGACCTGCAGTTCGGACGCCTTCACCCTGGTCACCCCGCCGTCCGGACCGACCCGCTCGACTTCGTCGGGCAGCAGCTCGGCCAGGGCGGCGAGCGCTCCCCGCGCCTGCCCGATGGCGTTCATCTCCTGCCAGTGGCCGAGCAGCATGATGGTGACCAGCGCCGACATCTCCCACCAGAAGTCGAGGTCGAACCAGCCGACGGTGGTGGCGGCGGAGGCGAGGAACGCGACCGTGATCGCCAAGCCGATCAGCATCATCATGCCGGGGGCGCGCTCGCGCGCCTCGCGTACCGCCCCGACCAGGAACGGCCAGCCGCCATAGAAGAAGACGATGCTACCGAGCGCTGGACCGACCAGGGCCGCCCCGGGAAAATCGAGGCCGACCGCGTCTCGGACCAGCTCGCTGGTGAGCACGACCGGAACGGTCAGGATCAGACAGAGCCAGAACTTGCGGCGAAACGCCGCCGGGTCGTGGCCGGCGTGCTTGTCCCGGGTGGAGCGGCGGTGGCCGTCGTGTGCGGGGTGCCGGCCGGACGTGGCACCGTGCCCGCCGTGATCCTGACGCCCACCGCCGGTGTGCTGCGCGGCCGGGGTCATCTCAGGTTGTCGAGCCGGTGATGGTATTCGTCGGTGTCCAGTTCGCCCCGGGCGTACCGCTCGGCGAGAATGCGCCGGGCCGACTCCTTGTCATCACCGTTCGAATGCGTCCGCGTGTAACGCACCGCCAGCCACACCAGCAGTGCGATCACGGCCAGCCAGAACACCATCATCAGGCCCCACATGGGCCACATCCACCCGCCGTAGTAATGCATGGCTGCCTCCTCTA
Source organism: Micromonosporaceae bacterium (assembly GCA_036381835.1). Taxonomy (GTDB): domain Bacteria; phylum Actinomycetota; class Actinomycetes; order Mycobacteriales; family Micromonosporaceae; genus DASULK01. The sequence goes on from DASVCA010000167.1 coordinate 25,065, forward strand.
CTCTTCCTCAACGCTCCCACGTCCCGGCATCGCTGGTCGACGGTCCGATGGCCCTGACTACCCGGACTTCGGTCCCGGTAGCGTTTCCGGGTGACACCGCGCACCGGCGACCGGGTGGGCGGCCGTTCGGCGAGCAGCACGGAGGACCGCATGGCGAAGACGGCACGAGCGAAGGGCACCGCGCCGAGGTCGAAGACCGCACCCGCCGCCCCGTCCGGCGAGTCGGCGCGCATCCGCCGGATCGCGGTGGTCGCGGCGCTGGCGGCTGTCGTCGTGATCGGGCTGCTCTTTCTCCGCGGCCGGGGTGCGTCGCACGATGGTGCACCGGACGGCTTCGGCCACGTGCACGCCGTCGCGGTGGACCCGGGCAGTGGATCGTTGCACGTCGCCACCCACGTCGGGCTGTTCCGGGTGGAGGCGGTGAACCGGGCGGTACGGGTGTCCGAGGATGCCCCGGACCTGATGGGCTTCGCCGTGGTCGGCCCCGGTCGTTTCCTGGCCTCCGGGCATCCGGGCTGGCACGACGACGGCCCCATGCATCTGGGCTTGGTCGAGTCGACCGACGGTGGGGTGACGTGGCGGACGCTGTCGCTTGCCGGCGCGGCGGACTTCCACGGTCTGCGGTGGGCGCATGAGCGGGTGTACGGCTACAACTCGACCGAGGGCACGTTCATGGTCAGCACTGACCGGCGTACCTGGCAGACCCGGTCGAGGACGGCGATCGCCTCCTTTGCCGTGGACCCGGCCGACCCGGACGTCGTCCTGGCGGTCACCCCCGACGGGGTGCACCGCTCCGACGACGGCGGCCGCACCTGGCAGGTCGTCTCCGGTGCGCCCGACTTGACCCTGCTCGCCTGGGAGGAGCCGGGGCAGGTGTGGGGGGTGACCCGGGACGGGATGGTCTGGCGGTCGGCGGACGGGGGCGACACGTGGCAGCGGCGTGGCTCGGTGGACGGTCGCCCGCATGCGTTGACCGTGCACGGGTCCGAGATCATCGTCGCGTTGGCCGGCGACCGGATCGTCGCCAGCGGCGACGGGGCGATTTCCTTCACGACCCGGTACGCGCCGGCGAGCTGAGCGGTGGCCGGAGCCGCCGGTCACGCAGCGACGGGCACCGGGTCGCCGACCGGGTAGCGGGCGAGGAGTTCCCGCAGCCGGGCGACGAACCGCAGCGACTCGTCGTGTTCGCGCTGCCAGACGTTGCGCCCGAAGATCAACCCGGTGGCTCCGGCGTCCATCGACTGCCGGGCGACCTCCAGCATGGCGTCGTCGCCGGCCCGCTCGCCGCCGGAGATGAGGACGAGGGTCCGGTTGGCGGACCGTACGACGGCGTCGATGGCCTGCTGGGTGGTGAATTCGCCGTCGTACGGGGCCTTGACCGACTCGCGCTTGTCGGGCTTCGGGAAGTTCACCTTCACGATGTCCGCGCCGAGTTCGCTGGCGACGCGGGCGGCGTAGTCGACGGCGTAGAAGGAGTCTTTGCCGCCTTTGCCGTCAACGGCGGAGCCCCGCGGGTACGCCCACACGATCAGCGGTATGCCGAGTCGATCCGCTTCTTCCCGGACCGCGCGGTACTGCGCGAAGTCCTGCACTTCGGCGGGCGAGCCCACGTAGAGGGTGTAGCCGACCGCGTCCGCGCCGAGGCGTACCGCGTCGGCGACGCTCGCGTGCAGCGGTGACAGCGCCTGCCCGTCGGGCGGGATCTCGGTCTTGCCGTTGAGTTTGAGGATGAGGGGCACCTCGCCCGCGTAGTCCCAGTAGAACTTTTCGGCCAGGCCGATCTGCATGACGACGCCGTTGAAGCCGCCTTCGACGGCGAGTCTGATGATGTAGCGCGGGTCGCTGGCGGCGGGGTTGGGGAAGAAGTCGCGGGGCCCGTGTTCCAGGCCCTGGTCGTAGGGCAGGAAGAGCGCGGTGCCGTTCCCGAGGCCGTATGTGTGCAGGATGCGGTGCAGCCGGGTCTTCTTGCCGGTGTTCAGGCCGAGTAGCCCGAGCGGGGGTCGGATGGTCATGGCAACTCCTCCTCGTCCGCGGTGGGTGTCCGCCGGTGGCCGGCCTCGGATCGGGCCCTCGCACCGGAGCGTACGGAGGAGGAAGCACCGGGCGGGGCGGTTTACCCAATCTGGGCTGGCATGCCCCTGCTCAGACGCCTCGTTCTCGATCGCGACACCCGGGGCCTGCGACATACCCATCCGTCTCGGGAATGCGGCAAGTAATCGGATTTCGGAGTAATAGCGTGAAGTAGGCAGCAACCTTGATATACCGCCTGTAGTGGTACGGGCGATGCCGGGCCGGTACCGGGATCGAGGAGCTGTCGATGATGAACAAGCCCTACCTGCGGCTCGCGATCGTGATGGGTTTGAGCCTGCTCACGATGTACCCCCTCACGATGGTGATGGTCCGCCGGCCAGACGACTTCACCCTGAACCTCAGCAACGCCTACATGGCACTGGTCATGGTCGCGCCGATGGGCGTGTTCATGCTGTTCGTCATGTCGATGATGTTCAGGAACAGGGTGCTGAACATCGCGCTCTACGCCGCGTTCGCCGCCTTGTTCGTCGGCGCGTTCTGGTTCGCTCGTCTGCAGACCGGCCTGGGCGACGAGCAGATGATGCGGTCGATGGTCCCGCACCACTCGCGGGCGATCCTGGTGTGCCAGGAGTCGAACCTGAGCGACCCCGAGGTGATCGAGCTGTGTGATCAGATCGTGCGGAGCCAGGAAGAGGAGATCGCGCAGATGAGGCGGCTCCTCGAACGGTACTGACGCCTGTCTCAGGGATGCCGATCTGTGGACACCCCAGGCGGGTCTACTACCGGTGTTCTGGTGGCGGTCAGCGCATCGACCGAATCAGTTCGTGGTCGCGCTTTCGTCCGTCGGGGTTGCGCCCAGCCATGCCCGAATCACCGTGAGCTCATCGTCCGTGAACTCTGCGGCATCGACGCGGCTAAGCACGTTGTCGACGAAGGCCGCACTGATCTCCGCAGCGGTGGGCGGCGGTTGCCGGTACAGCGGGCACCCGCCGAAGGAGACGCCTCGCACAACGAAGGCGACAGCACCACGGCTTACGGCAAGGCCTTAACCTCGGAGCCGATCCCGTGACCAACTCGTGCACTGGGTCAGGTTGAACCGGTTGGAGCGGGCGTAATCAGACAACGTCTGGTAGATCGCTGGCCACCATGGTTGGGGTAGTCGGGGAAGGTTGAGCAGTTCGGCCAGGCGACCGACGGGCTCCGGCAGGGGGATCGGCTCCGTTGTGGGGTCGGGCTCGGGGGCCGGATGGCGGCTGTCGTCCCACAGCAGATGCTGCGACATGCGCAGGTGTGGCAGCTTCAAACTTCGCACCGCCCGAGCGAAGCTACCGAAGCCGAACCAGTTGGTTTCGTCAATCGCTTGTCCCAGCTCGGTGCGCAGTTGGGACGCCAGTGCGGCCATGTTCAGGGGTGTGGACGCCTTGGTGTACTCCGCAGCCACCATTGTGCGGAACAGCTCGTATGCCTTGCCTCGATTGACGAGCGCTGCGTCGTTGTGGGTGGTACCACCATCGTCCTCGACTCCGGTGTCCACGGCGTCGTCCGCGTCGTCATCGAGGTCAACCGGTTCGCCCTGAATTAGGGCGAGCAGCTGCTGACTGTCGAGTATCTGGTCGGCGATCGCAGTGAACGCCTCGGCCATGTCTGTCGGTGACACGATCATGGTTCGCCGGTCCGCGCGGCGCAGTCGCTGCAGTAGCGGCGTCATGTCGGAGTCGCCGGATGCGATGACGAACTCCTCGTACGCGGTGTCAGCCGCCAGGGCATCAACGGCGTCTACGACGATTCTGATATCAGCGCCGTTCTTCGTGGCGCTGTAACGGGGACAGTCGATCACCTCAAAGCCGGCGCGGACGAACGACGACCGGAAGCGGGAGAAGTACAACCGTGTCGGCTCTCCAGCGGGGTCGCGATGGCTCACCCACCCGTTCGGGTTGAGGTAGCAACGCAGGATCAGCCACCGCCGCGGCCCGCCCGCTGTCAGCGTCGTCGACAACCGACGAAGCCACTCCCGCGGGGCCTCCGCGAACTGTATCGCCACCTCTGGATCCAGGTTGAACAGTCCGGTGAACACATTGTCGAAGTCGAGAAAGAGCACGGCCCGGACCTGACGCATGGGGGCAACCTACCAACGACCGCCAGGATCACGGGTGCCGCTACAGGAGCACCGCCTGGCCAGGACCTGGGCGGGAAACGTGGCTGGGCTGCCGACGACAAAAGCCCACCTCCTGGACTATACAGACAGATCCGCGCAGCCCTGCCTATCGTTCGGCAGGGTTGTACTGTCCAGCGGGTGGCGCGGTTTGCTGCCGAGCCGTCCGGGCGTCGCGGTACCGGCACGCGACCAGCTCCGACGGGCGTTCATCGCCCCTTGGTAAATGCGAACTCGACCTTGACCGCCGTCTTTGGACATCCGATGCTGACGCCTGCCGCCACATTTTCCGGCGGATCGCCTTCTACAACCACGAACGACGCCACTCCGCGCTGGGTTACCTCGATCCCGCAGACTAGATAATGATTCTCGAACCGGCTACGCTTCAGATCGCAGCGGCATAACTCGGTGTCCACCTCACGGGGAAACCAGTACTGGTACCGGAGTCACCGTGTCGACATGTCAGCGGGGTTGTCCAATACCTGGCAACCTGGCTAGACGCTGAACCGTCTGGGAAGGTTCGCATGACCAAAACTGCGATTGACGCTGGCGGCGATGATGAAGCCGACCGGGAGGTTGTCGAATATGAGCGGGCCGAACTGCGGGAGTTCATCAAGAGGCTGAGCCCGGACGATATCAAGTCGGGTAGTTGGTTCACCAAGCTCATCGCTCAGGCCCTGAGCTCCTACACAGACAAGGTCGACTGGAAGTACTTCCAGGAGAGGTATGAGGGCGTACCCGCGGACGCGATCGTCGATCAGCGGATCAAGATGGCGGCTCGGTACGCCGCGCTCGAAGGTGGCCTCTCCGCCGGGATCTACTCGGCGGCCATCGTCACGACCATCGGGAGCCTTGGTGGCGCCTCGCCGGCGGCTGCCCCGGCCGCCGTCGCGACCTTCATGGTCGATGTCGCGTACATCACCCGGCTCCAGCTCCGTCTGGCCCACGACATCGCAGTCCTCTATCGAGTGCCGCTCGATTTGTCCGATCCCGAAGATTTATGGAAGCTCATCCGGGTGGCCTTCACGATCAAGAGCGGGGAAATGGTCCGGGAAGGCGTGGCCAAGGCGGTCCCAGTCTTAGTACGGCCGATCATCAAGCGCTTCTACTCTGGAGCGGTACTGAATGCCGCGAAGGGCCTCCCCTTCGTCGGAAAGTTCCTCCTGCAGCGTAACGCCATCAAGATCGGTATCCCCGCGGTCGGCGTTCCACTTGCGGTGGTGTTGAACCGTTATACGACGCTGCTTGCCGGGCAGCACGCGCAAGCCGTCTTCCGGAACGAGGCGCGGATTATCGAGCTCGCCGAGGATCTGAGCAAGCGGAGCCAGCACCCGCAGCTGATGCTGTGGGTCGCGTGGCTGGTCATTATGGCAGACCATAAAATTGTCGACGATGAGGCGTTGTTGATTCGGCACCTGGTGAGGCTGGTCCGGGAGCAGCATCAGGTAATCGATGGACAGCTCGCTCACCTTGTTGATATCGATCCCGCCGAGGTGTGGCGACGCCTAGACGCCGAGCCAGGGGATCTGAGCGACATCCTCGACGTAGCCAACCGGGTGGCCACTGTAGATGGTGACATCAACGCGGCAGAGAGCGCAGTCATCTCCGAGCTTGAAGATCGCTGCCGCCGAATCTGACGCAGGCCGACGTCGCCGAACTCGACGAGCGCGGCACCGATCGGACCTGACGGCCGGCCGCTCGAAAAGGTTGCCCGTCTTCTCCCGGCCGCCATCCCTAGGTCAGTGGTGGCTCGCGAGCATCCGCCGCACGTGCTCGACGGCCTCGTCGACCGCCACCCGCTCGGTTTCGCCGCTCGCCCGGCAGGTCACCTCGACGACCCCGTCCGCGAGTCCGCGTTTGCCGACGGTGACTCGCACGGGGATCCCGACCAGCTCGACGTCCCGGAATTTGACGCCCACCCGGTCGGGCCGGTCGTCGACGATGACGTCGACCCCGGCGTCGCGCAACTGCTCGTAGATCTGCGCGCCGTACCGGGCGGTGTCGGCGTCGTCGGGCTGGGCCACGACCACGGCGACCTCGAAGGGCGCGACGGCCAGCGGCCAGACGATGCCCCGCTCGTCCCGATGGCACTCGACGATGGTCGCCATGGCCCGCTCCACGCCGATGCTGTAGCTCCCCATGATGATCATGGCGCGCTTGCCGTCGGCGTTGAGCACGCTCGCGCCCAGCGCTTCACTGTACTTGTGGCCGAGCTTGAAGATGCGGCCGACCTCGATGGCGCGTTGGAGCTGCAGCGGTTCGCCGCAGCGCACGCACGCCTCGCCGGCCACGACTTCACGCAGGTCTGCCCAGGTGTCCACCACGATGTCGCGGTCCACGTCGACACCGCGCAGGTGGGCTCCGTCGATGTTCGCGCCGGTGAACATGTCCCGCCGCCCGCGCAGCGAGACGTCGGCGATCACCTGCAGACCGGTGACGCCGACCGCGCCGAGGCTGCCCGCCGAAGCGTGCAGCGCCGCGCGGATCTCCTCGGGGTACGCGGGCCGGACCGCGGCCGCCCCCGTGGTGTCGATCAGCTTCTGCTCGGCCAACGCGTGATCGCCCCGGAGCAGCACCAGCGTGGTGCGGCCGTCCACGACGTACACCAGCGTCTTAATCTGCCGGTCGGCCGAGGCGTCGAAGTTCTCGGCCAGGTCGTCGATCGTCCGTACGCCCGGCGTGTCGAACCGCTCCGGCGCGGGCAGACCGGGCCCATCAGCAGCGGGGGCAAGCCGGGACGTGGCCTTCTCCAGGTTGGCCGCGTAGCCGCACGCCGGGCAGTGGGCCACCACGTCCTCGCCGGCGTCCGACAGGCACATGAACTCCACCGAGGCCGAGCCGCCCATGCTGCCGCTGGAAGCCTCCACCGGCATGGCGGGGATGCCCAGCCGTTCGAAGATGCGCACGTACGCCTCGTGGTGGCGGTCGAACGAGCGATCCAACCCCTCCGGCGCCAGGTCGAAGCTGTAGGAGTCCTTCATGGTGAACTCCCGCGCGCGCAGCAGACCGGCCTTGGGCCGCGGCTCGTCCCGGAACTTGGTGCGGAACTGGTACCAGATCTGCGGCAGCTGGCGGTACGAGCTTAACTCCTGCGCCAGCGTGGTGAAGATCTCCTCCCACCGGCCGCTGCGCTGCCAGATCTCGGCCGGGTGCAGGCCGGGCAGCAGGAACTCCTGGGCGCCGATCCGGTCCATCTCCTCGCGGATGATCTGGATGATCTTCGACCGGACCCGGACACCGAGCGGCAGGAGCGCGTAGTGGCCGGCCGCCAGCTGCCGGATGTAGCCGGCTCGGAGCAGAAGACGGTGGCTCGGAGCGTCGGCCTCCGCTGGATCTTCACGCAGCGTAGGAATGTGCATCTGTGACCAACGCATTGCGCAAGCTTCTTCCGCGAGCGGGCATTGACGAACGACGGGCGCGGCCCATCGGGTTAGCGGTGGGATTCTAAGCGGTCCTGGTGTACGCGTCGGTGCGCGCAGTCATGGGGCGGGCCACGCCGCCCGCTACGCTGTCACCCAGTGCAGACCATCGCTCTCGCTCATTGGGGGACACTCGTTGTCTTTGGCTGCGACGAAACTGGGATGCCGGACGCGCCTGCCCTGCCCGAGTGGCTGCCAGCGGAAGATCGGTACCGCCCCGCGCGGCTGACGATACGGGTCTTGCGCGACCGGCGAATTGACTACATCGCGGTCTGGCCGGCTGACGAAATGGTCCCCGATTTGATGACGGCACGCACTGGACGATCGAGCAGCTTGACGGAGTCATCCTCGCCAAGCCAATCGAGCACTGGCGTTTCGCCATATGCAGCCAGCCAGTCAACGCGCTTGCTCCTGAGTCCGGACTGCCAGTCCTTAACCAGTTCACTCGGCACCGTTGGGCTACCCACTGCCCGCACTGCCACGCACACGTCGACGCAGCTCGCATACATGCTCTCGCGCTGTTCGCGTCCGGCCCAACAGCTCGGGAGACAGCGAGAAGGCAGCGAACACGGTGCGGCAGGTGATCAACAAGTGGTGCCGCGCGGCGTTGGCCTCGTGGTGGAAGGGCGCTGTACGACGCAGCCTGACAACGCCTGGCAAGCCGTACCGGCGTTCACCAAAGTGTTCGCACGACGAGGCCGGAACGGTGTGCCTCTTGCGTGCCCGATCCGACAGGCGACAGGGGATAACTGCGGTCAGGTCCAGCAGAACCCGGCAAGGATGGCAGAGCTAGCCGGAAGACTGGCACCGTGAACTCTCGACGGTTCGTCTTCCTCGACCCTGACGGCATGGCCGGCAGCTGGCTCTACGTGATCGTGGAGGCTAAGACTGGCGTGTTCTACCAGCAACAGTACGGCGGCACAGCATGTCGGCAGGGGCAGGTGGAGGGCTTCCTCGTCCCGGTAACAGGAGCCGACGCATTGGACGGACTTCGCCAGTTGTTCGAAAAGGACTTCCGTGGTAAAGGCACCTGGAACTATCGGTGGTCGGATGAGGAGCTGGACAGGCTCCGCCAGATCATCGGCGGCATCGTCTACTGGGCGTGTGATGGACTCAACGAGGAGCCGCATTCCCTGCGACTGGACGAGAGCCGACTCCACGAGGCCGACGAGGCGTGGATACCGGTGATCACCCCAGACGGTCCCGGTGTGCTGGTGTGGTGCAACTCGGATTAAATGACCGTCGATTTGCCGGAGGCTATGCAAAGTACATGCAAGGATCATGACAAGAATCAGACGTTCTTTGCTGCTGCCGCATGAAACATCGGCAGCACAGTAAGCGGTATACGCCATCGACGATGGGTGCCCGTCGATGGCCCCGGACGATAATCTCCGAACATGCCTAGGTTCGCTGATATGTTCGTCGCCGCTGAGGACGATCCCCGGATCGACGTACCGGCCAAGAGCGATGAGAAGACGATGCTCGCCGGCTTCCTGCGCTGGCAGCGCGAGACGCTGGCGCTGAAGTGCTCCGGCCTCGGCCCCGAGGCGCTGGCCCAGCGATCCGTGGCCTTCTCCGGACTGTCGCTGCTCGGGCTGGTCCGACACCTGGCCGAGGTGGAGCGGCGGTGGTTCCGGCAGCGAATGGCCGGGCAGCAGACCACCCCGCACTTCGGTACGGAGGACAATCCCGACGCGGCGTTCGACGACGTCGTACCCGATGCCGACGCCGTGACCGAGGCCTGGCAGATCTGGCAGGAGGAGGTCGACTTCGCCGAGCGGTTCGTCGCCGAGGCGGCCGACCTCGAGGTGGTGGGCGCGGATCCCTGGCGCGACGCGGTCACCCTGCGGTGGGTGCTGATCCACATGATCGAGGAGTACGCCCGGCACAACGGTCACGCCGACTTCCTGCGGCAGGGCATCGACGGGGCGGTGGGGCAGTGACCCGCCTGGTCGCAGGGTACGGGGAACCCGGGCCACTACCTGCCACCCCAGGTGAACCCGCAGGTCGCTAGACTAGACCCTCGCGCCCTCGTAGCTCAGGGGATAGAGCAACGGTTTCCTAAACCGTGTGTCGCAGGTTCGAATCCTGCCGGGGGCACCAGGTCACAGCCTTGATCACCGATCACTGTTCCGCCTTCCGGTGCTTGCGTGCCCGCTGCGTGCCCGAGCCGGCGGGCGGCCCGACCCCGGCCCTCCTCCAGAGATGCCGCCCGCGGCTCACCTCGTCGGGCACCACCAGGGCTACCAGCCTCCCCGGACGGTTTGGCGACTGCCCGACGAGGAGATCCACTCAATAGCGCGCTGTGGGCAGGTAGCGGTAGCCCATGCGGCGCGAATACGAGAATGGGTGTACTGAAACCCGGGTGACTATCCGACGTACCAGTCGAACAGCTTCCACCCGGGCGGTGTCGCCATGACAAGCAGCATGATGACGTTGGCCGCGCAGACGGCGGCTAGCAGACGCCACTGGCGATGCTTGGCTCGAAAGTCGGCCGAGGTCAACAACGGTGATGCCACCAGCAGGCAGAGCAGCCCTGGAATGAAACCCGCGCCGACCGCAGCGACCGCTGGCCAGGACCAAACGGGCGGGGCCTGCTCGGGGAAGTAGGCGGCATCAGTTACCAAGTAAGCGACCACGGCGTAGATGTAGGCCAGAACAACCAGTGCCTGTAGCCATACGAATACCCATACCGATCGGCCGACACCTGCCGAGCTCTTCACCGTTGCCTGCATCGCAGCAGAATAAGCCGCCGTGCCATCCTCGTGCCAGTAGCCGGTACCGGGGGCCTGTCTATTCGTCGGTCATCGGATCGAAGTCGCCCAGCGTCTCTAGCAACCGCTGGTAGCAACCGCGACCACTTGGGCGAAAGCCCGCGAGCTGGTATCACTACCGCGGCTAACCTGATCGGCGCTCGTTAGCGTCCCGGATTGCATGCCGAACAGCGAGGCGGACGACCCAGTAGAGGGCGACGAACTCGACCGCGTAGATGACAAGTGCAACAGCAAACGGGGAAATACCCAGGAGGTAGGGCACGGCCACTAACGATAGACCACTACGCCCTCTGGCGAGGGTGGCGCAGGTCAAGCCAGCACCGGCTATGGGGGGCTGGTGGCCAGGGCAGCGGAAGCGCGTTGCATCGCCGAGGCCACGCTGATCTGCCTCAGTTTGGCCAGGAACGCTTCCTTTGATACGAGGTTGGCCAGAAGGAGCCGCGCACATTCCTGATCACCGAGGAAGGTCGCGGAGTCCAGCAGCCCGCGGTAGCGCACGATGGCGTGCTCGGTGTACCAGCTCGACACCTTGGTCACCATCAGATCCACGACTTCGGGGGACGGGTCCATGCGGCAGAACTCCTGGAAACTGTTGCGGACGGCCTCCACGACGTGGGCGGTCGTCTCCAGCGGCGAGCGGCCGATGCTCGCCAGACAGTCCAGGATGTTCTGGGTCAGTTTGCGGTCTTCCTGCGCTTGGGCGTCGAGTACCTGCCTGAGCGCGTCGTCGTGCACCCGCTGGGCGAGCTGACCGAGCAGGACGCCTCCGCTCCGTTCGATGTCGCGTACCGTGCCCAGCTCGAACAGGAACAGATCACGGGGTGAGTGCAACGCCACCGTCGCCTCCTTGCCGTTTGCGCAGGTAAACCACCGCCTTACCCCGCCTGACGGCGGATAACCCGCTGGCCGAGTCCGGCCGGCTACCTGGTTCGCCTGCAGTGCTCTGGCTTTCAGGCCGGGGGTGAAGCGGACCCGTCCCGGGTTGCGGGGCGGGGAAAGCCGATCCGCCGCTAGGGCGGATCGGTGTCTTGGCGGGTCAGACGAGGTGGTTTTGCTGTTCGATGTACTGGTGCAGGACGCGGGATCGTATCCGGGGCCAGGAGATGCCGATCCCGCCGGCGAATTTGGACAGTTTCGCCACCTGCGCGTACCGCTCGTAGATCGACTCCAGTTCGTCGCGCGGCGAGTCGACCAGGAAGCAGGACGACATCTGCGGGTGCGCGGTGCCGGAGTTGAACAGGGTCGGCGAGCTGGGCAGGTACGCCAGACGGGGCATCAGCCGGTAGAACCGGATCGCCTCGTCGGCGGTACGGGACAGTCCGCAGGCGACCCGCAGCAGCCAGTACTGGGGTGTCTCGATCACGGTTCGAGTCGTCGGGTGGCGCAGCAGGTACCGGTCGTAGACGGTGCGTAGGCCGAAGTATTCGAACCGGCGGTCGGCTGCCGGGTCGATGGCGTCGTCGAGCGCTCGGGTGTTGGCTTCACGACTCGCGAGCTCGGTCCTGGTCCGAGCGCGCGGGGACGCCGGCGGTCCCGCCCGGTGGGCGGACGTGGTTGGCGTCGGCCGTCCCGCGCGGCCTCGGACCGCCACGCACGGGTGTGCGTGGCGCGCTGGCAGGTCTTCGGACTCGCGGGCGTGACCGTTCCCGGTCTCCTACTGGCCGTCGCTTCCCGGACCCGCACCCGGGTCCAGTGCTTGGTGACGGCGGTCGTTCCCACTCACCGCTGCGGGGCAGTCCCGGACTCGCACCGGGTTCCCTCTTGCCTCGGCCGGCCCGATCGGGCTGGCCGAACCAGCTGCGCGTAGCACCATATCTGGTGTCTGCCGGAAAGTCACACACCACATGTCGGGGTGAACGTGTCGCGATCGCCACACCATGAGCCGGTTGGAGCCCAAGAGCCGCCTGTCGATATTTCCGAACACCGGAAATAGACCAATCTCGTACGCTCGCAGCCTGGTCATGTACCGGATCGTTGCGCCGCTGGCATAGTCTCGGGAGCGGGAACCAAGGTCGGACATCAGCCTCGGGCAGGCCGGAATCGATGTCACAGGCGTCAGGGAGCGCCAACATGATGGCGGAGAACACGATCACCATTCGCGATGCCGAGTTGACGGACGCGGAGGCCATGGGGCGGGTGCACGGCGAAGCCTGGCGGGTCGGCTATGCGACGGTTTTTGAGGCTGGGTTCCTCAGCTTCGCCGTTGAGCAGCGCCGTACCGGCTGGGGGCAGCTCTTGAGCGAGCGACGTGTGCGGGAGAGCCGCGTGCTGGTTGCCGAGGTTGGCGGTGTGATGCGGGGTCTCACCCGGTTTGGACGCGCTGACCGTGACGCCGCTACCTGGGAGCTTTTCGCGCTCTACGTTGACCCGTCGTACTGGGGAACAGGAGTGGCTCCCGCACTGATGAATCGAGTAACCGATGAGTTCAGGCGGTCCGGTGCGCCTAGAGCCACGCTGTGGACGCTTGCCGAGGCGAGAAGGGCCCGACGGTTCTACGAGAAGTCCGGTTGGCATCTGACGCCCGCACGCCGAGAACGGGACTTCGGCGACGGAATCCCCCGCCCCTTGGTGCAGTACCACCTATTCTCGTTCTCTGCTGACGAGGTGGTGCGACTGGGCATAGCTCAGCGGGAGTGTGCCAGTCGCGGGCGATGAATTTGGCGACCAGCCCACGGCTGAGCCGGGTCGCCGATGGGGAGGCATCGTCAGCCTGCGGCGGCGTGGGACCGGAAGACCGCATCGCTTGCCGGCCGACCAGCGATGGCTTCGACTGCAACAGGTAGGAGATTTTGGTATTCGGCCATAGTTTCGGCCCGTGTGGCGCGTCTGCATTGCGCGACTATCCATCGCTGATGGTGAGTTGGCCACCGAGGATACAGGCGGTGAAGGTGATGTTGAACTCCTGGCGGACTTCGCCATCCGGGTAGGCAATGACATGGTTCGGGTCGGTGTGGATGCCGAGGATGCGGGTAATCTCGATGTCCAGGCCGATTCCTCTTTGACCTCGCGGATGACGGCCTGGGCGAGGGTTTCGCCGATGTTCATAGCGCCGCCGGGTAGCGCCCAGTTGCCGCTGTCGGCGCGTTGTTGCAGGAGGATGCGGCCCTGGTCGTCGGTGATAAGGGCGGAGCCGCCTACGGCGATGGCGTTCACGGCAGGCGTGTCGGGATCGTTGTAGTAATCAATACGCCGGTTCATGGGCGATGGCCTTCGGCTAGACAGTAGCCCAGACCCGTTCGAACTGTTGGGCGAAGCTTTCGAAGATGCCGTACGGGGATAGCTTGCGCAAGTGGAATGCGGGATGCTGGTAGCCGCGCAGGCGGAACAGGTGTGGGGAAACAACCATCTGGTCGTCAGACCGGAAGACGGAGTTGTAAAGGTCAATGGCGTGCAGGCCGATGTGCACGCCGTTGATATCAGCGAGCCCGTTGACTAAGCTCATCGCGTTTCGGACTACCTTCTGTCGCCGCGACTTGCCATTTCAGCCTGATGGATGAGGGCAAGTACTTCCGTCGCAAGCGCCGGTGCTACGGCGAGCGTCATGGATGAGTGGCTGTCGTACTCGGTGCCGTTATTGTCCACGACCTGGGCGCCCGCCTCCCTCGCGATGGCAACGCCTGCTGCCATGTCCCACGGATGGTTGGACAGGGTGAGCGAGGCATCGATCTTGCCCTCCGCTAGCCAGGCGAGATCTAGTGCGGCAGAGCCACTCATCCGTATTCGCTGAACCTTTGCTACCAGTTGTTCGGTGAATGCGAGGCGTAGTCTGTTCTTATGTGCTGCTTCCGCGCCTACCGCGTAATCGCCGATAGCAACTACCGCCT
>DASVCA010000168.1:0-47348 GCA_036381835.1 Micromonosporaceae bacterium
CGAGCTGCCCGGTGGCGCGGGCGCCGCCACCGACCTGCTCGCACACTGGCGGGACAGCATGGCCGGGCGGGCGTTCCCGCTCGGCCGCGGGCCGCACAGCGAACTGCGGGTCACCACCGGCGCGGGCACGAACACGGTCCATCTCATCACCGACCTGACCATCATCGACGGTCGTAGCATCCACTTTCTCGTCCGCGAGCTGTTCCGGCTCTACGCCGACCCGACGGCGACCCCCCGTCCCAGCCCGGCCGCCGATGGCGAGTCCGCCGGCCACGCCGACTACCTGGCCGAACGCGCGGCGCTCGACACCGCCGAGCGCCGAGTCGAACAGCTCACCCACTGGCAGGCCCGGGTCGCCGCGCTGTCGCCCGGCCCGCTGCCGCCCCCACCGCCGGGGCCCGCGCCCCGGGTACGCCACGAGGAGCGGCTCACCGGCTTCGACGCGCTGCGCCGCGCGGCACGAGCAGCCGGCCTGCAACCGGACGACCTGCTCGCCGCCGCGTTCACCGAGGTGCTCGCCCAGCACTTCACGCCACCGTTCAGCCTGCCGGTGGTCCGCTGGACCCCGCAGACCGCCCGGTACCGTCCCGGCGAATACACCGCGCTGAGCTGGATCACCCGTACCGACGCCCACCTCCCCCCGTGGGAGCAGGCCGCCGCCTTCCGGTCCGTACTCGACGTTGATGCGGGCATGGACGGGATGTCCGGTCTGACGGAACTGCGGCGCAGGGTCATGCGGGAGCGGCGTACCGGCCACTTCGAGCTGCCCGTGGTGTACACGGGGATCCTGGATCTGACCGACCAGCCGCTACCGTCCGGGGTGCGGCTCGGATCATGGCTCACCTGCACCCCGGACGTGTCGCTCGACTGCGTCACCCTCGTCGAAGGGGACGAACTGCGGCTCTACTGGGACGCGGCACCCACGCACTTCCCACCCGGTGTGCTTCCGACGATGTTCGCCGCGTACCGCGACCGGGTGCGTGCGCTGTGCACCGAAGCGGCGCAGCGACTGTCGGCGGCGGCCGGGCCGGAGCCGCTTTCGGCGACGGACCGGCGGCGGATCCTGTACGACTGGAACGCGACCGACCACCCGTACCCGGTGGACGGCCCGGTGCACCTGCTGTTCGAGGAGCAGGTGCGGCAGCGGCCCGACGCGGTGGCGGTCCGCTGGTCCGGCGGCACCATGACCTACGGTGAACTCGACCGCCGAGCGACCGCCGTGGCCGCCGCGCTGCGGCGGCTCGGCGTCGGTCCGGAGACCGGTGTCGGAGTGTCCGTGCCACGCGGCCCGCACCTGGCCGTCGCGGTCTTCGGGGTGCTCAAGGCCGGGGGCTTCTACGTACCGTTGGAACCGTCGCTGCCCGCCGAACGAGCCGCGGCCATCATCGACGACGCCCAGCTGTCCCTGGTTCTCACCAGCACGGACCGCACCGGGTGGACGGTCCCGGCCGAACTCCGTGCGGTCGCGGTGGACGAGCCGGCCGTGCTGACCGCCTCGGACGCCTCGGACGTGCCGGGCCGTCGGCCCATCGCCGGGATCGATACCACCGCCTACGTCATCTTCACCTCGGGCAGCACCGGCAGACCGAAGGGCGTCGCCGTCACCCACCGCCCGCTGCGAAACCTGCTCAACTGGTGTTACCGCACACACGGATTCGGACCGGACGACATCGGGCTCTGCGTCACCTCGCTCGGCTTCGACCTCTCGGTGTTCGACCTGTTCGGCCTGCTCGGCTGCGGGGCGAGTCTCTACATCGCCGACGCGGTCCAGCAGAAGGATCCCGCCCTGCTGCTCGACGTGCTGCTCGATGAGCAGATCACCTTCTGGAATTCGGCACCGACCACCCTGAATCAGATCGCGCCGCTGTTCGCCGCCCGCGCGGACAGCCCCGGCCGGGACAAGCTGCGACTGGTCTATCTCAGCGGTGACTACACGCCGCTGCCGCTGCCGGACGAGATCCGGTCGATGTTCCCCAACGCCCGGGTGGTCAGCCTGGGGGGCGCCACCGAGGCGACGGTGTGGTCCAACTGGTTCGAGATCGGTGCGATCGACCCGGAGTGGCGCAGCATCCCGTACGGCAAACCGATCGACAACGCCCGCTACTACATCCTCGACGACCTGCTCCGTCCCTGCCCGGTGGGCGTCGAAGGAGACCTGTTCATCGGAGGCGACTGCCTGAGCTCCGGCTACCACCGCCAGCCGACCCTGACCGCCTGGCAGTTCATCCCCGACCCGTTCGGCGACCGCCCGGGCGCCCGGCTCTACCGCACCGGCGACCGCGCCTGCTACTTCCCCGACGGGAACATCTGCTTCCTGGGCCGCGCCGACGGGCAGGTGAAGATCCGCGGATTCCGGGTCGAGCTCGGCGAGATCGAACACCGGCTGCGGTCGTACCCCGGGGTCAAGGACGCGGTGGTGCTCGCCCGGCCCGACCATACCGGCGACCGCAAGCTGGTCGCGTACGTGGTGCCCAGCGCCGACCCACCACCGACCGTCCGCGACCTGCGCCACCACGCCGGCACCGCGCTGCCCGACTACATGGTGCCGAACGTGGTGGTGTTCGTCGACGGCTTCCCGGCCACCGGCAACGGCAAGCTCGACCGGGACGCGCTGCCGTGGCCGGTCGAGCCGGGCAGCCGGCACACGCTGCTTCCGTCCGCCACCCCCGTCAGTCGGCGCGCCGTGGACCGAACCGGGGAATCCGCCGCCGAGGAGCCGGAACTCGCCGGTCCGGCGGCTGCCACGGCGTTGGCGGCGGAACTCGTGGCGATCTTCGTTGATCTGCTCGATGTCACCAGCGTGGACCCGGACGCCGACATCTGGGACCAGGGCGCCACCTCGTACACGATGGTGCAGGTGTCGGCGGCGCTGCAGCAGCGCTACGGGCGGCGGGTACCGGTGTCGGTGTTGCTGTCCGATCCGACCATCACCGGCATCGCACACGCCGTGCTCGGCGAAGCCCGCCCCGCCCCGGCCGCCCCGGCGGCGGAGCCGGAGCCCCGCACCATCGACCTCTTCGCCGCGGAGGAACGGGCCGCCTTCAAACAGGCCCGACCCGATCTGCGACCGGCGGAACCGGACACGCGAGTACTCGCCCTGCCGGACCACCGGATGCATCCGGCACACCTGCGGTGGCGTGCCACCCATCGGGAGTTCGCGCCGGGACCGGTGCCCGCCGCGGACTTCGCACGGCTGCTGTCGATGCTGCGCGAGGTCGAGCTGGACGGCCGCTCCCGGCGGCTCTACCCCTCGGCCGGTGACACCTACGCGGTCCAGGTCTACCTGCACGTCCGGCCCGGCGGGGTGGACGGGGTGCCCGGCGGCCTCTACTACTACCACCCCGTCGAGCACGAACTGCACCTCATCGATGCCGACCCACAGCTGGACCGGTCCATCCACTTCGTCTACAACCGGCCGATCTTCGATCAGGCCGGCTTCGGTCTCTATCTCTTCGGCCAGGCCGACGCGATCGAGCCGCTGTACGCCGACGACGCCGAGCGGTTCATGCTGCTCGAAGCCGGCTACCTCGGCCAGACGTTGCTGCTCGGGCAGGCCGCCTGCGGCGTAGGCCTCTGTCCGATCGGCAATGTCGAAATCGGCACGCTCCGTACCCGCCTCGGCTTGTCCGAACGGCACCGTTACCTGCAAGCGTTCCTCGGCGGCGCGGCCGTCCGGGCAGAGCCGGACCTGGCCGAGGGCACGCGGCCCTTCACCCCGTACCAGATCGCGCCCGCCGAGGGAGTCCCGGCCATCCGGGCAGCCGACGGCGTCTCAGCCACCGCCCCGGCAGCGGAGAAGGTCGAGGTCGTCGTCACCGGCATGGCGGCCCGGCTGCCCGGTGCCGCCGATCTCGACGGCTTCTGGACGCTGCTCGCCGACGGCGGCACCGCGCTCGCCCCACCGCCGCCGCAGCGCGTCGGCCAGGTGGTCGACGAGGTGACCGAACCGGCCGAGCGGCGGTACCCGGTCAGCGGCGGCTACCTCGACGAGGTGGACACGTTCGACAGCCTGTTGTTCCACATCGCACCGCGCGACGCCGCCGCCCTCGACCCGCAGTCGCGACTGCTGCTGCACACCGTGTGGGAATGCCTGGAGTCGGCCGGGCACAGCCCGGCTTCGCTGCGCAACGGCACCCGCCGCGTCGGGGTCTTCCTCGGCGCCATGTGGCAGGACCACCGGTTGGCCGGCGTCGAGCGGTGGCGGGGCGGCGACACCGCCACCATCTCGGCCACCGCATCCGACATGGCCAACCGCATCTCCCACTTCTTCGGCTTCGACGGCCCGAGCATCGCCGTGGACACCTCCTGCTCCTCGTCGCTGGCCGCGCTGCACCTCGCCGCGGACAGCCTGCGCCAGGGCGAGTGCGATGCGGCGATCGTCGCCGCGGCCAACCTCATCACCCACCCGTACCACCTGGCGCTGCTCACCGATCTCGGCCTGCTCGCCACCGCCACGCCGGACGGCGCCTTCGACGGGTCCGCCCCCGGCTGGCCCCCCGGGGAGGGGGTGGCGGCGGTGCTGCTGCGCCCCCGACGCGCGGCTGAGCGAGACGGGGACAACCTGCTGGCCGTCGTGGAAGCCAGTCGGATCGGACATGCCGGCGGGACAGGCCGCTTCGGCGTGCCCGACGCGGACGCGCTGCGCCGGTCGATCACCGCGACTCTGACCGAGGCGGGCCTCACCCCGAGTTCCGTCAACTACGTCGAGTGCGCGGCCGCCGGGGCCACTCTCGCCGACGCGGCCGAACTGGAAGCGTTGAACACGGTCTTCCGTAGCGCGCCGGAACCGGTGGCGATCGGCACGGTGAAGCCGGTCATCGGTCACCTTGAGGCCGCCGCCGGGCTGTCTCAGCTCCTCAAGGTGCTGCTGCAGCTCCGGCACGACCGGCTGGTGCCGACCCGGATGGCCAGCCGGCCGGCCCCGTTGATCACCTTCGAGGCGGTACGACCGGTGGATCGGCTCACCCCGTGGGCGGCCACGGTGGACGGGCCGCGGCGCGCGTTGATCACCGCGGTCGGCGCCACCGGATCGTACGGGCACGTGCTGGTGCGCTCCGTCGACGCACCGACGGTGCCGTCGCCAGGCGACGGGGCCACCGGCCGGACCGAGGTGGTGGTGCTCTCCGCCGAGAGCGGGGCCCAACTGCGGGCGATGTCCGCACGTCTGCACAAGGCCCTCACACGGGCCACCGCCATGGGAGACGCCCCGCGGCTGGTCGACATCGCGTACACCACGCAGACCGGCCGGGTCCCGCTGTCGCACCGGCTCGCCGTGCGCTGCACCGACGTGGCCGAGCTGGGTCGGGCACTGCACGCCCACGCCAACGGCACGGGGCATCCCGCGTTGACCACCGGTGTCGCGGATCCCGGACTCGCCGATGTCCCAGACCCGGCGGACGAGGCGGTGGCGGCCGTGCCGGGATGGCTGGCCGGGCGCGCCGTGGACTGGTCCGGCTTCTGGCAGCCCGGTCAGGCCCGCCGCGTCGTGCTGCCCGGATACCCGTTCGCCGCCGAGCGGTACCGGCTGACACCGCCGCCACGGCGGTCCGCTGTGGCCCAGCCGGTGGACACCGTGCCGGTCGAGCAGCCGGTCGACGGCGGGGCGGCGGACGCCGAACGGCGCGCCCTGGCGTACCTTCGCGAGATCTTCGCCGAGGCGTCCGGGATTCCCCCGCAGCGGCTGCACCCGCGCGTGCCGTTGGACAACTACGGCCTCACCTCGTACCTGGTGAGCACGCTCAACGAACGGATGATCCGTGATCTCGGGGAGGTCCCCCGGACGCTCTTCTTCGCCCACCCAGACCTGGCCGGTGTGGCGGCGGAGTTGGCGGCCCGCTGCGCCGTGTTCCACTCGTCCGGGGACCGCGGCGAGCCGGCCGACGCCGAGGCCACCGAGCCGAACGTCGCGGCCACGGAACCCGGGCACCACATCGCGGTGATCGGGATCGCCGGCCGCTATCCCCAGGCACCGGACCTCGACACGTTCTGGCGGAATCTGCGGGCCGGCCGGGACTGCATCGGACCGCTCCCGCCGGAGCGGCACCGGCCGGACTGGCCGGTGGAACGCATGGTCGGAGGATTCCTCGCCGGGGTGGACCTGTTCGACCCGATCTTCTTCGGGATCACCCCGCGCGACGCCGCACTGCTGGACCCGCAGGAGCGACTCTTCCTGGAGGTCGCCTGGCACACGCTGGAGGACGCCGGGTATCCGCGGACGCGGCTGCGCGAGCGGCACCACGGCCGGGTGGGCGTCTTCGTCGGATCGATGTACAACGAGTATCCGTACTTCGGTCTGGACCAGGCCGTGGACGACGTCGACGCCCGCCGCAACGGGCGGTGGCAGCCTGCGGGTTCGGCCATCGCCGGGATCGCCAACCGGGTCTCCTACCTGTTGGATCTGCGCGGGCCGAGTCTGACGGTCGACACCATGTGCTCGTCGTCGCTGACCGCACTGCATCTCGCCGTCGCCAGCCTACGGCGCGGGGAATGCGCGGCGGCGCTGGTCGGAGGCGTCAACCTGTCCCTGCATCCGAACAAATTCGTCCAGCTCGCCGCACTCGGCATGGCCTCCTCCGACCACCGGTGCCGCAGCTTCGGCGCCGGCGGGGACGGCTTCGTCCCCGGTGAAGGAGTGGGGGCGATCCTCCTCAAGCCACTCGACGCGGCCATCGCCGACGGCGACCGGATCCACGCGGTGATCAGAGGAACGGCGATCAACCACGGTGGTCGCACCAACGGGTACACGGTGCCGAACCCCATCGGACAGGGCGACCTCGTCCGGCAGGCGCTGGCCGACGCCGGCCTCGACGGCGACGAGATCAGTTACGTGGAGGCGCACGGCACCGGCACCGCGCTCGGTGACCCCGTCGAGATCGACGGGCTGCAGCGCGCTCTCGGCGGGCCCCGCCGCACCGGCGTCTGCGCCATCGGATCGGTGAAATCGAACATCGGGCACGCCGAGGCGGCGGCCGGCATCGCCGGGCTGACCAAGGTGATCCTGCAGATGCGTCACCGCACCCTCGTACCCTCCCTGCACGCCGAACAGCTCAACCCCAACATCGACTGGGATGGCTCGTTCCTGCGGGTACAGCGGAACTCGGCACCGTGGACACCCGATGCCGACGGTCGGCTTCGGGCCGGGGTCAGCTCGTTCGGTGCCGGTGGATCGGGAGCCCACGTCGTCGTCGAGTCGTACCAGCCGACCGCAACGGTGTCGGACGAGCCGACGGGCCCGCAGCTGGTGGTGCTCTCCGCCCGTACCGCCGACCGGCTCACCGCGGTCGCCCGCGGGTTGCGCGACCACCTCGCCGACCCGGCAGTGCAGCTCGGGCTGGCGGACCTCGCCTACACCCTGCAGGTCGGCCGGGAACCGCTGCGGGAGCGTCTCGCGCTGGTCGTCGCCGACCGTGCCGAACTGTGTCGGCAGCTGACCCGGTTCGTCGACGGCGACCCGGCCGTGGGCATCCGGGGACGGGCGGCCGCGCCAGCCGATCCGGACACGCTGGCGAAGGCCGTGGACGGCCGGGACCCGGCCGACCTCGCAGAGCTCGGACGACACTGGGTGACCGGCGGAAGGATCGACTGGGCCGCCTTGCACGACAGCCGGCGACACATCGTCGGCCTGCCCGGCTACCCGTTCGACCGGGTACGGTGCTGGGTCACCGAGCGGCCGGCGAGCCCGGCCCGACCCGACGGGGACGGACCGGCCACGGGACAACCCGCCTCCGCCGAACCATCCACGCTGCCGGCAGCGGTCCGCCTGCTGACTCGGCGGTGGGTCGCGGCCGAATCGGATCACCCCGCGGCGGGACCGGCCGCCGGCGGGACGGTGCTCATGCTGTTCCGCCCCGATCAGCGCGCGTTGGTCGACGCCGTCACCGAGCGGCTGCACCCCGCCCGGGTGGTCCCGCTGTGCCAGACCCGCCACGCGGTGCCGGCCGGCACGGCGGTCCTGCCCGACGAGGCGGCCGCCTTCGCGGTCGCCGAAGCGGTGTCCGCCGAGCACGGGCCGATCACCGGCTGGCTGGATCTGTGCGCGCTCCCCGGCGAGGAGCCGGCGGACGAGCGCGCCGAACACGACCACGGACCGTGGGCCGCCCGACTCGCGGTCCTGCAACGGCTGGTCGCTCGACGCCCGGCCCCCGGTCTCCGCGTCATGCAGGTGACCCGCGGGCTGCTGGAGTTGGCCGGGCCGGCACCCGACCTGACCGGAGCCCGGCTCGCCGGATTCGTCCGTGCGCTGCCCGCCGAGTACCCGTGGGTGCAGGCGGACGTGGTCGACCTCGATGGTGATCCCCGCCGAACGGTCGAAGCGGCCGACCGCATCGCCCGCGCCTGGTGGCGGGTGGCACCGCAGGGACAGGTCTGCCTCCGCGGGGACGTCGCCTACCTGCCGACCCTGGCGCCGGTCACGGTCGCCGCGCAATGGACCCCGCATCCGGATCGGACCTACCTGATCACCGGCGGTACGGGCGGGCTCGGCGCGCTCGTCGCGGCACATCTCGTCAGGAGGGGGGCGCGCCAGATCGCGATCGTCGGGCACCGGCCGCTGCCGCCACGACACGAATGGCACCGCGCCGACCAGGACCCCCGTCAGGCCCGGGTGATCGCCGGGTTGACCGCGCTGGAACGCGACGGTGCGCGAGTCATGGTGCACACCGGTGACCTGGCCGATCGCATCGGGCTGGACAGGTTCCTCCGGCAGGTTCGCAGCAGCCTCGGTGAGCTCGGTGGCGTGGTCCACTGCGCCGGCCGGTCCACCACCGGCCGGCCCGCACTGGTCCACAAGAGCCTTACCGATTTCCGGACGGTGCTGGCACCGAAAGGCGACGGCCTCGACACGCTCGCCGAGTTGACCGTCGACGACCCGCTCGAGTTCTTCGTTCTCTTCGGCTCGGTGTCCGCCGCGGTTGCGGCGCTCGCCGCCGGCGTCACCGACTATGCGGCGGCCAACGCCTACCTGGCCCATGCTGCGACGCATCACGCTCGACTCGGCCGCACCGAGTTCCGGGTCGTCGAATGGCCGGTGTGGCGGGAGACCGGCGGTGCCGTCGACCGCCCCGACGCCGCCGCCTCCGTCGGCCTCGACGCGTTGACCGACGAGGTCGGCCTCGCCGTCCTGGATCGCGCCTTGGCACCCGACGCCCCGGTGTCACTGCTGCCCTGCCTCGCCCTGCCGAATCTCGACCCGGCGAAGCTGCTGGTCGCGAACCGGCCCGTCGAGCCGTCCGTGGGCACGACGGACGGCGATCGCGGCACCGGCGGCAGCGGCACCGACGGCACCGGTGGCAGCGGCTCGACGGATTCGGCGGCCGGCCCCGAGCCGTGGCTCGTCGATCTCTTCGCGGAGACCCTCGCCATCCCCGCCGAGCAGCTCGACCCGGATGTCGAGTTCGGCGACCTCGGGGTCGAGTCGGTGATGCTCGGTGAATTGCTCACCCGGATCGAGCACCGTATCGGTCGACCGTTGGAGCCCGCCACCCTGCTCGAACACGCCACCCTCGACCGACTCGCCGGGCACCTGCGCGAAATCGGAGCCGTCGCCGTCACCTCTGCGTCGGTGCCGGCTGACTACGCGGGCGGTGCAGCCGCCGCGCCGCAGACCGCCGCGCAGCAGCCGGTGACCGGCCCGCCGGCGGACCGGATCGCGGTCATCGGCATGGCCTGCCGGTTCCCGGGAGCACCGGATCTCGACGCGTTCTGGCACCTGCTGCGCACCGGCGAATGCGCGGTCTCAGACGTTCCACCCGGGCGGTGGGACGTCGACCGGATCTACCGTGGCGACGGCGGTCCGGGCAGCAGCATCAGTCGGTGGGGCGGGTTCGTGTCCGGCATCGAGGACTTCGACCCCGACTTCTTCGAGATGTCCGAGCATGAGGCGAAGAACCTCGATCCCGCGGTCAGGCTGGTGATGGAGGCCGCCGCGAGCTGTCTGCGAGACGCCGGCTACCGGGACGACGAGCTGCGCGGACGCGACGTCGGTGTCTTCGTCGGCGCGCGCATGTCCGGCTACCGGCGGCGAATCCGTACCGCCGACGCCGCCACCGGCCTCGGCGGTGACCAGAACTTCATCGCCGCCCGGCTCGCCCACCAGTACGACCTCCGCGGCCCCAATCTGGTGGTCGACAGCGCCTGCTCGTCGGCGCTGGTGAGCGTGCAGCTCGCCTGTCGGGCGCTGCTGGCCGGCGACGCCGAGATCGCCTTCGCCGGAGGTGTCGAGGTTCTCCTCGACGAGGAGCCCTACCTGGAGTTCACGGCCGCCCGGGCGCTGTCGCCACGCGGTCGGTGCGCCACCTTCGCTCAGGACGCGGACGGGTTCGTTCCCGGGGAGGGTGTCGGGCTGCTGCTGCTCAAGCCGCTCACCCGGGCCATCGCGGACGGCGACCGAATCCACGCCGTCATCGATGCGGTCGCGGTCGGCAACGACGGACACACCATGGGGCTCACCACCCCGAATCCGGTGGCTCAGGGGCAGGTGGTGCGGCGGGCCCTGGCCCAGGCCGGCGTTCGAGCCGATGACCTCGGGATGATCGAGGCGCACGGTACGGCGACGATGCTGGGTGACCCGATCGAGTTGCGGGCCCTCACCGATGTCTTCCGGGAACAGACCGGGCGCACCGGATTCTGCGCTATCGGCAGCGTGAAGTCCAACATCGGTCACCTGCTCAGCGCGGCCGGTGTCGCCGGGCTGATCAAGATTCTGCTGGCGCTCGAACACGGGGAGATCCCCCCGACCCTGTTCTGCGAACGGCCGAACCCGCGCTTCGAGTTCGACTCCTCGCCGTTCTACCCGAACCGCGCCTTGCGGCCCTGGCCCGGCGGCGGGGGTCGGCGTATCGCCGGAGTAAGCGCGTTCGGACTCGGTGGCACCAACGCTCACCTGATCGCCAGCTCCGTGGACCAGGCCATCGCGGCCACTCGTCGCACGCCGCTGCCGCCCCCGGTGTTCCGCCGGCGACGGCTTTGGTGGGAACGGCCGGCACACCCGGCCCAGCCGACGGACCAGTTGGTCGCCTCGGTCCTCGACCTGTCCTTCGTCACCCCGGGCGACCGCTAAGGAGATCCAGAATGCTCGACATCTCGTACCACGACGATCGTCTGCCGATCGTGTCCGCGCCGGAACTGGCCCACGACCCGTCGTGGCTGCCCGCGCATCGCGACCGGTTGCGCTCCGTCGCCTACGAGCGTGGGGCGGTACTGATCCGCGGTCTGGCCGTCGCCGATGCCGGACAGGCGGCGGAGGCGAGCCGACACCTGCTCGACGAGCTGCTGATCGAGCGGGAGCCGTTCGCCCCCCGCCGGTCGCTGCCCGGCGGGGTCTACACCAGCACCGAATGGCCGGCGGATCAGCCGATGTGTATGCACCACGAGTTGAGCTACGGCCGTGAGATGCCCGGCATGCTGGTCTTCTCCTGCCTGGTCGCACCGACGCGGGGCGGGAGCATCGCGCTGGCGGATGCGGCCGCGGTGCTGCGGGATCTGCCGGCCCACCTGGTGGAGCAGTTCGTGCGGGTCGGTTGGGAACTGCGGCGCAACCACAACGACGTGATCGGCGTGCCCTGGCCGGAGGCGTTCGGTAGCAGCGATCCGGCCGACGTCGAGCGCTACTGCCGGGACAACGACATCGAGTGGCAGTGGACCGCCGACGGCGGACTGCAGACCCGTCGGCGCCGGCCAGCCGTCCTCGACCACCCGGTGACCGGGGTACGGGTCTGGTGCAACCAGATCGCATTCCTGAACGAGTGGACCATGGACCCCGCGGTGCGCGACTACCTGACCATGGCGTTCGGGGTGGACGGGCTGCCCTACCTCACCCGCTTCGGTGACGAGAAGCCGATCGATCGGGCCACCGTCGAGCTGATCAACGAGGTGTACGCCCGGCACACGGTCCGGGAGCCGTGGCGCGCCGGCGACGTGCTGCTGGTGGACAACATCCGCACGGCGCACAGCCGGGAGCCGTACGAGGGCGAACGCGAGATCGTGGTCGCCATGGGCGATCCCGTCGCGGTGACCTCAGGCGATCAGTCGAAGCTCAGCGTGCGGTAGAGCGACACGTCGCGGGACAGACGGGTGCAGGCTCGGACGGTGGTCGCCAGCTTCGTCACGTACTCGGGGTCGGCGGTGTCCAACAGGATGCCGAGCATGGTGCCGCTGTGCGCGGCCACCACCCCCAACGCCTGGACCTCGGCCCGGATCGCGAGCATGCGTTCGAGTGTCCGTTTCGGCCGCAGCACCTGATTCATCTCGGCGCTACGGGTGGCCACCGCCCCCACCTCGGGTAGATCCCGACGCTCGACCGCCTTGATCAGCCGGTCGAGCAGGCGGGCGTATTCCCGCCGCTCGGCGGGAGAGAACGGCTTGGCCAGTCGGTTGAACTCGATGGTGTCCACGACACCGCCTTCGTCCACGCCGACCACCGTCATGGTGGGTAGCGAGCCGAGCCGGTGCCGCAGCCGTACCGCACGGTGGTGAAAGGCGACGATCTCCGGGTAGAGCACCCCGTCGGTCGGCTCGATCCGGCGCAGGAAACCTTCGATTCGTTCGGGCGGCAGCGCCAGCCGCAGCGCGTTGCCGACGGCCCGGGCAGTCGCCACCAGATCCGCCGATGAGCTGGCCAGACCCTTCCCCTCCGGCAGGGTGCTTTCGATGGAGAGCAGTCCGCCGGCGGGCCGGCCGGCCCAGGCCAGCATCATCTCGGCGAGTCGTCGGACCTTCACCTTGTGGCGCGGCACCACCTGCACCTCGCGCAGCTCGGGCGCGACCTGGAACGTCGCCATCGACCAGCGGGCGATGGGGAGCGTGACGAGGAAATCCCCGTCCTCGCCGGGCAGCACGCCCTGCAGCAGTTCGCCGAAGGTGCCGAAGGCGCTGCTCACCCCGATGCCTCCGGGCGGCCGTACCCGTCGGCCCGGTACGGCCGCCCCGAGGCGGGTGGTGAGTGGGGCCGGCATCAGTCGCTCACCCGGTCACCGCCGGCACCCTGCCGGACTCGGCCACGATCGTGGCGACCTCCGCGGGTCGGGTGCGTACGAAGTAGTGCCCGCCATCCGGGAGCTCCCGCAGACGCACCGTCTCCGCAAGCAGCTGCCAGCGGTCGTACCGGTGCCGGTAGCCGCTGGTCGTCGGGTCGTCGGCGGCGACCACCACGACGAGCGGGGTGCGCAGTCGCTGACCGTCGGGGTCGAGCTGGACGTCGATCAGATGGTTGTTGGTGGTCGTGACGTCGTGCCGGTACGCCCGCCCGACGAGATCGGCCCGTTCCGACTTGAGCATGTCCAGCTCGACGTAGGAGCGCTCCTGGTGCAGCTTCGCGATGATGTCCCGGTTGCTCGCCGCGGTCACCTCGTCGATCTCCGCCTGCAGCGCTGCGGGGTCGTCCAGGAGCAGCGCCCCGATGAAGACCTGCTCGGCCGGTCGGCCGTCCTGTTCCAACCGGCGAGCCACCGCCAAGGCGTGCGCAGCGCCGGCGCAGTGGCCCCACAGCAGCACCGGGCCGGGCACCACGTCCGTGATCTCCCGGTGGGCCCGGCCGGCGATGTCGATCACGTCGGCGAGGGGCTCGGCCGGTCGTGCGACGTCATGGCCGGGCAGTTCGACGGCGTAGACCGCGATGCCGCGCGGTTCGAGCGCGTTGGCGAGCACCCGGAAGTTGACCGCGTTTCCTCCCGCATGCGGAAAGCACACCAGTGACGCGACCGGCCGGGTGGCCGAGGAGGAGAGCAGCTGCACCGAGTTCCCGGCGGCGACCTGGGTCACGGCCGGCCCCTCGGCGGTCGGGCGGGCCGCGTCGATCACCGCGGCCAGCTCGCTGAGCACCGGGTTGGCGACGAGTTGGCGCAGCGACACCAGCCCGTCGAGTTTGACGACCAGACGCACTGCGGCGAGCGAGGTGCCGCCGAGTTTGAAGAAGTCGTCGGCGCGGCTGATCCGCCCCACCAGGACGTTGAGGATCTCGGCCCAGGCGGTGGCGAGCTGACGTTCGGTTTCCGTCCGAGGCGGCGAGTAGGCCGCGAGCTCGGTGGCGAGCTCCGCCGCGAGCGCCCTGAGCCGCTTCTTGTCCACCTTGCCGTTCTCCGTCTGCGGCATCCGGTCGAGCCGGTGGAAGTACGACGGCACCATGTAGTCCGGCAGCGACGCGGCGAGGAAGTCCCGCAGGTCGGCGGGTGCGAGCTCGGCGGAGCCGGTGAAGAAGGCGACGAGGTGTTTCGTCTGGTCCGCATCACCGTCCACCACGACCGCGGCGGTGGCCACACCCGGCATCTGCAGCAGGCGGTTCTCCACCTCGCCGATCTCGATCCGGAAGCCGCGGATCTTCACCTGTTCGTCGCGGCGACCGAGGAACTCGATGGTGCCTTCCGGTAGCCAGCGGCCGAAGTCCCCGGTGCGGTAGAGCCGGACTCCCGGCCGGTACGGGTCCTCGGTGAACGCCTGCGCGGTGCGTTCCGCGTCGTTGATGTAGCCGCGCCCGACGCAGACCCCGGAGAAGGCGATCTCGCCGGGGGCGCCGAGCGGGGCGACCCGCAGATGCGCGTCCAGCACATATGTGTTGATGTTGCGCAGTGAGCGGCCCACGTCGACGAAGTCCCGCACCGGCACGCCGTCGAGCACCGCGTGCATGGTGTCGTCGGACACCTCGGTGGCACCGTACGCGTTGACCAGGCTGATCTGCGGGTAGCAGGAGAACCAGCGGCGTACCAGTTCAAGTTTGAGCGCCTCGCCGGTGACGGAGACCGAGCGTAGCTCCCCGAGCGGGGACGGGTGCCGCTCCAGATGGGTCAGCATGACGTCCAGGTACGCCGGCACCACCTGGATGATGTGGATGCCGCCGGCGGCGAGCTGGTCGATGAACCGGCGTACGTCGAGCTGGTCGTCGGTGTCGATGATCCTGGTGCTGCCGCCGACCAGCAGCGGCGCGGCGAGCTGCCAAAGGGAGATGTCGAAGCACTGGGAGGCGATCTGGGTGACCACGTCGCCCGCGCGAAGACGCATGTCGTCGACCTTGGCGTACAGGTGGTTGAGCATGCCGGCGTGTTCGCACATCGCGCCCTTCGGCTCGCCGGTGGAGCCGGAGGTGAAGTAGATGTACGCGAGCTGGTCGGGGCGGATCGGAACGCCGGGGTCGTCGCCGGGCACCGTGTCGCGGTAGGCGTCGGGGACGAGCAGCGTGGTGAAGTCATCCGATACGCCGGCACCTGCGCTGTCGAGCGCGGCACGCAGGGTGTCCACGCTCTTCGGCTCGGAGACGGCGAACCGGCACCGGCTGCGGACCAGTTGTGCGGCGACCCGATCCGCGGGGAAATCCGGACGGATCGGAAGGTAGACGCCACCGGCCTTGAACACGCCGAGCATCGCGGCCAGCCAGTCCAGGTTCCGCTCGAAGACGACCGCCACCACGTCCTCGGCGGCCAGCCCCTGGCGGAGCAGCCCGTGCGCGATCCGGTTCGCCCGTTCGTTGAGTTCCCGGTACGTCCAGTGCCGGGTGCCGTGGGCCGCCGCCACCGCATCCGGGCAGGCGCGGACCTGTTCCTCGAAACGGTCGACGAACAGTCCATCGGGTGCGCCGCGCTGCGGGCCGGACAGTTCGTCGAGTTGGAACCGTAGTTCGGCGGCGGAGACCAGGCTCTCGGCGTGGTGTGCCGCGCCTGGATCGGCGGTCATCCGGCCCAGCGCGGTGAGGTAGTACCCGGCGAGGCGCTCGACGAAGTCCGCTCCGATCACGTCCTGCCGGTAGCACAGCCGAAGGGCGAGCGACCCGCCTTGGGCGATCATGCCGGTCTGCAGCACCAGACCGTCGGACTCGCCGTCCGGTACGGGGCCCGACAGGCCGGACAGGTCCAGACGGGTTTCGACGGATGAGCGGTCGGCCGGCTGGGCGTCGCTCCGGTCGAGGAGCGCCGCCGCCAGGTCGATCAACTGCTGCCATGAGCCGTCCTCGACCCGCCCGGCGCAGCACAGCGCCGGTCCGTCGGCGGTCAGCCGGTAGCTGGTGACGATGTCCTGCTCGCCGGAGATCGCGGCCAGGGTTTTCAAGTGCGCGGCGAGCATCAGCGCGGGCAGCGCCGCGGTGTCGCCGCCCAGGGCGCCGTCCAGATCGTCGGGGACGTGGACGATCTGCTCGTCCCAGCGCCGGTCCGGCTGCCGTCCGGGGGGCGTCCACCGTGGGATGCGAGTGCCGGCCAGCGCCGAAGGGACCGGTGCCGGATGCGTCGTTTCGGTCATCTGCTCTCCCCGGTTGTCGACTGCGAGACGCCGCTCGTTGAGGCTGGTCGAGTCTGTCCGGGCCGTCTGCTCACTTCTGCTCACGGGGGTCGCCCGGTCCCTGCTCGCGGCCCGGACTGCTCAGTTCTGATCAGACCCTCGTGCGATCCGCGGTTAGCGTGCTGCCCACAACCAGGGCCATCGGCCGTTTCGAATAGGCGCGACGTCCCCGCAACAGCGAATGTCGGAAGGGTTCGTGGGAGCTGACCATGGCAGAGGAGAACGTGGAGAGAACAGCGGTTGTCTTGCATACCGTGCGCCAGGTGCTGGGGCGCCCCGAGCTCGGCCTCGATGACGACGTGTTCGACAACGGGGCGACGTCCCTGTCGTTCGTTCGCATCCTGGCGATGATTCACCAGGAAACCGGGGTGGCGGTTTCCGCGCCCGCGCTCAACGGGGAGGCGACACCGCGTAGGATCGCCGCCCTCGTCGAATCCGCACTGTTGCAGTCCGCCTGAAGTAGGGGAGCCTGAGAAATGACGCAGGAAGTCGTCGAGAGTCCCTCTTTCTCGTTGTCGGCCGAGGAACTCAAGAGTTTTCACGAGAACGGTTATTACGGTCCGTTCAAGGTGTACGAGATCGACGAGATGAAGTCGATGTGGAAGAGGGAGCGGCTCGCCCTGATGGATCGCAGTAACGCGATCTACCAGGAAGAGGCGGCCATGTCGGGCAACACGAACATCTCCAACTACGACCGCCACCTGGACTCCGCCTTCCTCGCCGACCACATCTGCCGGCCGCAGATCGTCGACCGAGTGGTCAGCGTTCTCGGTCCGGACGTCTTGTGTTGGCGTACCGAGTTCTTCCCCAAGTACCCGGGGGACGAGGGCACCGACTGGCATCAGGCGGACACCTTCGCCAATGCCTCGGGCTCACCGCAGATCCTGTGGACGGGACAAGAGTCGGTGCACTTCGGCGGGACGCTGACGGTGTGGACGGCCTTCACCGAGGCCAACGAGGACAACGGGTGCCTCCAGTTCATTCCCGGCACGCATCAGACGATGATGTACGACGAGAACAAGAAGATGCACTACGACCCGGCCCGCATCAACAACGAATACAAGAACGGCATGCGGCGGGGCTTCTTCGGATACGACTACCGCGAATTGCGAGTCGACGAGGATTTCGAGCCGGACGAGTCCCAGGCCGTTTCGATGGTGATGCGCCCGGGTGAGGCGATCATGTTCTGGTCGACGTTGATGCACGCCTCGTGGCCGCACAGCGGTAAGACCGACGAGATGCGCCTCGGTTTCGCGGCCCGGTACGTGCCCACGTCGGTACGCGTCTACCCGGACACCGAGGAGATCGTCGAATACGGCGGCCGGGTCAGCCTGGAGCGGTTCGGCTCGGTGCTGGTCAGCGGGGTCAACGAGTACTCGTACAACCGCATCGCGACCGAGACGACGACGGGACACCCCTTCGTCACCCGATGAACCCTCGCTCCACTGCTCAGTGACGCCGCGCGGATCGTCGCGCGGCGTCGAGCCCGCTTCCAGCCCTCGTAAGGAGTTCGACATGCCGGCAGGCCAGACGCGGACGGTGCCGGAGGCGCACCAAGCCCTGACCCGGCTGATCCGTGCGCTGCTGTCCCTTCGACCGTTGGCCGAGACCGGACACCCGGTGCGGCTGCCGCTCGACGCGTCGAGACTGCCCACCCCGGTCGTGCACACGGCGATCGAACTGGCCCGGATGCTCGGCCTCGACCTCGCTCCATCCGGCTCGGACGGCCCGTTCGCCGAGGTGGTCGCTGGGGTGCTGCGGCCGGTGTTCACCGATCCGGCGCTGCGCGCCGCCGGCGGGCTCTCGGCCGCCGCGCTGTCGGAGTTGCTGGCCGAGGTGGTCTCCGACAGCGCGGAGGGTATGCGCGCGACCGCCGACGTCGTGACCGCGGAGGGGACGCGACTGCGCAGCTACCGGGCCGGGGATCCGCAGCACCCCCCGATCGTGATCGCATCCGCCTGCGGCATGCCCGCGCAGCTGTGTGAGGAGTGGATGCGCTTCCTCTCCCGGGACCATTTCGTCATCACCTGGGAGACCCGCGGTCTGTTCGGTGCCGTCGACTCGGCCGAGTCCTTCGACGATCTCGACCACGGCCTCGACGCGCAGGCCGAGGACCTGATCGCGGTGATGGACCATCATGGGGTTCCGGCGGCGCATGTGATGGGAATGTGCGGTGGGGCGGTGATCGCGGTCAGCGCCGCGGCACGCCACCCGGAGCGGGTCACGTCGCTCAGCCTGTGGCACGGCGACTTCTCCGGTTCACCCGGGCCGACCACCCCCCACCAGGACAACTTGAAGGCGCTGCTGACCATGGCCGGGCAGAGCCGCGCCGACGCGGCGATGATCAACCTGGCGTTGTCTCAGACCACCACGGCAGCGGTGCCGCCCGAGGTCGCCCACCTTGTGCTCTACCCGTACGCCGACGACGAGCTGTTCTACCGGTACTGCCGACTGACCGGGGCCACGATGACCAGCGACGTCTCGGGGCTGCTGTCGCACCTGTCCCAACCGGTCCTGGTGGTCACCAGTGAGGACGACGAGACAGCGCATCCGGGCGGCTCGCACCGCGCCGCCACCATCCTGCCGGCCGCCCAGCTGAAGGTGGAGCCGCACGGCGACCACATCTCGGTGTTCGGTGCCGGCCCCCGACTGCGGCGGTTGATGACCGACTTCCTGTCCGCCGCCTGCTGATGCCGAGGAGTAGCGCCATGCCCGAGAGCGAGATCGAGTGTCGGGTGCGGTTGACCCACTCCGACTTCATCATGGCGAACCACCGGGTGCACGGAGTCTCGGTGCTGCCCGGAGTGACCTTCCTCGACATCATCTACCGGGTCCTGATCGCGCAGGGCCACGATCCCCGGCGCGTGGTCCTGCGCAATGTGCTGTTCACCGAGGCGGTGACCACGAGCGAGGGCCTGGAGCGGGAGCTGCGGGTCGTCGTCGGGGCGCCGGAGGAGGACGTGCGCCGGGTGCGGGTGGAGAGCCGTTGGCTGCGGGACGGCGTCGAGATCGCACCGTGGCGGGAGAACGCCCGCGCCGAGCTGGTACCCGACGATCGCGAGCCGGCACCCGCCCGCGACGTGACGGCGCTCATCGCCGCCGCAGCCGAGCGCGACGATGTCGATCGGCTGTACGCACGGACCCGGCGGGAGGGCATCCGCCACGGCGCCCCGATGACCTGTTCGGGCGTCCTGTACCGGCCGTCGGCCGGTGCCGGAGCACCCCGCTGGCTGCTCGCAGAGCTGCGCCTCGACCCGTCGGTCACCGCCCACGAGGCGGCGTTCCACCTGCACCCGGCCATGATGGACGCCTCCACGCTCGCCGCTTTCGGTCAGAACGAGGACGTGGGGGCCGAGCCGTTCATCCCGTTCTTCATCGAGAGGTTTCGCGCTCCGGCCCCGTTGCGGGGGACGGTCTACGCCCACGTCCCCGCCCCCGAGGTCCCCGTCGGGTCCGGCGACCTGTTGCGCAACTCGTACACCCTGCACAGTGCGGACGGCGAACTCCTCGCCGAGTTCCACGGCATGTCGTGCAAGCGGATCCGGCACCCCGAGTTGATCACCAAGCTGCTCGCGGAGGTCGACCCCGCGCAGGTCGTCGCCCCGGAGGCGGCACCGCTCGACACCGTCCCCGGCGGGCCCGACCCGGTCGACCTTCCGGACGATCCGGTCACCGCGGTCGTGGCTCATCTGCGGGCGCGGATCGCGGCGGTGCTCGACCGGCCGGACACCGAGCTTCGCACCGACCTCGGCTTCTACGACCTCGGACTGGACTCGGTGACGCTGCTCAACCTCAGCGCCGAGTTGGAGACCCTGGCCGGAACCGCGCTCTATCCCACGCTGCTGTTCGAATACGGGACCATCGACAGCCTGGCCCGCCACCTGGTCGACACGTACCCGATCCGACTGCGCCCGCAGCGGACCGGCGTCCCCGCGGCCGACGACGCCGAGCCGAGTCGGCCCGATGACCGGCCCCC
Source organism: Micromonosporaceae bacterium (assembly GCA_036381835.1). Lineage (GTDB taxonomy): Bacteria > Actinomycetota > Actinomycetes > Mycobacteriales > Micromonosporaceae > DASULK01. Next base: position 20,234 of record DASVCA010000168.1, read on the forward strand.
GTCGGCGGTCCGCGAGGACGCCGCCGTCACCGCCTGCCTGACCCCGGAGTGGGTCGCCGGTCCGAGCAACGGGGGACCCGCCCCCACACTGGTGGTCGCGATCGACGCGCCATCCCATGTCATCGCCGAGCTGGGCCGTGCCACCCGGGTGCGCGCCGTCGAGTCCGACGCGCCGGCGACCGCCGGACCGGAGGCCGTGGCGGTGACCGAGCAGCGGTTGGCCGAGATCCTCGCCGAGATCGCGGACGAACCCGGACCCGTCGCGTTCCTGCAGTTCCTGCCCACCGCCCCGGCGGATGCCCCGCTGCCCGCCGCCCCGGCCCGACTTCTCGCCCTCGCCCGAGCGCTGGTCGCCACCCGCCCCACCCGGCCGATCCCGGTGGTCTGCGTGACCTCCGCCCCGGCCGGCCCGCAGCAGACGGCCGTCGGCGCGCTCGCGGCCACCATCGCCGCCGAAGTGCCGTCGCTGCGCTGCCGGCTGGTCGAAGCCACCGGGGCGGTCGATCCGGGACTCCTGCTCGCCGAACTTTGCGACGACCGGGGCGATCCCGTGGTGCGTCACGTCGCGGGGACGCGCCAGGTGCGCAGATGGCGCAACCTGCGTCCCATACCGCCGACCACGCCCGCGGTCCGGCGCGGCGGGGTGTACCTGGTCACAGGGGGTGGCGGCGGCATCGCCGGCCTGCTCACCGAACACCTGGTCGCGACTTACGGCGCAAAAGTCATCCTGATCGGCCGGGGCGCCGCCGATCAGAACCTGCGCGACCGGATGGCCGACTGGAACCGGCGCGGCGGCGAAGTCCACTATGTGCGGGCGGACGTCGCGCAGCCGTCCGAGGTACGGGCCGCCGTGGCCACCGCGCAAGGTCTGTTCGGGCGGATCAACGGCGTGCTGCACTGTGCGGGCTCGGTTCGCGACGGACTGTTCTTCCGCAAGGACCCGACGGATCTCGTACCGGTGTGGGCGGCCAAGGTCGCCGGCACCGTGCAGCTCGACGAGGCGACCCGGGAACTTCCCCTGGACTTCTTCGCCCTCTTCTCGTCGATGTCCGCGCTGGTGCCGAATCCCGGGCAGAGCGACTACGCGTACGCGAACGCCTTCCAATTCGACTACGCCCGGTGGCGGGCCACAACCGACCGGCCCGGCCGCAGCGTCGCGATCGCCTGGCCCTACTGGGCCGAGGGTGGGATGCGGATCCCCTCCGATGCGCTGGCCCGTTCCAGCTCGGCGACCGGGGCGGTTCCGTTGCCGACCGCCGACGCGCTGCGGGTGCTGGAATGGGCACTCGCCGAAGGTCCGCCCGACGTCGCCGTGGTCTGCACGCAGGACCCGGCCCGGATCGCCGACCTGCTACCGCCGGCACCGGTGTCCGAGCCGGCCGCCCCGACACCGTCCGGCGCGCCCGGGTCGACCGGCGGTCCGGGCGAATCCCAGGCGATCGCCGTCATCGGGCTGGCGGGACGGTACCCGCAGGCCGCGGACCTCGACGAGTTCTGGCGAAACCTGACCGAGGGCCGGGACTGCATCCGGGAGGTCCCGATCGAACGTTGGGACCATGACGCCATCTTCGATCCGAACCGGGACGCCACCGGACGTACCTACAGCAGATGGGGTGGCTTCGTCGACGGCGTCGATCTGTTCGACCCGGGCTTCTTCGGCATCTCCCGGCGAGACGCGCAGCGCATGGATCCGCAGGAGCGGCTCTTCCTGCTCGCCAGCTGGCATGCGGTGGAGGACGCCGGCTACAACGTGCAGGCGCTCGCCGGAGAAACCGTGGGCGTCTTCGCCGGCGTGATGTGGAACCATTACCAGCTGCTCGCAGATCAGGACGGCGGGGTGGCGCCGACGGCGATGCACGCCGCGGTCGCCAACCGGGTGTCCTACTGCTTGAACCTGAACGGCCCGAGCATGGCGGTGGACAGCGCGTGTTCGGCGTCCCTCACCGCGGTGCATCTGGCGGTGGAGAGCCTGCGTCGCGGCGAGTCCACCCTTGCCCTCGCGGGCGGGGTGAACGTGACCGTTCACCCGCAGAAGTACCTGCAGTTGGCCCAGGGTCAGTTCCTGTCCGACGACGGTCGGTGCCGCAGCTTCGGCGCGGACGCCTCCGGCTACGTGCCGGGCGAGGGCGTCGGGGTGGTCGTACTCAAACCGCTGGATCGGGCCCTGGCCGACGGCGACCACATCTACGGCGTCATCCGGGCGAGCGTGCTCAACCACACCGGACGTACCAGCGGCTTCACCGTTCCCAGCCCGACCGCCCAGGCCGAGCTCATCCGTGCCGCGCTTGACCAGGCCGGGTGGACCGCCGGGTCGGTGGGGGTCCTGGAGGCGCACGGTACCGGCACCTCGCTCGGCGATCCGATCGAGATCGAGGGACTGCGGCAGGCGTTCGCGAAGGATCCGACGAGCGAAGGCGGCTGCGCGGTCGGTTCGGTGAAGTCGAACATCGGGCACCTGGAGAGCGCCGCCGGCATCGCCGGACTGACCAAGGTGCTGCTGCAGTTGCGGTATCGAGAACTCGTACCGTCGCTGCACTCCACCCGGATCAATCCTCACCTCGACCTGGCCGGCTCGCCGCTGCGTGTGCAACAGCGCCACGAGCCTTGGCCGCCGCCACCCGGCGGCGGTCCGCGGCGGGCCGGCGTGAGCGCCTTCGGGGCCGGTGGTGCCAACGGGCACATCCTGGTGGAGGAGGCGCCCGCCGGGTCCCGGCCCGCCCTGGCATCCGCGGAGCGGCTGTTCGTGCTGTCCGCCCGCAACGAGGCCACGCTGCGCCGGTACGCCGAAAACTATCTCGACCTGATCGACGGCTGGCTGGCCGAGGCGGTGGCCGGGTCCGGTACCGGGTGTGAGTCGGTGCCCGGCCTGGTCCGCCTCACCGAACTCGCCGCCGACGTGCTCGGCATCCCGGTGTCGGCGATAGACGGCAGCGAGTCCCTGTCGGACCTCGGGTTCGACCCGCCGGCCCTGGCCGAACTGCTGCGCCGCGCCGGGGTCCCGTCCGCTCGGATCCCCGTGGGCGCCGAGCCGACGATCGCCGAACTCGCGGAGCTGCTGGACACGAGGGCCGGCACCGGCCGGGCCGAGCCACCGGACCGCTTCGCCGAACTGACGTACACGCTCCAGGTGGGGCGGGTGCCGATGGCGACCCGCCTGGCGATCGTCGCGGGCAGCCTGCGCGAACTGCGTGAAGAACTGGCCGGGTACCTCGCGGGTCAGGGCTCGTCCGCCGGCCGGGTCTACCACGGGCCGGCGAACCCACGCTTCGGCTCCGCACACGAGCGGCTCGCGGCCTTCCGGGCGGGGCGGTTGGCCGAGGTGGCCGAGGATTGGGTGGCCGGCGGTGAGCTGGCCTTCGCCGACGCTTACGACCCGGATTCCCGCCCCCGTCGCATCCCCTTGCCCGGCTACCCGTTCCAACTGGAAAGCTGCTGGGTCGGCCAGGGCAGGCCGGGCGGTCGGGCCGCGCGCGCCGAGGAAACCCGGCTTGTGGCGGCGACGCCCGCGGCGGCGGTCGGACCCGCGCCGCGGGTGCTGCCCGACGAGCCGGTGCCGACCGTACCGGTGCCGTTCGACAACACCGACGAGGTCGAACTGCGTCTGCTCGACGGTGCAATCGCGCTGGTCACGTTGCGCGACCGGGACAACAACAACATGTTCACCCCGGGCTTGATGCGCGGCCTGGAGGCGGTGTTCGCCCACCTCAGCGGTCGTACCGACATCGGCGCCGTGGTGCTGACCGGTGTGGACAGCGTGTTCAGCATGGGCGCCACCCCGTCCGCACTGGAGACGTTGGCCGGCGGGGGCAGCCGGTTCACCGACAGCCCCTTCGTCTACGAGGGGCTGCTGCGCTGCCCGCATCCCGTGATCACCGCGATGCAGGGACACGCCTCGGGCGGCGGTCTGGCCTTCGGCCTGTACGCCGACGTCGTCGTGATGGCCCGCGAGAGCAGCTACCGCGCGAACTTCCTGACCTACGGGTTCACCCCCGGCATGGGTGCCACGTACATCCTGGAACGACGCTTCGGCCGGGCCTTGGCCGCGGAGATGTTCTACACCGGACGCTCGGTCACCGGGGCCGAACTGGAGCGGCGCGGGGCGAACGTGTCGTTCGCCGACCAGCGCGACGTGCTGCCGACCGCGCTCGGACTGGCCCGAGCGATGGCGGAGAAGGCGCCACATGCGGTGCGGGTGCTCAAACGCGACCTGGCCAGCCGGGTGCTGGCCGAGCTGGCCGAGGTAATCGACCGCGAGTCGGCGATGCATGACCGGGTGTTCGGCCCTGACTCGGTGGACCGCATCCGGGACCACTTCCGCAAGGTTGACGCCTTCCGATCCGCCGCCCAACCCCCGCAGGCGGGACCGGCCGTGGTGTCCGCCGCTACCGCGCCGACGGACCGAGCGCCGTCGGCGGACCCGGGCACCGCTTCGGCCGACCAGGCGAGCCCCGCCGTACCCACGGCCGACCAGGTCACCGCGGTGCTGACCGAGGTGCTGTGCGCCAGCCTGTACCTGGACCCGTCCGAGGTCGACCCGGAGTTGCCCTTCAGCGAGATGGGGCTCGACTCGATCGGCGCGGTCGAGGTGGTGCGGGAGCTCAACCGCGCGTTCGGGTTGGACATCGACTCCGTCGCCGTCTACGACCATCCCACGGTCCGGCAGTTGGTCACCCAGGTCCGGGCGGTCGCGGCCAGTCGGGCCGAGCTCTATCAGCAGGCCGTGGCACCCCCGGCGGACCCGCGACCCGAACCGGAGCCCGTGGTGCCGGCGGACCCGCACCCCAAACCAGAGCCGGTGACCCCGGAGCTGCCCGCATCACCGGCCGAACCGCCCGGCGGGGAGTCGCCCCCACCGTCGGTGCGGCTGGCCCCGGTCGCCGGCAAGGCCACCACGACGGACCTGGCGGTCGACCGGCCCGGCGCGCGCGTGAGTCTGCGAGTGTTGTCCGAACCGTCCGCGCAGACGGAATCCCGACCGGCCGCAGACGATGAGCCGGTGCCGATCGCGGTCATCGGCATGGCCGGCCGCTTCCCGGACGCCCCGGATCTGGATGGGTTCTGGCGCAACCTGCTCAGCGGCCGGGACAGCGTCCGCACCGTCCCAGCCAGCCGGTGGGACGTGGAAACCTACTTCGACCCCGACCGCCGGGTTCCCGGCCGCACCTACAGCAAATGGGCGGCGCTGCTGTCCGACGTGGACGCCTTCGACCCGGCGTTCTTCCGTATCTCACCGCTGGAAGCCACTGCCATGGACCCACAGCAGCGGCTCTTCCTGCAGGTTGCGTGGGCCGGCATCGAGGACGCCGGGTACGCCGAGCCGGCGGCCGGGCCCCGCAGGTGGGGGGTCTTCGTCGGTTGCGACACCGGGGAGTACGTCGATCTGCTGCGCGAAACCGGGCAGAGCGAGTCCGCGCACGCGTTCCTCGGCAACTCGGCCTCGGTGCTCGCGGCGCGCATCGCCTACCTACTCGATCTCACCGGTCCGACCATGGCCGTCGACACCGCCTGCTCGTCGTCACTCGTCGCCGTACATCTGGCCTGCGAGAGCATCCGGTCGGGCGGCTGCGACGCGGCGGTCGCCGGGGGCGTCGCGCTGATGCTCACCCCGCGAATGCATGTGATGACCAGCAAGACCGGCATGCTGTCCCCGACCGGACGCTCGGCGCCGTTCGCCGCAGCCGCCGACGGCATCGTGCTGGGCGAAGGGGTCGGCGCCGTCGTCCTCAAGCGGCTCGACCGGGCGCTCGCCGACGGCGACCAGGTGCACGGGGTGATCCTGGCCAGCGGCATCAACGGCGACGGCCGAACCAACGGGTTGACCGCGCCCAGCGCGGTCTCCCAGGCTGCACTGATCCGCGAGGTCCATCGCCGGGCCGGAGTGTCCGCCTCCGACATCACCTATGTGGAAGCGCACGGCACCGGCACCCCGCTCGGCGACCCGATCGAGGTCAAAGCGCTGGACCAGGTCCTTCGAGCCGGGGTCGCGGACGGCGGCACCGGGTTCTGCGGGATCGGCTCCGTCAAGAGCAACATCGGGCACACCACCATGGCGGCCGGGGTGGCGGGCCTGCTCAAGACCCTGCTCGCACTGCGCCACCGCAAGCTGCCGCCGACGATCAACCTCGACGAGGTCAATCCCCGAATCGACTTCGACGGCAGCGCCCTGCGTCCGGTGACCACCGTCGAGGATTGGCGCCCCGGACCCTCGGGGCGGCTGGTGGCGGCGGTCAGCAGCTTCGGGTTCAGCGGCACCAACGCTCATCTGGTCGTCGCCGAGCCGCCGCACCGGGAGTCCGCGCCGGGCCACGCCGGGGAACAGGCGATCGTGCTCTCGGCCCGCACCCCGTCAGCGCTGGCTCGTGTCATGTCGCGACTCGCGGACCGGCTGCAGGATCCCGTGGACCGGCCGGCCCTGGTCGACGTCGCGTACACGCTCGCGGTCGGTCGGGCGGCGCTGCCGGTGCGTGCCGCCACCGTGGTCGGAACCGTTGACGAACTGCTGGACTGGCTGCGGCAGGAGGCGATCGGAGCGGTGGCGACGCCGACCGCACCCGACGCCGTACCGTCGGAACGCCCGGCCACCCCGGCGGCTGCGGTGTCGGCCTGGCTGGCCGGCCGGTCGGTCGACTGGTCCGCGTTGCCGAACCTGCGCGGCGGCCGGCGGATCGGCCTGCCCACCTACCCGTTCGACACCGACCGGCACTGGGTCGACGTCGCCGCCGAGGCTCCGGCGGAACCGACCCGCACCGCCGATGTCGCCGGAGCCACCCGGTCGGAAGCCGATTCCGGACCCGGCGCAACCGTCCGCCCCACCGACTGGTTGGTGGCCGATCACCGGGTCGGCGGCACCCCCCTTCTGCCGGGAGTGGCCGTGCTCGAGGCGGTGGTGCGCGCCGTCACCTCGCCCGCCGCCGCCGGCACCGACCTGAACACTCCGACCGGCATCACCGATCCACTGCGGATCGCCGGTGTGCAGTGGCTACGTCCGTTCACCGTCACCTCGCCCCGGACCCCGCGACTGGACCTCACCCCGTACCGGGACGCGCTGCGGTTCACCCTGACCGCGGCCGACGAGCCGGAGCAGGTTGTCGCGCAGGGCCGGGTGCTGCGGGACGTGGGCGACCGCATCGAGAGCGAGGTGGTCGAGCTCGACACCGTGCGCGAGCGGTGCACCGGACGGATCGACAGCGCCGAGATCTACGCCGGGTTCACCGTCGCCGGCATCTCCTACGGACCTTCGTTCCAGGTGCTCGACGAGGTGCGGTACACGGACGACGAGGCGCTCGGCGTGCTGGCCGTGCCGCCGTCCCGGGCGGCGGAGATCGCCGTACGACCGCTGCATCCGGTCGTGCTCGACGGCGCGTTGCAGACCGTGGCCGCGCTGGTCGGCCGCACCGACACCCGTCCTTACGTGCCGTTCGCGCTGGAGGCGGTGGACGTGCTCGCGCCGGTCCCGGTCGCCGGCTACTCGTATGTCACCCGGCGGGATGGGACGTTCACGGTACGTCTGACCGATCTGGACGGGCGGGTCTGTGTGCGCTTCACCGGCCTGGCGTTGCGGGTCGCCCGCACCGCCCCGGTGTCCGACGACGGCCCGACCCGTCTGTTCGTTCCGGTGTTGCGGGCCGCGAGCCCGTTCCCACCCGACCCGTCCCGGCGTCGGGTGGTTGTGCTGTCGAATCCGTCGGACACGGCGTTGGCGGCGGCGCTCGTCGCCGAGCATCGGGCGGCCGGTGACCGGGCGATGCTCGCCGACCTGCCGGAGACCGCGGATCCCGGCTGGGTGGACCGCCTGGATCACCCGGACACGGTGTACCTGCTGGCCGTCGGGACAGGGGACCAGGTGTCGGCCGGGGACGCCGAACGCATCATGCTCACCGGATACCGGGTGCTGCGCTCGCTGGCGCTGTCCGAGCTGTCCCGACAGCCCCTCACCGTCAAGATCATTACCGGCGGGGTGGTGCCAGCGGTCGGGACTCCGGTCCGGCCCGCCGCAGCCGGCCTGCTCGGCCTGGCCCGGTCCGTGGCCGCGGAGCAGCCGCACTGGACGGTGGGTTGTCTCGACGTCGGCGTCGGGGTGCGGGACCATGCGGCGCTGGCCGCGGCGCTGCGCGCCGAACCCGGCCGACAGCGACTGGTGCTCCTCGACGGTGATCGTCGGATGACCCGAGTGCTGCGACCGGTGCCCGCCGACCCGCCGTCCGTTGCTGCGGATCCGTACCGGGAGCAGGGCAGCTATCTCCTCATCGGCGGTGCCGGCGGGATCGGTGCCGAACTCGCTCGGCACCTGGCGCGGACCCGACAGGCCCGGCTCACCCTCGTCGGCCGTCGCCCCGCCGACGAACGGATCGACACGCTGCTCGCCGAGCTGCGCCGGCTCGGCGGCCAGGCGAGCTACCTGCGGGCGGATGCGTCGCGACCGGACGAGCTGCGGGCGGCGGTGGCGCGAGCGCGGGCCGAGTTCGGCGACCTGCACGGGGTGTTCCACACGGCGCTGGTGCTGCGGGACCGCACCGTCGCCCGCATGACCGAGAACGACCTGCGCGATGTACTCGCCGCCAAGGTGGCGGGTGCGGTGGCGCTCGGGACCGTGCTGCAGGGGATGCCGCTGGATTTCCTCGTCTTCTTCTCCTCGGCCGTCTCGTTCACCGACGCGGCGGGCCAGGCCAACTATGCGGCGGCGAGCACCTTCGAGGACGCCTACGCCGCCTGGTTGCGCGACACGTGCCGGTTGCCGGTGTGCGTCGTCAACTGGGGCTTCTGGGGCACCGTCGGCGTGGTCGCGGACAACCGGTACGTCAGTCGGCTCGACCGTTTCGGGGTCGGCTCGATCGAGCCCCACGAGGGGCTGGCCGCGCTCGCCGAGGTACTGCGCCGGCGCCTGCCCCAGGCGGTGGTGGTCAAAGCCCAGCCGGACGGGCTGGCCCGACTCGGGGTGGAGACCGAGACGGCGCTGCCCGAGCCCGGCGGAGCCGACACCCCGGTCGATCGGGTGCGGCGGGCGTTTCCGCTGCTGGAGCGGTTCGCGCCGGCGCTGCTGCACCAGACACTGACCACACGCGGGGTGCTGGCGTCGAGCGGTGGACGGACCACGGTGCGCGAGCTACGCGAGCGGATCGGGGTGCAGCCGCAGTACCACCGGCTCTTCGCGGCACTGGTCGACATGCTGGTCGAGTCGGGTCGGCTGCGCCGCGACGAAGGCGGCGAGGACGTGCTGACCGGCGGGCGGGCCGCCGACACGGCCGACCCTGCCGACATCGTCGCCCGCTATCCCGAACTCGCCCCGCACGTCACCCTGCTGACCCGATGCGTCGAGGCACTGCTTGAGGTGCTGGCCGGTGTTCGACGACCCACGGAGGTGCTCTTCCCCGGCGGATCATCCGACCTGGTCGAGCAGATCTACCGCGGTCAGGCGGCCGCCGACTTCTACCACCGGCTGATGGCCGACGAGGCGGTCGCCGCGGTGCGGCGGGCCAGGCGGGACGAGCGACCGGTCCGGATCCTCGAGGTCGGCGCGGGCACCGGAGCGAGCAGCGTCTTCGTGCTCGCCGCGCTCGCCGAGTCCGGTGTCCCGGTGGAGTACTGCTACACGGACATCTCGTCGGCGTTCCTACGGCGCGGCACGGACGCCTTCGCAGACCGCTACCCGTTCCTCACGTTCGCCACCCTCGACATCGAACGCGACCCGGCGGCGCAGGGGTTCACACCCCACTCGTACGACCTGGTGCTGGCCACCAACGTGCTGCATGCCACCACCCGCATCGACCACACCCTGGCACAGGTCCGTCGACTGCTGCGTGCGGACGGCACGCTGCTGGTCAACGAGGTCACCGCCGGCTCCCATTTCCTCACCCTCACCTTCGGCCTCACCCCCGGCTGGTGGAAGTTCCAGGACGAGGGCGATCGGCTTCCCCACAGCCCGCTGCTCGCTCCCCGGCAGTGGTGGGACGCGCTGACCGCCGCAGGCTTCAGCGCGCCGCGTACCCTCGGCTTCCCGGACGTGGCGCCCGCGCAGCTCGGCCAGTGCCTGTTGGCGGCCACCGTCGCGCAACCGGAGTCCGGGTCGGCGGTGCCCGATCCGAAAAACGCCGCCGCCGAGGCGGTGGCACCGGCCGCGGTCCGCGGCTACGTCCGGTCGGTCTTCGCCGAGGTGCTCCGGTTCCGGGCCGACGACCTGGCCGATCAGGTCACGTTCGAGAACTACGGCGTCGATTCGCTGGTGAGCCTCGACATCCTCAGCCGGTTCGAAGCCGACCTGGGTCCCCTGCCGGCGACCTTGCTCTTCGAACACCTCACCATCGCGGAACTCGCCGAACACCTGCTGGCCGAGCACCGTGAACGGTTGGCGGCGGTGCTGGTGGACGCGGCTGCGGACGAAGCCCCCGCCCCGCCGCGGGTCGCCGCCCTCGACGTCCCCGTCGCCGAGGCACAGCCGGTGGTGTCCGTCGCCGTTCGACAGGCCGAGGCATCGGATGCCGGGCCGACCGGCGACGACATCGAACGGACCGGTGTCGCGGTGATCGGCGTGGTGGGCCGCTACCCGGGCGCGCCCGACCTCGACCGGTTCTGGGGGTTGCTGGCCGAGGGGCGCAGCGGGGTGACCGAGGTGCCCGCCCATCGGTGGGACTGGCGAGACCACTTCGACCCCCGACCCGGCGTCCCACAGCGCAGCTACGGCAAGTGGGGCGGATTCCTCGACGGGATCGACGAGTTCGACCCGGGTTTCTTCGGCATCCTGCCCCGGGAGGCAGCCGACATCGACCCCCAGGAGCGGCTGTTCCTGGAATGCGCCTGGCGGCTGCTCGAGCAGGCGGGATACCTCGGCGAGCACACACACGAGCCGGCCACCGGGGTGTTCGTCGGCACCATGTACGGCTCGTACGGGCAACTCGCCGCGGCCGGGTGGCACCGGGGTGAGCTGAGCGGGGCGCACTCGGCGTACTGGTCGATCGCCAACCGGGTCTCGTACGTGCTCAACCTGCGCGGCCCGAGCTTCGCCGTCGACTCGGCCTGCTCGTCGTCGCTGCTCGCGGTCCACCTGGCCAGTGAGAGCATCCGGCGCGGTGAGTGTCGGATGGCCATCGCGGGCGGGGTGAACGTGATCCTTCATCCGGCACATCTCGTCGCGCTGTCGGCCCGGAACATGCTCGCCGCGGACGGCCGGTGCAAGGTGTTCGATGCCGCCGCGGACGGATTCGTCCCCGGCGAGGGCGTCGGCGCCGTGCTGCTCAAGCCGTTGTCCCAAGCGATCGCCGACGGCGATCGGATCTGGGCGGTGCTCCGCTCCGGCACCACCAACGCGGGGGGCAAGACCGGCGGATACACGGTGCCGAACCCGAACGCCCAGGCGGAACTGGTGGCGGAAGCCGTCCGGCGGGCCGGCGTCGACCCGGGCACCATCGGCTACCTGGAGGCGCACGGCACCGGCACCGAACTCGGCGACCCCATCGAGATCACCGGCTTGCGGCGGGTCTTCTCGGGGCCCGCGCCGACGAGCTGCGCGATCGGGTCGGTGAAAGCCAACATCGGGCACCTGGAGGGTGCCGCCGGTATCGCCGGGCTGACCAAGGTGCTGCTGCAACTCCGGCACGGCCGCATCGCGCCCTGCGTCAATCTCGACACCGTCAACCCGAAGATCGAGCTGGATCCGGAACGCCACTACCTGCCTCGGACGCTCACCGAATGGCCTCGTCCGGTGGACGATCTCGGCCGGCCGATGCCGCGCCGCGCGGGGGTCAGCTCCTTCGGCGCGGGGGGTGCCAACGTGCACCTGATCGTGGAGGAGCACCTCGGTGCGTCGGTGCCGGCCGCCGCCCCCGTCGGTCCGGCCGGGCGGATCTTCGTGCTTTCCGCCCGTACCCGTCCGCAACTGGTCCGGTACGCGGCCGAGGTCGCCGACTTCTTGGCCGATCCGGGCGCAGCGCAGGTGAGCCTCGTCGAGCTGTGCTGTGCCGCCCAACTCGGCCGTCGACAGCTGCCCGAGCGGCTCGCCGTGGTCGCCGACGACGTGCCCGGCCTGGCCCGCGCGCTGCGGGAATTCGCTTCCGGGTCGGCCGGCTCGCGGTGTCGCAGCGGCACCGCGACACCGGGGAACCGGGATGCCGACATCGTCCTGCCCGCGTCTACGGCCTCGATCGAGGAGCTGTCGGCGATCGCGGAGCACTGGGTTGCCGGCGGTCCGGTCGATTGGCGGTCGTGGTGGCCGGCTCGGCTGCCTGCTCGGGCCGACTTCCCCGGGTGCCCCTTCGAGCGGCGTCGCTACTGGCTGTCCACCCCAACCGGGGACAGCCGGCCCGCCGGGCCCGCCGACGAGGCTTCCTCGACCGCGGCCGGGGCGGCCGACGCCCTGCTGGCCACCGGCGCCGAGGTCGACTGTGTGTTCCGCCGCCCGGTCTGGCGGACCGCGCCGCTCACCGCAGGCCCGCGGCGGCCGCGTTCCGCGCTCGTGATCGTCGCCGACCAGGCGTTGGCCGACGCACTCGTCGCGGAACTGGCCGACCGCGACGTGTCCTGCCGGATCGCCCAGCCCGTCCCGGGCGTGCCCGTCGGCCGGGTCGGCCCCGGCCGCTACCGGTTCGACCCGTCGACGGGCACCGGATGCGCGGAGCTGGTCGAGCTGCTCGCCGCGGAGGGTCCGACCCCGGATACGGTGCTTCAGGTCGCGGCCCCCGGCGACGACGTGCTGGCGCAGCTGGACGCGGTCCTCTACCCGTACATCGAACTGGTGTGCGCCCTGCTCGCCGTGGACCGCACCGACCGCCCGCTGCGCGCGGTCGCGGCGGTCGCGGACGGTGCGATCGCCGCGAGCGCGACCGCCGGAGCGATCCGGACGCTCGCCCGGGAGCATTCCCGATTCACCGGTTGGACGGTGACCTTGCCGCCGGCGCCGGTCGCGGACCAGGCCCGGTTGCTCGCCGGTGAGTTGTCGAGCGAGCCGACCGAGACCGAGGACGGCCCGGTCACCGAGGTCGCGTACTTCGACGGGATCCGGCGGGTGAAGATCCTGCAGGAGTTCACACCTGCGCCGGAAAGCGGCGGGCCGGGCATCCTGCCGCGCCCTGGGGGCAGCTATCTCATCACCGGAGGCGGGGGTGCCCTCGGCCTCGCCGTCGCCGAGTTCCTCGCCCACCGGGGCGCCGGTCGGCTGGTGCTGGCCGCAAGGTCGGAGCCGACCGGCCCGGCCCTCGCCCGGATCGCGGCGCTGCGCGCCGCCGGTACCGACGTCTGCTTCCACCGGGCCGACGTGAGCAGCCCGGAGGATGTGGCGGCGTTGCTCTCGGCGTGCGGGCAACTGCACGGCATCGTGCACGCCGCCGGTATCAGTCGGGACCGGCGGGCGATGCTGAAGTCCCGGGAGGAGATGGCTCAGGTGCTCGCCCCGAAGGTGCGGGGGGCGCTGCTGCTGGACCGGGCCACCCGTGACCTGCCGCTGGATTTCCTGGTGCTGTTCTCCTCCCTGGTCGCGGAGACCGGCAACCCGGGGCAGGTCGACTACAGCGCCGCCAACGCCGCGCTGCACGCGTTCGCCGCACAGCGGGAGGAGCTGCGCCGGCGCGGTGAGCGGAGCGGCCGGACCCTGGCCATCGGCTGGCCGTTGTGGGCGGACGGCGGCATGGGGGTGGACGAGGCGACCCGCCGCCTGTTCGCTCGGGTCTTCGGGATGGTGCCGATGCCCACGGCCACCGGACTGTCGGTCCTGGCCCGGGGGTTGGCTGGCCGGGAGAGTTCCTTCGTGGTGTGGGCGACCTCCCGCCGCAACCCGGACGTGGGACGTGCCCCGGTCGAACCGGCCGTGACCGGCCCGGATGAGGCCGACGGCGCGACGGTTCCCGGTTCGGCCGGTGCCCGTGGGAGGCGATCATCGGAGCCCACCTCCCCGGACCTCCTGCGTGGGCACGTCGAGCGCACCCTGTGCCGGTTCGCCTCCGCCTTTCTGCTCATCGACGAGTCAGAGGTGGACCTGACCGACGATCTGCTGGACACCGGCTTCGACTCGATCTCCCTGACCGAGTTGATCAACCAGGTCAACGAGGCATACGGCCTGGACCTGCTGCCGACCGTGCTGTTCGAATGCGCCACGCTGGCTGCCTTCGCCGACTACCTGGTACGGGAGCACGCCGAGGCGGTGGTGCGCACCCTGCCGGAATCCGAGATGCCGGAGGAGCACGGCCCGGACGCCGTGGACCACGTTCTCGCGGAGCAGGATGCGGCCACCGCGGAGCAAGCGCCGGCACCGACTCCGCCGGCACCGACGCAGCCGACGCGGACCGCCGCCGCATCCGATCGATCCGACCCGGTGGCCGTGGTCGGCATGGCGGGGCTCCTGCCGAACGCCGCCGACCTCGGGGTCTTCTGGGAACACCTGGTCGCCGGCGCCGACCTGATCGGACCCGCCCCGGCCGATCGTCTGGAACTGCATGCCGATCCGGAGACCTCGGATGTGCGGGGCGGATTCGTCGCCGAACTGTCCGGGTTCGACGCCGCACTGTTCCGTATCTCCCGTACCGAGGCCAGATTGATGGACCCGCAGCAGCGGATCTTCCTGGAGACGGTCTGGCGGGCGATCGAGGACGCCGGCCACCGTCCGGAGAAACTGGCGGGCACGGACACCGGCCTGTTCGTCGGAGTGTCCACCACCGACTACGCTGACCTGCTCCGGCAGCACGGCATCGCCGTCGAGGCGCACACGGCAAGTGGTATCGCGCACTCGATCCTCGCCAATCGGGTGTCGCACGTCCTGGACCTGCGCGGGCCCAGCGAGGCGGTGGACACCGCCTGCTCCAGTTCCCTGGTCGCCCTGCACCGAGCCGTTCGCGCCATCACATCCGGTGACTGTTCCGCAGCCGTGGTCGGCGGTGTGAACGCCTTGCTGAGCCCCGGCCTGTTCACCGCCTTCCGCAAATCCGGAATGCTCAGCCCGGACGGGGCCTGCAAGACCTTCGACGCGAACGCGGACGGCTATGTCCGAGGCGAGGGCGCGGGGGCGCTGTTCCTCAAGCCCCTCGCGCGGGCCGAGGCGGACGGCGACCACATCTACGCGGTCATCCGGGGGGTCGCGGTCAATCACGGCGGCCGGTCCTCATCGCTGACCGCCCCGAATCCGCAAGCACAGGCACGGGTGCTGGTGCAGGCGTACCGGGAGGCGGGGGTGGACCCGGCTACGGTGACCGCTATCGAGGCGCACGGCACCGGTACCCGGCTCGGCGATCCGGTGGAGATCGAGGGCCTGAAGAAGGCGTTCGACCGCCTCTACGCCGACTGGGGCCGGCCGATGCCGGATCAGCCGCACATCGCGCTCGGCTCGGTCAAGTCCAACATCGGCCATCTGGAGGCGGCCGCGGGCATCGCCGGGGTGCTCAAGGTACTGCTTGCGATGCGGTACGGGGTGCTGCCGGCCAGCATCAATCTCGACACGCTCAATCCGTACCTGCGGCTGGCCGGAACCCCGTTCTTCGTCAACACCGCGGCCCGCGACTGGACCCCGGTGGACGACGACGGCCGGCTCATCCGTCGCGCGGGGGTCAGCTCGTTCGGCTTCGGCGGGGTCAACGCGCATGTGGTCCTGGAGACGACCGTGCGTCCGCCGACGCGTACGCCGGTCCAGGCCGGGCCGTACGTGCTGCCGCTTTCCGCCCCGGACGGCCCGGCGCTCGCCGGTTACGCGGGTCGGCTCGCGCGGTACCTCGCCGATCACCCCGATCTCGACCTGGCCGCGGTCGCCTACACCCTCCAGGTGGGACGGACACCTCGACCGCACCGGGTCGCGGTCTGGGCGAGCACCGTCGACGAGGCGGTACGAGCCCTTGCCGCGATCGAAGCGGGGCGGGACGAGCCGGGCGTGCCCCGGTCCGCCGATGAGCGGTCGGGTCCGTCGCCGGTCACCGGCTGGCTCGACGGGGCCGACGTGGACTGGGGCGAGCTCTGGTCCGGCGTCCTGCCGCGACGGGTGCCGTTGCCGCCCGCCCCGCTGGCCCGACGCGACTACTGGTTCGACGCCCGCGCCGAGAAACCGAGGAAGGAACCTGCTGTGCCCGAACCCGCTGCGCCTGATCACCCGGGGAGCAACCGTCCTTCGCCATCCCCCAACGGCCGGACGAGACCGAAGTTGACCTTGCGGCCGACATCGCAGCATCGCGCACCGGCGTCCGCACCGACCGTTGCGGTCGCGAGCACACCGGTCGAACCCGAACCGGCCGCCGCGTCGACCGGTGCCGAGGGCGTGCCGGGCGACCGGACGGAGCTCGGCGGGTACATCCGGTCTCAGGTGGCCGACATTCTCGGCCTGGACGTCACCGAGGTGGCGTCCACGGCGTCGTTCACCGACCTCGGCCTCGACTCCATCTTCCGGATGGACCTGGCCCGCCGCATCAACGCGGCGGTCGGCGTCGAACTCGACGCGTCGCTACTGTACGAGTACGACACGGTCGAACGGCTGGCGGCGCATGTGGCGGCGCGCACCGAGCCGCCGACGCCCGGCGCGGCCGTGACGCCGCCCGACGGCAAGTCGGTGACGGTGGTCGATCCCGACGACGCGGTGGTGACCGCGGCTGATTCCGACGACGCGGCGGAGCGCCTGTTCGTCGAACTCGTCGGTGCCGTGGTGGCGCGCCCCTTCGACCCCGCGCTGGACTTCGTCACCAACGGGTTCACCTCGTTCGACATGTTGCGGGTGGTCAGCGCCCTAGAGCGGCGGTTCGGGGCGCTGCGCAAGACCCTGCTGTTCGACGAGCCGACCGCCGCTCGGGTGGTCGCCCATCTGCGCGGCGCGTACGGCGCGGCGACGGTCCGGGAACTGCTGCGCCAGGCGATCGACGAGGCCGAGTCCGCTGACCGGTCGGCTCCGGTGACCCTGGTCGAGGCCGGCCCCGAGCACCGGACCGGCCGCGATACGGCCGGTCCGGTGCTCGCCCGCAAACGGCAGCTCACCGCCGAACTGACCGCGCTGCTGCAGCAGATAGACGAGCGCCATGCGAAGGAAGGCGGGCTCGCCGGCCGCGACATCGCTCCGCTGGTCTTCCTCGGTAGCAGCCGTCGGGCGTACTTCAACTTCTCCCGCCGGAACCGGGATTTGCTCGCCTGGAGCTACGCCGGCAGTGCGGAGGACTTCCCCGTGCTCGCCGGCGAGCTGCTGAACTACGCGGCGGAGAACGGTCTTCGGGCCAACTTCCTGTCGCTGCTTCCGTTGCGGGAGGCGGCGGGGATACCGCTGACCGCCACCCCGTTCGGGGCGGTGCAGCGGTTGGAGGATCTGCCGTCGTTCGCGATCAGCGGCGGGAAGATGACCCGTCTGCGCTACATGGTGCGTCGGTTCGCCAAGGTCGGTCACTGCCGCACCCAGGAGTACGCGCCGGGCACCGACAGCGCGTTGGACGCCCGGATCGCCGAGATGATCGACCAGTGGGGCGATCAGAAGCAGATGGTCAACCCGTACGTCGCGGTGGTCCGCGAAGAGTTGCGCCGCGGGGTTCTCGCCGAGCGGCACCGGATGTTCCTCACCTGGCGAGACGACCAGCTGATGAACGTGGTGATCGTGACGAAGATCCCCTCGGAGAACGGGTACCTGCTCGATCTGGAGTTCTATCCGAAGCACATGCCGACCGGCGGCCTTGAGTTCGCCATCGTGTCGATCATCGAGACGCTGCGCGACGAGGGGTGCACCGTGTTCAGCTTCGGCGCCAGCTTCGGGGTGCAGATCGCCACCTCGGACAATGCGGCACCCGACGTCGAGCAGGGGCTGGCCGAGCTGCGTGCCGCGAACATCTTCGGCACGGGGAACTTCCAGTTCAAGAACAAGTTCCGGCCGGTCAACCATCCGATCTACCTGTGCCAGCCGGCTGTCGGCGAGCGCACCGGCGTCTCGGATGTGATTCTGATGATCGCCGACCCGGATCTCGCCGCGGATGTACCCGGCCTCGCCGCCGCCGGCTCGGTCGCCGCGGATTCCGCGTCACCCGCGCCGTCTCCCCGGCCCACGCCGTCTCCCCGGCCCGCGCCGCCGACGCGATCCACGCCGCCGGCACCGGCGGTTCGTGCCGTCCCGGCCGCGGGCGAGCGCACCCGTCGGCTGGCCGACCGCGGGTGGAACCCGTTGGCGCTGGCCCCGTCGGACATCGAGGTCGATCTGGTCACCGACTCTTGGGCCGAATTGAGCGGCCCCGCGCTGCAGGCCCGGGCGAGTCACCTCCGGCAGCGAGCGGCGGACACCGATGTGGTCGAGTTCTCGGTGCCCGACTGGCTGCCGTTCGATCTGGCCGTGCCGACCGCGAGCGGGCGTTCCGCCGAGGCCCTGCTCTGCCGGGCCTGGCCCGGCCCCCGAGGGCTGGTCATTCACTCCGGGCTGTTTCCCACCTGGTCGATGAACCTGGCGGACGCCGGATTCGGCGACCGCCGGGTTCGGACGGTCGGTGAGTCCGGTGGGGTCTTCCGGGGCGATGTGGATCTGGCCGATCTGCGCGCACAGCTGGCGAGGGCCAACGGGGGTACGGCATTCGTCGCCGTCGAGTTGAGCGGCAACGCGGGGGGCGGCCAGCCCGTCTCGATCGCCAATCTGCGCGCCGTCCGGCAGGCCGCCGCCGTGCACCGAGTGCCGGTCGTCCTGGACGCGACCCGACTGGTGGAGAACGCGGTCTTCATCGCCCGGCACGAGCCGGAGTTCATCGGACTCGATCCTTGGACGGTCGCCCGGGAACTGCTCGACTGCGCGGACGCGGTGACGCTCAGCCTGTCGAAGGACTTCGGGGTCACCTTCGGCGGCCTCGTCGCCACCCGGATCCCCGAGCTGGCCGACCGGATCCGCGAGCATCTCGTGCTGCGCGGCCGGGAGGTCGGCCTGACCGGCCGCCGACGACTGGCCGCAGCCCTCACCGATCGGCGCGGGGTGCTCGATCTGGTCGAGACCCGGATGTCCGCGGTCGCGGCTCTCTGGTCCGCCCTGCACGAGGCCGGTGTTCCGATGGCGGCACCCACGGGAGCGCACTGTGTGCTCCTGGACGTCAACCGGATGCCCCGGTTCGCGCGACTCACCGAACCGGTCGCGTCGTTCCTGGCCTGGCTCTACCTGGGCACCGGGGTGCGCGGCGGCCCGCATCACACCGCCGACGGCGTGATCCGACTCGCCGTGCCGTTGGGTCTCTCGGTCGACGCGGCTCGCGCGATCGGTGCCCGGATCGCCGAGCTGTGGCGGCTCGACGCCCCCGTGCCGGATCTGCTCGCGGTCGATCAGGCGACGACCGGCACGCCGCCGCAGGCCCGCTACCACCCGGCCGAGGGGCTGCCGGAGGACATCTCAGCGGCGATGCGGGAGGGCTACCGGCCCCAGGACGAGAACGCTCAGGTACTTCGGGAGGAAGCCGGCGTCCAACGGCGGTTGGTGGAGGTCGACGCCGACCGGGTCGAGGTGTTCATCCACGGTGAAGGTCCGGTGCTCCTGCTCATGCACCCGTTCAACATCGGCGCCGGGGTCTTCGCCCGTCAGTTCGCCGATCTCGCGGCGCGGTTCCGAGTGGTGACCGTGCACCATCCCGGTGTCGGCGCGACCACCTGGCAGGCGAACCTCACCTTGGACGGGATCGCCGCGCTCTACGCGGATGTCCTGGACCGGCTCGGTCTGCCCGGACCGGTGCACGTCGCCGGTGCCTCCTTCGGCGGGCTGGTAGCGCAGACCTTCGCCCTGCGCTACCCGGACCGGACCGCCACCCTGACCCTGCTCGGCAGCTCCTACAAGGTGGGCAACCGCAACGGCGAGGTCAATCGGCTCTCCATCGTGGCCGCGGAGGACTTCGACCGAGTGGTCGCCGCCGGGGGACTCCCCGCCGTCCGGCGGGCCGACCTGGAGCCGCTGCTGCTGCGCTGCGAGAGCATGGACCCGCAGACCGGTCTGAGCTACCTTGACGTCTTCGCCGCCCAGCCGAATCTGCTGGGACGGCTCGGGGAGATCTCCGTGCCGACGCTGATCCTGCAGGGCGGCCAGGACACGGTGATCCCGCGCAAGACCGCGCATCTGCTGCACGGGATGATCCCGGACGCACGCTACGTGGAGCTGCCGCACGCCGGGCACTTCCCGACCCTCACCCATCCGGACGAGGTGCATGCGGAGCTGGTGCCGTTCCTCTTGGCGCACCCGGTGCTGCCGGGCGCGGCGCCCGAACCGGAAACCGCACCGGGACCGGCGCCGGGCGACGCGCAGGTTCCCGCGGTACTGACCGCCCGGGGATGGTGAGCCGTGACCATGTTGTCGCCCCCCGCCGTCCCGAGCCCGACCGCCGGCGTCGACCCGGCACCGACCGCCGACCCGGCCACCGTCACCCGTACCGAGGTCGTCCGGCCGGCCATGTGCGGGCACAACTCCCTACTTCTCGGCCGGATCGGCGACTGGACCTGGGACGCGGTCGCCGCCGTGTGCGACACGGACGTCCTGCGAGCCTTCGATCCCTCCGGGGCGCCGACCTACCTGTCGTTCTACTACTACCGGGTCCGTGGGGGACGTCGCTTCCACCTGCGGACGCCGAGTTTCGGTGACCGGCTGCACGTCACCTCCCGGGTGTTCGGGTTCGGCAGCGAATCCGTGCTCACGCTGCACCGGCTCGCCCGTACCCCGGCGGGCGAGCGGTCGCCGGACCCGGACGACATCCGTCCGATCGATCCGGACGAGTTCTACCGCGCAGGCGACGACGGTCATCTCTACGTGGAGAACTTCAACCGGTGGATCACCAGGTCGGACGCGGCGTCCAACGAGGGTCTGGTCCGCTCCTCGCCGATCGGCTTCCGCCACTCGCACCTGCCTCGGCTGCCGGACCGCTACTCGCCTCGGCTGGCCTGCCACCGCGCGCGCACCCGGCTGACGTTCGTCGACGACGAGACGCAACCGTCCGAGCCCTCCGGCGAACCGTTCACGGTCGACTACCCGGTGGACGCCAGCCGTGACCTCAACGGTGTCGGCCTGCTCTACTTCGCCACGTACTTCAGCATCGTCGACTGGGCGCTGCTGCGCTTCTGGCAGCAGCTCGGCGGCGACGTCCGGTCGTTCCTCGACCGCATCGTGGTGGACCAGCAACTGTGCTACCTGGGCAACGCCGACGCGGGCACCGTGGTCCGGGTGACGGTCCGTCGCCGCAGCCGGGACGCATCGCCCGATCTGAATGTCATCGATGTGGTGCTGCGCGACCGCGCCTCGGACCGTCTGCTGGCGGTCTGCACGCTCCAGCTGCTGAACGGAGGTCACCTGTGACCGCACCCAACCCCGACCGCGCTCAGCTCGTCGGTCTCGTCCGAGCGGTGGTCGGTGAGATCCTGCCCGGTGTCCCCCGCACCGAGATCACTGAGGACCGTCATCCGCGCGAACTCGGCGCCGATTCGGTCGACCGAGTCGAGATCGTGCTGACGCTGATCGAACGGCTCAACCTCGACCGGCCGATGTCGGACTTCAACGACCTGCCGAATCTCGGTGCCCTCGTGGACCTGATCGCCAGCGACGTAGCGAAGGGAAGTCCGGCATGAACGCCTCGGCCGCCTACGGCATCGAGCAGTTGAACGTGTACGCCGGGCTGGCGCAGATCCCGGTGCCGGCGCTGTTCGCCGGGCGTGGCCTCGACCCGCAGCGGTTGGACAACCTGCGGATGCGTAACCGATCGGTGGGCCTGCCGTTCGAAGACCCGGTCACGAACGCGGTGAACGCGGCCCGTCCGATCATCGACCGGCTCACACCCGAGGAGCGGGACGCGATCGAACTGCTCATCACCTCCACCGAGTCGGGGTTGGACCTGAGCAAGTCGGTCGCGTCATACGTGCACGAGTACCTGGGGCTGAGCCGCAACTGCCGGATGTTCGAGGTGAAACAGGCCTGCTACGGGGCGACCGGGGCGCTCCAGTTGGCGGTCGGGTATCTCGCCTCCGGGGTGGCGCCGGGCGCGAAGGCCCTGGTGATCGCCACGGACGTGGCGCTCGTCGACGCCCGCGCGGGCTACGCCGAACCGGCCACCGGGCACGGCGCGGTGGCGTTGCTGGTCGGCGCCGACCCTGGGGTGCTCGCCGTCGATCTCGGCGCATACGGCACGTACGGCTATGAGACGCTCGACTCGGCCCGGCCGACCCCGGAGTTCGATATCGCTGACGTCGACCGATCGCTGTTCGCCTACCTCGACTGTCTCAGCAACAGTTTCCGGGACTACACCTGCCGGGTGGCCGACGTCGACTTCGTGCGCACCTTCCCGTATCTCGCCCTGCACACCCCGTTCGTCGGTCTGGTCCGCGCCGCGCACCGCAAGATGATGCGGGAGGCGGGGCGGTCCACCGGCGCGGTGGAAGCCGACTTCCACCGCCGGGTCTGGCCGTCGCTGGTCTATCCGGCGCAGGTCGGCAACCTCTGTTCCGGCTCGGTGTATCTCGCGCTGGCCAGCCTGCTCGACCAGGCGACGCCGGCGGAGAGCACCCGGGTCGGCCTCTACTCGTACGGGTCGGGGTGCGCCTCGGAGTTCTTCAGCGGAGTGGTGGACGCCGAATCCACCCGGCGGGTGGCCGCCATGGGCATCGGCGCGCACCTGGCGCGACGTCGGGCCGTCGACTTCGACACCTACACCCGATTACTGGAAGAGACCCGGCACGTACTTCGTCCGGAGGCCGATCGGCGGGTCGACATCGACCCGTACGCGGACTTCCTCCAGCCGCAGCGCCCGCTGCTGGTGCATACCGGGACGAAACAGTTTCACCGCAGGTACGAGTGGTGCTGAGCCACCTCGATCCGACAGGGAGGGATCCGATGCGTACGACGGACGACCCGGTGCTCGCCCGGGTGCTCGATGTGATCAGAGCCAACGCGCTCGAAATCGTGCCCGACGCGGACCCGCAGGCGGTGGTCCCGCACAGTTCGCTAGCCGACATCGGGGCCAACAGCATCGACCGTGCCGACATCGTCGCGATGACCATGGAGCAGCTCGGGATCGTCGTGCCGGTCGCCGAGTTCGCCCAGGTACGCGACATCGGCACGCTGGCCGAGCTGCTCCGCCGGCACCTGCCGTGAGCGGCCGGCCGGTGCCGCCGTCCCGCGTCGCCGTGACCGGAGCGGGCATCCTGTGCGCGATCGCGGACTCGCTGGAGACCTTCGCGGCGGCGTTGTACTCGGGTCGGTCCGGCATCGGTGTGCGATCCGTCGAGGCGACGGGTGGGACGGTGCTGAGCGCGGACCTGACCGGGTTCGACTTCCCCACCGCGGTGGCCGCGCGGGCCGCGCTGCCCGAGGAGTTGCGCCGGGTCGCGCTTCGGGTCTCCGGCCGGGCACCGCTGGCGGTCCGCGCTGCGGTCACCGTGGCGCTGCAGGCGTGGGAGGCGGCCGAGCTGCATCGGGTGCCGGTGGCGGGAGAGCGGATCGGCGTCGTGGTGGGCGGCCACAACCTCGCCGGCGCGTACACGGAGCGACTCCGGCCGCGATACGACGCCAGCCCGGTGTATCTACCGGGGCGTTTCGCGCTGCACATGCTGGACACCGATCACGTCGGCATGGTCAGCCAGATACTCGGCATAACCGGTGAAGGGTTCACGGTCGGCGGCGCATCGGCGAGCGGCAACGTCGCGCTCATCAACGCCTGCCGGCTGCTCGCCGCCGGGGAAGTCGACGTGTGTCTGGTCATCGGTGCGCTGGCCGACCTGTCCGCGATGGAGCGGCAGGCCTTCGTCAACCTGGGTGCCATGGCCGGTGCCCGCGGGACCAGCGATCCGGGGTCCCGCGCCCGGCCGTTCGATGCGGACCGGGAGGGGTTCGTCCCGGGAGAGGCCGCCGCCTGTCTGGTGCTGGAGTCGGCGGAGTCGGTCCGCCGCCGCGGGGTCCGACCGCTCGGCGGCGTTGCCGGCTATGCGCTGCGGTTGGACGGCAACAGCCTCGCCGACCCGGATGCGGCCGGTGAGGCGCGTGCCATGGCTGAGGCGTTGCGCCGAGCCGGGCTGAACCCGGCCGACGTCGACTACGTCAACTCTCATGGCACGGGCTCCCGACTCGGCGATGAGACGGAGGTGGCGGCGCTGCACAAGGTCTTCGGGTCCGATATCGGCCGGCCCTGGGTGAACTCGACGAAAGGGCTGCTCGGTCACACGCTGTGGGCCGCCGGGGTGGTCGAGGCGGTCGCCACGCTCGTGCAGCTGCGGGACGGGTTCGTGCACCCGAACGCTAATCTAGAGCATCCCATCGATGCGGCGTGCCGGTTCGTCGGAACCCGGGCGCAGCGGGCGAGCCTGCGAGTCGCCATGTCCAACGCGTTCGGGTTCGGTGGATTCAACACCAGCGTGGTGTTGACCGCCGCCGAACCGGCGACCGAATCGGCGTGATCGAGCTAAGGAGCGGTGATGCTTGACACCGGTCAGCACCGGCCGATGAGTGAATCCGCGCCGGTGCAACGGTGGGTACCGGCGCCGAGCGGGGACGTCTCCCAGGCGGTGCTGCGCCTGTTCACCTTCGCGCACGCCGGCGGCGGCGCGGCGTTCTTCCGGCCCTGGCGGTCGGCGTTGGCGCCCCGGATCGATGTGCGGCCCGTCCTGCTGCCCGGCCGGGAGTCCCGCATCCGGGAGCTGCCGTATCGACGGATGGAGCAGTTGCTCGATCCGCTCTGCGCCGCCTTGGAGCCGTACCTCGATCTCCCGTACGCCTTCTTCGGGCACAGCATGGGATCGATCGTCGCGTACGAGGTGGCGCGGCGGTTCTCCGCCCGGGCCGCCGTCGGCCCGGTGTGCGTGTTGGTCTCCGGCCGGCGCGCGCCGCGACTGCCGGCCACCCGGCGGCTGTTCTGCACGCTCTCCGACGACGAGTTCACGGCCGAGGTGGGCCGGCTGAACGGTACTCCGCCCGAGGTGTTGGGCCAGCCGGAGCTGCTGCGCCTGCTGCTGCCCGCGCTGCGCGCCGACTTCGAGCTCAACGAGATGTACCAGCCCTTGCCCGGTCGCGGATTGCGCTGCCCGCTGGTCGCATACCTCGGGGTGGATGATCCGGAGGCCGACCCGCCCGAGTTGCTGGCCTGGCGGTCCGAGACGTCCGGTGAGTTCGTGCTGCGGCTCTTCTCCGGCGACCATTTCTACCTGCGCAACGGTCGTCCCGACGTGCTGTCCGCGGTGCGCGCGGACCTGGACCGGGCGCTGCAACTCGCCGGTATCCACGGCTGATCGGGCGGATACGTCCGAGAAGCCGGAATTGGCAACTCGCGTCCTTGGCAGCTAGTCGCCGGGCGGCTGCCGCGTTGACGCGCACTCTTGCGCAGAATCCGCCCGGCGGTGTCGACAGTCTTGGGCTCACCACGCGTCACGACCCCTAACCCTTTCGGGCGCCAGTGAGGAGTCCGTCATGACCGATACCCCCTCGATCGATCGTCGCCGCCTGCTCAAACTCGGTCTGCTCGCCGCATCCGCCGTCGGTGGGCTGTCGATCGCCGCGTGCAGTCGCGAGACGCCGTCCGGTGACCGCAAGACTCGACTGCTGCGCGTCGGCGCCGCCGACGCGACCAACTCCACCGGCCTCGACCCGCGTTCGGCGAGCGCGGGTGCCAGCATGATCGTGCTACGGCACGTCTACGACTCGCTGATGGTGCTGGAGGGCGACAAGTACCAGCTGAGCCTGGCCACGGCGGTGGAGCCGAACGCCGACGCCACCCGATGGACCATCCGCATCCGCGAAGGGGTGACCTTCCACGACGGCCGACCGGTCACCGCCAAGGACGTCGCCTACAGCCTGCGTACGCTCGGCACCAAACCGAGCAACCGGGCCAGTGTCTACGCGGACGTCGACGTGGACGCCATCCGAGTCGTCGATACCCACACCGTCGAGGTGCCGCTGCGGCGGCCGCGCGGCGACTTCCGGGAGTCGGTCCTGGTGGTCTTCTCCACCGTGTTCCCCGACGGCACCACCGACTTCAGCAAGGCCATCGGCTCCGGACCGTACCGGTTGGACCGCAGTGATGAGCGGACCGTCCGCCTGCTCGCGGTCGACAACCACTGGTCCGGCAAGCCGACCGTGCAGGAGTTGGAGATCACCCGGATCGGAGACGCGGCCACCCGGCTCGCCGCGGTCAAGGACGGCCAGATCGACTACGCGGTCAACATCAGCGCCACCGGGGCGCAGGCCGAGCAGGGCAACTCCGCGCTGGTGATCCACCGCGGCGGGCCGGCCAACGCCAACGCGCTGTCGTTCGCGATGAACCAGCGGCTGGCCCCGTTCAACGATCCGCGGGTGCGGCAGGCGGTGCGTCTGGCCGCCGACCGGCAGGCGCTGGTGGACACCGCGTTGCGCGGCCTCGGCTCTCCCGGCGCGGACGTGGTCGGCAAGGGGTTGCCCGGCTACTCCCCGATGATCGTCGAACGCCGGCGGGACGTGGCGACCGCACAGCGACTGTTCCGTGACGCGGGCGTCAAAGAGCTCACCCTCCGCGCGGCCGAGATCGTGCCCGGCATGATGACCGCGGCGAAGCTGTTCGCACAGCAGCTGGCCGAGGCAGGCGTCACCCTCAAGATCGCCGAGGAGCCGGTCGAGAGCTACTACGCGGACCTGGCCGGATTGGCGACCCACCCCTTCCAAGCCTTCTACTACAGCAACCGTCCCGCCGCCGTGCACCTGGCGGCGACCACCACCAAGACCGCGATCTTCAACGTCACGGGTACCGGCCCGGACTACTGGAGCCGGCTGGCCGCCGCACAGGTCTCGCCCGACGACGCCGAACGGGCAGCCGCCTTCGACCAGCTGCAGCGCGAGTTCTACGAGAGCGGCGGTGACCTGCTCTGGGGCTACCAGGAGACGTTGGACATCTCCCGGGCCGGCATCAGCGGTGTCCGGATGAACCAGTCCATCCCGATGTTCGACCGGGCCACGGTGGACTGAGGAGCAGCGGGTGACGGTTCTGTGGGTAGCGGGGAAACGCCTGCTGGCGGCGCTCGGCACGCTCGGCGCGGTTTCCCTGCTGCTCTTCGCCGGGTCCGAGGTCCTGCCGGGCGACGCCGCCAGCGCGTCGCTCGGCAGCGCCACCTCCCTTGAGGAGATCGCCGAGCGGCGGCGCGATCTCGGCCTGGACGAGCCGATGCTGACGCGGTACGTCGAGTGGGCGACCGCCGCGCTGCGCGGCGACCTGGGGCACAGCCTGGTCACTGGGCG
>DASVCA010000169.1:0-5047 GCA_036381835.1 Micromonosporaceae bacterium
GCCGACCAGCCCACCGCCGAGCAAGACCGCAGCGAGAGCACCGGCGGCGACCTGCTTGATCGAGTTCCCGCGCTCCGTTGAGCAAACGGCGTGCCGCATGGAAGAAGGGATCTCGATCCTGAAGCGGCGACCGAAACGGCGGACTCCCATCACGCGGTCTGATCCTTCACACGCACGCCCATCACGCGGTCTGACCGTTCGCACCCAGGCCCATCACTCGGTGCGGCCCTTCGCCCGCCGACCCATCGCCCGCGACATCTCGCGCCCTGCCTGCCGCTCGGCCAGCGCCTGCCGCTTGTCGTAGCTCTTGCGGCCGCGGGCCAACGCGATCTCGACCTTGACCTTGCCGTCCTTGAAGTACAGCGCGAGCGGCACGAGCGTGAGGCCGCTCTCCTTCGTCTTGCCGATGAGTCGGGCGATCTCGCTGCGGTGCAGCAAGAGCTTGCGCGGTCGCCGCGGCGCATGGTTGGTCCAGGTGCCCTGGGTGTACTCCGGGATGTGCGCGCCCTCGAGCCACACCTCGCCGTCCTTGATCCGCCCGTATGCGTCGGTCAGGTTCGCCCGCCCCAACCGCAGCGACTTCACCTCGGTGCCGGTCAGCACCACACCCGCTTCGTAGGTGTCCTCGATCGCGTAGTCGTGGCGGGCGCGGCGGTTCTGCGCGACCATCTTCCGGCCGCTCTCCTTCGGCATCGGCTCAGCCTCGCCCCGCACTGCCCGCGTCGGCGAGCATCCCCGAGAGCACCTCGACGGCGCGCTGCTCGGCGACGTCGGATGACGAACCGGGCCGCACCGCCACGTCGGGCTCGACCCCGACGCCGTCGAGCGAACGGCCCGACGGAGTGAGGTAGCTACCGACCGTCAGCTCGAGCGCCGACCCGTCCGACAGCGTCGCGGGCTCCTGCACCGACCCCTTACCGAACGTGCGCGACCCGACGATGACCGCCCGGCCACGGTCCTGCAGGGCCGCGGCGACGACCTCGGCGGCGCTGGCGGTGCCGCCGTCGACGAGTACGACGAGAGGCGTTGACGTGTCACCGTTGGCCAGGGCGTCGAGCGGCTGGGGCTGCTGGTCGCGACGCACGAACGTCACCACCCGCCCGCCGTCGAGGAACGCCGATGCGGTTTCCACGGCCTCGTCGAGCAGGCCACCGGGGTTGCCGCGCAGGTCGAGCACGATGCCGTGCACCTGGCCGTCGGCGGCGCTGACCTGGTCGCGCACCCAGCGTCCGACGCCACGCGTGAACGCGGTGATCCGCAGCCGCAACACCCCGGTAGCAAGCTGGTCGGCGCTCACGTCGTCGGAGGCCAGCGTGGCCCGGCGCAGAGTGCGGCTGACCCGCGTGCCCTCGCGGCGCCAGGTGACGGTGACGTTGGTGCCGGCGTCGCCGCGCAACGCACTGACGACATCGGCGACCGATCGGCCCGACACCGGCTGCCCGGACACCGAGACCAGGTCGTCACCGACCTGTAGGCCGGCTGCAGCCGCCGGGGAGCCGGGCTGCACGCTGAAGACGACGAGGCGCCCGGTGGAGTCGCGGCGTACCCACAGGCCCACGCCGGCATAACGGCCGTCGAGCATGTCCTGGAAGCGGTCGAAGTCGGCCGGGGTGTAGTAGGCCG
This sequence comes from Micromonosporaceae bacterium, assembly GCA_036381835.1. Classification (GTDB taxonomy): domain Bacteria; phylum Actinomycetota; class Actinomycetes; order Mycobacteriales; family Micromonosporaceae; genus DASULK01. The sequence goes on from DASVCA010000169.1 coordinate 1,624, forward strand.
ACCAGCGGTCGTCGAGCGCGTGCAGCATTCCCTCGACCGCGGCCCGCTCGAGCTCGGACTTGCTCACGGGGTGCGCGGCGTCCTTCGCGATCGTGTTGGCTGCCTCGCTCAGGACGTCGTCGGGCCGGTCCGCCGGACCGTGCTGCCAGCGGCCGAAGGCGTAGCCCGCGCCGAACACCGCCGCCAGCGCCACCACCACCGTGGTGAGCCGCAGCGAGCGGTGGGACCAGGCGTGCAGCACCTGATCAGGATAGGCGGGCGGCCCGATCCCCGCCGGTGCTTGATCAGGGGCCGGACCCCGCGCCCGCCGCTAGACCCGCAGGTGGCGGCGCAGGGTGAGGAACGACGCGACCGCGGCGAGTGCGACCCCGACGAGCAGGAGCACCGGCACCATCTGCCACACGGCGTCCCAGCCGATGAACGACGTGAAGCGGAACGCCGGCCGCAGCGAACGGTCGATCAGCAGCGCCTTCAGCGCCACCACCGCCCCGGTCGCGAAGACGCCGCCCACCAACCCCGCAACCGCGCCCTCGAGGATGAACGGCAGCTGGATGTAGAAGTCCGAGGCCCCGACGAGCCGCATGATGCCGGTCTCCCGTCGACGGCTGAACGCCGCGACGCGGATCGCGTTGTAGATCAGCAGGACGGTGGCGACGAGGAGGATGCCGGCGGCGACGTAGGCCGCGACCTGCAGGCCGTGCAGCAGGCGGAAGAACTTCTTGAGTACGGCGGAGTCGTCGGTGACCTGCAGGACGCCCGGCTGGCCCTGCATGGCGCTGGCCACGATGTCGTACTTGCGCGGGTCCTTGAGCTTGACCCGGAACGACTCGGGCAGCGCGTCGGGCGAGGTGTTCTTGACCAGGTCTGGCGAGTCACGGAAGTCGTGCTTGAAGTGCTGGTAGGCCTCTTGCTTCGACTCGTAGAAGACGTGCTGCACGTCGGGCAGCGCGACCAGCGTCTGGTTGATCGACTTGCGCTGCGCGTCGGTGACGTTGTCGGTGAGGAAGACCGAGACCTGGATCTTGTCGAACCAGTAGCTCTTCATCTCGTTGACCTGCTGGCGGATCAGCCAGGCGGTGCCCAGCAGCGCCAGTGAGATCGCCACCGTGATGATCACCGCGACCGACATGGTGAGGTTGCGGCGGAGGCCGATACGGATCTCGGACAGGACGAACTGCACGCGCATGCTTATCCCTGGTGGTATGGGTCTTCTTCAGGTCTTCGGCACTCAGCGGGAGTAGCCGTAGACCCCCCGGCTCTGGTCGCGGACCAGGTGGCCACCGTCGAGCTCGACCACCCGGCGGCGCATGGAGTCGACGATCGCCGCATCGTGGGTGGCCATGACCACGGTCGTGCCGGTGCGGTTGATGCGGTCGAGCAGCTTCATGATGCCGACGCTGGTCGTGGGGTCCAGGTTGCCGGTCGGTTCGTCGGCGAGCAAGATCATCGGCCGGTTGACGAACGCGCGGGCGATCGCGACCCGCTGCTGCTCCCCGCCGGAGAGCTCGTCGGGCATCCGGTCGTTCTTGCCGGTGAGCCCGACCAGGTCGAGGACCTCCGGCACGACCTTCTCGACGGTGTGCCGCGGCTTGCCGATCACCTCGAGCGCGAAGGCGATGTTCTGCGAGACGGTCTTGTTGGGCAGCAGGCGGAAGTCTTGGAAGACGGTGCCGATCTGGCGCCGCAGCGCCGGCACCTTCCAGTGCGAGAGACGGTTGAGATCCTTACCGGCGACGTGGATCGTGCCGCGGGTCGGCCGCTCCTCCCGGAGGATCAGCCGCAGGAACGTCGACTTGCCGGAGCCCGACTGGCCCACCAGGAAGACGAACTCGCCGCGCTCGAACTCGAGGGTTATCCCCTCGAGGGCGGGCTTGCTGCTCGCCGGGTAGACCTTGGTGACCGCGTCGAACCGGATCATGGGGCGCCAGTCTACCGGCGCCCGGTTCCCGCCGCGGCCATGGCAAAACCTGATCAATCGGTCGACGACGGACCCGACGCTTTCCCGAACGGCGCTCCAGTGGGACACTCGAGGCGCCGACACACGTTGGGTCGGAGATTGAAGTGGGCACCACCGAGGGTGAGGAGCCCACGGCCGAGGAGGCGACGAGATGTCCTGTGAGCACCTGGTCTGTGCCAGCTGCGCCGGGCCGGTCGTCGAGGGGCGCTGCGCCGTCTGCCGTGCGTCCCGCGACCACGTGCACTCCTCCGCGTTGATCACGCTGACCCCGCAGATGATCGCCTTCATCGTCGCGGCGCTCGCCGTCATCGCGGCGCTCGGCTACCACCTGCGCTGATCGTCGTTCCTGTACGCCGAGAGGCCCTGCTCCCCCCTTCGGAGCAGGGCCTCTCGCCTATCCCCCGTCGGATCCTGAGCTTCCTACGCCGTACGCCGGCGACTGCCGACGACCAGCAGCCACGCCCCCGCCATTACCGAGGCGAGACCGACGCCGACCAGTACGCCGGTGGGCGCGCCCGTGAAGGGCAGCGTCGCCGGGGCGACTCCCGGGCGGCTCTCGTGCAGGGCCAGGACCTGGACCGGTACGCCGCTGGTGCTGGTGCCGCTCGCCGGCGGGTCGCCGGCGGAGCCACTCGTCGGGTCGCCCGGAGTGCTGGTGCGCCCGACGGTCGGCGTGCCGGCCGGTGCACCCGGCGTACCGCCGCCGCCGCTCCCGCCCGTGCCACCCGTGCCGTCCGTGCCACCCGTGGTGCCGGTCGTCCCCGTGCCACCCGTGCCGCCGGGGCCGCCACCGACGTGACCAGTTGTGCCGCCGTTCGTGCCGCCGTTCGTGCCACCGCCGTTCGTGCCACCGTTGCCGCCGTTGCCGTTGCCGTTACCGGCTCCGTTGCCGTTGCCGGCTCCGTTGCCACTGCCGCTGGTGCCGGTGACGGTCGTCGACACGGGGTCGGAGGTCACCGGGCCCGCCTTGTCGGAGTTCACCGTGCCGGTGTTGGTCAGCGTCCGCGGAATCGGGTTCCCACCGTTGTCACGGTCGAGCGCGTCGACGTGCACCGTGAACTGCACGGCCGTTGTGTCGCCAGACAGCATCTGCCCGATGTGCCAGTGCACGGCGCCCTGGATGAGGCGGCAGCTGATGCCGCCGGTGCAGCTCGAGTACGTCGTGCCGGCCGGGACCGCGTCCGTCACCGCGACGCCGTTCTGGGCCGCCTGGCCGCCGGTCGTGACCTGGAGCGTGTAGGTGAGGTCAGTGTTCTCCGGGACGGAAGCCGGCCCCGAGTCCACGATCTTCAGGCTGGAGATCTGGACGCCGCCGCCCTGACCACCACCGCCGCCGGTCCCACCGGCACCGCCGGCGCCGCCGTTACCGCCGTTGCCCTGGTCACCACCCTGACCGCCGACGCCGCCGTTGCCGCCGGCGCCCCCGACACCGCCGTTCCCCCCGTTGCCCTGGTCGCCACCCTGACC
>DASVCA010000170.1:0-24038 GCA_036381835.1 Micromonosporaceae bacterium
CCTCGACGAATTCCCGCACGGTGGTGCCCAGGCCGGTGCCGAGGTTGATCGCCTCGTACGCCCGCGGACCGGTGGCGGGGAGGATCTCGTCGAAGCGTCGCAGTGCCGCCACGTGCGCCTGCGCCAGATCCCAGACATGGATGTAGTCGCGGATCCCGGATCCGTCCCGGGTGGGCCAGTCGACACCGGTGATGTCGAACACCCCGTCGGCTTCCGCGGTGGTTATGAGGCTGCCGAGCAGGTGACTGGGCCGGCGGACCTGCAGTCCGGTCCGCATCTTCGGGTCGGCGCCGATCGGGTTGAAGTACCGAAGGGAGATCGCCCGCATCGGGGAGGCGGCGACGGTGTCCTGAAGGATGGCCTCCATCATCGCCTTGCTGCGCCCGTACGGATTCTGCGGTTGCACCGGCGAGTCCTCGTCGACGGCGAAGTCGGCTCCGGGCCGATAGATCGCGGCGGACGAGCTGAACAGGTAGCGCTCGCAGCCGTTGCGCAGCACGTGCCCGATGAACTCGATCGACTTCGCGACGTTCTCCCGGTAGTAGCGCAACGGCTCGGCGACCGACTCCGGCACCACGATCAGCGCGGCGGCGTGCACGACCGCGGCGATGTCCGGGTGGTCGGCGAAGATCCGGTCGATGAGCCGCCCGTCTGCGATATCCCCGTGGTAGAAGACGCGTCCCCGGGTGAACTCGTAACGCCCGGTCGAAAGATTGTCCAGGATCACGGGCTCCAACCCGTCGTCGAGGCACGCGGACGCCACGGTGCTTCCGATGAAGCCCGCGCCTCCGGCAATCAGGACCTTCACACTCACCTCCACGCCGACATCGGGTCAACCTACCCGACTTCATGAATGTGAGGTGTGCCATAGAGGCCCCGACCCATGGCATAGTTACCGACGAGTAGCATCCGGAGAGAACACGCCCCTCACGCCGGCAAGGAGGCTCAAGTGCCCCGTGAAGTACGGGACGTCGTCTTCGTCGATGGCGTCCGCACCCCGTTCGGCAAGGCGGGCGGCATGTACGCCAACACCCGCGCCGACGATCTGGTCATCCGCTGCGTCCGGGAACTGCTCCGACGTAACCCGCAACTGCCGCCCGAGCGGGTCGACGAGGTGGCGATCGCGGCCACCACACAGATCGGCGACCAGGGACTGACTCTCGGCCGGACCGTCGCCCTGCTCGCCGGCCTGCCCAAGACCGTGCCGGGATATGCGATCGACCGCATGTGCGCAGGCGCCATGACCGCCGTCACCACCGTCGCCAGCAGCATCGCCGTCGGTGCCTACGACGTCGCGATCGCCGGCGGGGTCGAGCACATGGGTCGCCACCCGATGGGCGAGGGAGTGGACCCGAACCCGCGCATCCTCGCCGAACGACTCGTCGACCCGTCGGCGCTGGTGATGGGGGCCACCGCGGAGAACCTGCACGACCGATTCCCGCACATCACCAAGGAACGAGCGGACGCCTTCGCCCTGGCGTCCCAGCAGAAGACCGCGAAGGCGTACGCGAACGGCAAGCTGCAGGGCGACCTGGTACCGGTCGCCGCCCGCGACGCCGAGGGTGCCTGGACCCTGGCGACGGTGGACGAGGCCCCCCGGGACACCTCGATGGAGAAGCTCGCCACCCTGAAGACCCCGTTCCGTCCGCACGGCAGGGTCACCGCGGGCAACGCCGCCGGCCTCAACGACGGTGCCACCGCGAGCCTGCTCGCCGCAGAAGAGGTCGCCCGGGAACTCGGCCTCCCGGTCGCGATGCGCCTCGTCTCGTACGGGTTCGCCGGCGTCGAACCCGAGGTGATGGGCGTAGGACCGATTCCCTCCACCGAGAAGGCGCTACGGCTGGCCGGTCTCACCATCGACGACATCGGTCTGTTCGAACTCAACGAGGCGTTCGCGGTGCAGGTGCTCGCGTTCCTCGACCACTTCGGTATTCCCGACGACGATCCGCGGGTCAACCCGTGGGGCGGCGCGATCGCCGTCGGTCACCCGCTCGCCTCCTCGGGCGTGCGGCTGATGACGCAACTGGCCCGGCAGTTCGCCGAGCATCCGGAGGTCCGGTACGGGCTGACCGCCATGTGCATCGGCATCGGCATGGGCGGCACGGTGATCTGGGAGAACCCCCACTGGGAGGGCAACAAGTGAGCACGACGTCTCCCCTGCACCCGCAGACAGGTGAGCTGCACAACCCCGACGAAGTGGTGACGCGCGCACTGATGCGCCTGGTCAACGTGCCCGGGCTCGATCGACCGGCCGCGCTGATCACGCTCGACAACGGTTTCGACCACAAGAAGCCGAACACGTTCGGTCCCGCGGGCCTGGCCAGCCTGGACGCGGCGATCACCGAGGCCATCGCGGCGGCGCCGGCGTTCATCGCGGTGACCGGCAAGCCGTACGTCTTCTGCGTGGGAGCCGACCTCACCGGCGTCCCCCTGATCACCGACCGCGCGCAGGCGTTGGAGATCGCCCGTCTCGGGCACCGGGTCTTCGCCCGGCTGCGCGACAGTGAGCTCCCCACGTTCGCGTTCGTCAACGGTGCCGCCATGGGCGGTGGCCTGGAACTGGCCCTGCACTGCCACTACCGCACCCTGTCGGCCGGTGCGGCGGCACTGGCGCTCCCGGAGGTCTCGCTCGGGCTGGTGCCCGGCTGGGGCGGGACCCAGTTGCTGCCGAACCTGATCGGCATCGCACCGGCGGCCCAGGTCGTCATCCAGAATCCGTTGATGCAGAACAAGACGCTCAAACCGCGGCAGGCCGCGGAGTTGGGCATCGCGGACGTGCTGCTGGAGCCGGCCGACTTCCTGGAGCGGTCTCTGGAGTGGGCCGCCGGCGTGGTGCGCGGGCAGGTCGACGTGTCCCGCCCCGAGGTGGACCGGGACATGTGGGACGGCGTGCTCTACTTCGCACGCAAGACCCTGGACGAGCGGCTGCACGGCGCGGTCCCCGCCGCCTACCGTGCGTTGGATCTGCTCGCGCTGGCCAAGGACGCCGACTTCGCCACCGGCACCGCGGCCGAGGAGGAGGCGCTGGCCGATCTCATCCTCTCCGATGAGCTGCGCAGCGGGCTCTACGCCTTCGACCTGGTGCAGCGGCGAGCCAAGAAGCCGGTGGGGGCGCCCGCGGCGGGTCTCGCCCGGGACGTCACGAAGGTCGGCATCGTCGGTGCCGGGCTGATGGCCTCCCAGCTCGCGCTGCTGTTCGCCGGCCGGCTCGAGGTGCCCGTGGTGATGACCGACCTCGACCAGGCGCGGGTGGAGAAGGGCCTCGCCTACGTGCGTGCCGAGATCGACAAGCTGGTGGCCAAGGGACGGCTGGACGAGGGCAAGGCGGCCAAACTGCGTGGCCTGGTCAGCGGTTCCGTGGACAAGGACGGCTTCGCCGACGCGGAGTTCGTCATCGAGGCGGTCTTCGAGGACCTGAACGTCAAGAAGCAGGTATGGGCGGAGATCGAGAAGATCGTCTCGCCGGAGACGGTCCTCGCGACCAACACCTCCTCGCTGTCGGTGACCGCGATGGCGGCCGATCTTAAGCACCCGGAACGGGTGGTCGGATTCCACTTCTTCAACCCGGTCGCCGTCCTGCCGCTGCTGGAGATCGTCCGCGGCGAACGCACCGACGACGCCACCCTGGCCACCGCGTTCGCCGTCGGCAAGCAGCTGCGCAAGTCGTGTGTGCTGGTCAAGGACGCTCCGGCGTTCGTGGTCAATCGACTGCTCACCCGCTTCCTCGGCGAGATCTTCGCCGCCATCGACCGAGGCACGCCGCTGGACGTCGCGGACACCGCCCTCGATCCGCTGGGGCTACCGATGCGTCCGCTCGCACTGCTGCAGCTGGTGGGACCGGCGGTCGCCTACCACGTCGGCGGCACTCTGCACGCGGCGTTCCCCGACCGGTTCACGGCCAGTGAGAATCTCCGACGCATCGCCGAGATCGGTAAGCCGCTGCTGGTCGACGACCAGATCAACCCCGAGGTGGTCGAACGCCTCGAGGTCGGCGACTCGCCGCTGACCGCGGAGGAGGTACGCCGGCGGGCGCTCGACGCGCTGGCGCAGGAGATCCGGCTGATGCTGGACGAGGGTGTGGTCGCCGAGGCACAGGACATCGACCTGTGCCTGATCCTCGGCGCCGGATGGCCGTTCCACCTGGGTGGCATCACCCCGTACCTGGATCGGACGGGCACCTCGGAGCGGGTGACCGGCCGCCGGTTCCTGCCTCCGGGGGTGGCGAGCCTGCCCGGCTGAGGGCAGGCCGATCGTGGGGTGTCGGTGCGGCCGGCACCCCACGATCGGGAAGTCGTCCTTCTCGATGTCGACGACCGCGAAGCCCGGCTAACCGGCCGCTCCGGTTCCTGCCGCGGGCAGGGTGACGGTGACCTCAAGGCCGCCGCCGGGCCGGGCCGCCGCGCTCACCGTGCCGCCGTGTGCGTCACAGACCGCCCGTACGATCGACAGGCCCAGCCCGGATCCGCGGGATCCGGTGCGCTCGCGGCCTCCTCGACGGAACGGTTCGAACAGCCCTGGGACATCGGCCTGGTCGATCTCGAAGCCGGTGTTCCCGACCGCCAACCAGGCGTGCTCCCCGTCGGTGCCGGTCCGTACCCACAGTCGGCCGTGCAGATGGTTGTAGCGCACTGCGTTCTCGATCAGATTGCCCGCCAACCGGTCGAGCAGACTCGGGTCGCCGACCACCGCGGCCGGTTCCAGCGCCGTCTCCACCTCGAGCTTGAGCCGCTCGGCCTCGGTCCGGGTCACGCCCAGCGCCATCCGCGCTCCGGCGGCGAGGTCGACCGGAACCTTCCGCACCAACCGCCGACCGGCTTGGGCTTCGCTTCGCGCCAACACCAGTAGCGCATCGACCAAGGCGTTGGCCCGCTCGGAGGCGTTGCGGACGACGGCGGCCATCCGCCGGTACTCGGCGAGGTCCGCTTCCTCGTCGGCCAACGTCACGTCGATCTCGGTCCGGATGACGGCCAGCGGGGTACGCAACTCGTGCGAGGCGTTGGCGACGAAGCGCTTCTGCGCCTCGAACGCCGCGCCGATCCGGTCGAGCATCGCGTCGAAGGTGTCGGCGAGCTCGGCCACCTCGTCGTTCACGCCCGAGTAGCGGATGCGCTCGTCGAGGGTCTCCTCACCGAGACGTCGCGCTGTCGCGGTCACCTGATGCAGGGGGCGCAGCGCCCGACCCGCCACCAGGTGGGCACCGGCCACCCCGACGGCACCCACCAGGCCGAGCGCGGTCAGCCCCTTGATCAGCACCTCCCGCGAGGCACTCGCGAGAACGAGTTCCTGCCACTGCCGGGCGTCCATGATCCGACCGTCGGCGAGCCCGACGACGGTTCCGGGCTGCAGTTCCGTGGCGGGACCCAGCGCGTTGTCGACGGTCAGCCAGGCGAGCAGCACCAGGATCGACCCGGCGCCGATCAGCAGCACCCCGTTGAGCAGGGTGAGACGAAACCGCAGCGTCGGCCGGAACCGTCCCCGCAACGGCTGTCGCCGGTCCGGTTCTGCGGTCATCGGTCGGCCTGCCGGAGGGTCGCAGATTCAGCCAGCCGGTATCCCACACCCACCACCGTCTCGATCAGCGGCGGATCGCCGAGCTTCTTGCGCAGCGTCATGACGGTGACTCGCACGATCGTGGTGAACGGATCGGTGTTCGCGTCCCAGACCCGTTCGAGCAGCTCCTCGCTGGACACCACCGCGCCGCGGGCCTTCACCAGCTCCTCCAGCACCCCGAACTCTTTGCGGGTCAGCTCGACCGGTCGTCCGGCCCGGGTCACCACCCGGCGGGCCGGATCGACGACCAGATCGGCGACGGTCAACACCGGCGGAACGGCGGGCGTGGCGCGTCGGCCGAGGGCACGAACCCGGGCGACGAGTTCGTCGAAGGCGAACGGTTTGGGCAGGTAGTCGTCGGCGCCGATGCGCAGACCCTCGACCCGGTCCGCGACGGTACCGCTGGCGGTGAGCATCAGGACCCGGGTCAGCGCTCCGGAGCGGGCGAGATCGGCACAGATCTGGTCGCCGTGGACACCGGGCAGGTCTCGGTCGAGCACCACGACGTCGTACCGCGTCACAAACGCCATCTCGTGCCCGGTCGAACCGTCGTAGGCCACGTCGACGGCCATGCCTTGCCGGCGCAGCCCTCGCGCGATCGCGTCGGCCAGGTTGCGCTCGTCCTCCACCACCAGCACCCGCACGATCCCCTCCCGATACAACCACCCGGCGCTGACCAAACTAGCCAGCGCGGGCAAGTGCCCGGCGGCGGTGGTCGAAGATCGGCGATGTAGACAGGAAGGGCCGGTACGCTCGCCAAGCGTGGCGTTTGCTCCGTCAGGGCTCGCCCGTCAGGTGTCGGACGTCCCATAGCCACACATCCGATACCCGCTGCCCCGGGCCGACGAGTTGCTCCACGGTGTCCCGCAGGGCATCGACGTTCTTCTCGCCTACCGGCAGCACCAGGATGGCGGCCCGCCAGTATCGCAACTCATCGAGGGCCCGGCGGCGCTGCTGCTCGTTGAGCTCGACGGTGCTGCCCGTGGTGGCGACGTGGTCCAGGATCTCGGTGATGCCCGCCGGCCGTCCGCCGAATCGCCCCGTATCTCCGCTGACCCCGCTGCGGGGGGCCAGGAAGTAGCCGCCGGGTATGGGGAAGTCGAGCTTCTGGGTAGCGGCCCACCGCATCCCGTCGGTCACGCCCATCGCGGGGATGGGCACCGGCACCAGCGACTGCTCCGGCCCGAGGTACGGCCGCCACTGGCCGGAGGCGATGAAGTCGGGCACGGGCGGCCGCGTCACCTCCTTGAGCGGGACGGGTGCGATCGGCAGGAGAGCCACCGCCAGTCCGGTGGCCACCAACCCGCGGAGGGCCCGGCGGTCGCCGAGCTTCAGACCGAGCGCCCGGTCCACGGCCAGGGCCAGCAGCACGCCGACCACGACCGAGGTGATCAGGCCGAACCGGGTGGGCACCACTGCGTCGAGCAGCGGCAGCCGAACCAGCCATTGCCACGGGCCGACGAACAGGTCCCGGTGCCAGAAGGAAACCGTCTCACCGAGGGACAGGACGGCGAAGAGCAAGCCGGTGAACGCCAACGCCCGGACGACCACGTCTCGGCGCATCCAGATCACGATGCCGACGGTCAACATCGCCAACCCGGCGCCGAAGAAGGCGTTCTCCTCGGAGAAGTTCGGTGCCAGCTTGGTGTTCGCGGCGGGGTTGCCGATCAGCGTGGCGGAACCCGGCACGAAGAACGCGGCGACGTCGTTGCCGTAGTCCTGGATGGCGTCGCTGAGGCCGTGGTATGCCTGGGGACCGGCGAACTGCAGGTAGAGCGGGTAGGCGAGCAGCGTGCCGGCGGCCGCCGCGCACACGCCGAGCCCACCGGCCAGCGGCCGTGCCGCGCGCCATAGGAGACCGGGGCGCTGGACCAGTACCGCGAGCAGGAAGACGCCGCAGGCGAGTGCCGTGAACAGCAGGATCTCCTCGTTGATGAATACCTGGTACGTGACCAGCGCGGCGAGGATCAACCCGTCGCGGACCACCTGTGTGGAGCGGGTGAGCACGACGACCCGCCAGACGATGAAGGGGATCAGGAACTGGGAGATGATGTTGGGGTGCCAGTTCGCGTGGGACAGCATCGCCGGGGAGAATCCGCAGAACCATCCGCCGACCACGGCCGCAACCCGTGACCTGACCACGTAGCGGGACAACACGAAGTACCAGGCGGCGGCGGTCCCCGCTAATCCGAGCGTCACCAGGACGGCGAACGAGACGGCCGGTCCGAACAGGACCGTGATCGGGACCATGGGGATGCCGAGGCCCAGGATCGAGGTATTGGCCATCAGGTTGACCCCGTCGGGGTAGTTCAGCCGATCTGTGTAGAACGGGAACTCGCCGAACAGCAGGACCCGCACCGAGTGCGCGAGGAAGAACTGCACCTGGGCGGGGTCGCCGCTGTACATGGGGGCCACTCGATGCGCCGGGTCCGCCCAGATCCCGGAGGTGACCCAGATCGCGGTGGCGAGGAAGAGCGTGAACACCGGCAGGTCTTGCCGCCACGTCGCCCAGCAGAGCCACCGGCGGCGCACGGCGACCGCCTCGTGATCACTCATCGGGACTCCGCCTCTCTCGTCCGCCTCGTCGCGGACACCGCGATCTGCCGCCGGTCCACCGGCGAGATCACGTGCCGGGCCGGCCTCCGTGCCGGACGACGCACCGGCGGGCGGATCGGGGATGGCATCGGGAGATGGCTGGACGACCGTCACAGTCAGCTGAGTCTAGCGGCACAAAACGGGCCATTCTCTTATATCACCATATTATTCATCATTGATCTATTCCAGAATAATTACTGGAATCTTGAATAATTTACCTGATATACACCCTACCGCCGTAATATGAATTTTGTCCGTTCGGCTGGCACACGGGGGGGTGGGTTCGATCCGCAGCACACTGGCCGCCGCGCTGGCACTGACACTTTTGTTGTCCGGCTGCGCGACCGGATGGTCGTCGCCGGCGACGCTCCGCACCGGCTACGAGACGTTCGACGGTGCTCTCGAGGTGTGGCCGCCGCGGGGATCGCTGGCCGGCGACGCCGACGCGGTCGCTCGGGTCACCCGGGCCGTCGAGAGCTGGCGGAGCCCCACCGACGAGCGTGTGCACGTCGCCTCCTCCGGCACCCTATGGCTCGGCTCGATCGACGGCACCCGCCTGGCGGTGGTCGCCGGGAACGTGCCCGGCACCGGGACGTCCTGGCTCCTACAGCTCACCGCAGAAGAGGCGGGGTTCGAGGTGATTTCGGCCGTCGAGTACACCGACCCCGGCTACCTGGTCTACTCAGATGTGCTGCCGGTGCAGATGCCGGGCGGCAGACGCTATCTCACATCGGCCCGCGTCGAACGACTCGTCGGCCCCGACGACGGGGAGATCCCGGTCGACGACGGGTTGAGCGCACCGGTCGACGTGCCGGAGTGCCAGGCGATCACCCTCACCGTCACTCTCCGAGCCACCGATTCACTGGGCGACAAGCGGTCGAGACAACGCGTCCTGGATCTTGGCACCGCGATCAACGAGTTGGGATACCCACTGGTCAGAGACGCCTCGGGAGCGGGCGCGCGGGCGCTGGACGGGCTGGACACGTGCGCCCTGACCGGGTCGGCCGGCCCGTTCGGCAGCATGCCGCGGCGCGGCCCGTCCGGCAAGCCCGCCGAGCGGCTGCCCCTCTCCTGGCCCCTCGACCAGATCGCCGTACGGGAACTGGCCGACGTTCGCCTCGGATCGCGTCAGAAGGGCCGCCTCGAACACCTCACGTGGCACAGCGCGACGGGCCCCATGAGCGCCGTCGTCTACCGACCCGCGGACGCGCCTGCGATGCCGTCGCGCGCCGAACGGGCGCAGGCCTTACAACTGCACGTCCTCGAGGTGGACAACCAGACGTACGTAACGCTGCTCTGGCGCGACGGGCCCGACACCCGCCTGGCCCTGCCGTCGGGGGTGTCGATCGTGCTCGATCAACCCGGGGTGGCCGTGGCCGCCCGCACCGCGACCGGGCGGCAGACGTACCGCCTGAACACGATGTACGACAGCTACGAACGCTCCCTCACCGACCGCGACGTCAAGCGGGCGATCGGGAATTGAGCCCGGCGCGCTACCAGGTCAGCCGGCGCCGGCCGCGCTCTCTCCGTTGCTCGCCACCCGCCGCGCCCCGCCGCCGCTGGGCGCCGGAATCGATGCGACGGGCTCGACCGGCTCGTCGAGCAGAGAGACCCAACCGGTGATGTCGCGGGCCACGTCCTGCGCGGTCAATCCGAGATCCGCGAGAATCTGCGCCCGGGTACCGTGCGGATGCCAGGCCGCCGGCACACCGAGGTCGCGCAGCGGAACCCGGACATCGGCGTCCCGCATCGCCTGAGCGAGGGCGTCGCCCACCCCACCGGCGCGTACGCCATCCTCCACCGTCACCACCAGTCGGTGCGCCGCGGCCATCGACACCAGTACGGGCGGGATCGGCCGCACCCATCGCGGGTCGACCACGGTGACCCCGTAGCCCTGCTCCCCTACTCGGGCCGCGACCTCGACACCGAGTTGCGCGAAGGCGCCGACCGCCACCAGTAGGACGTCGTTGCGGGGGGACTCGGCCAGCACATCGACGGAGTCGACCCGCCGAAGCGCGGGCAGGTCGGCGGCGACCGCGCCGGTGGGGAACCGCACGACCGTGGGGCCGTCGGAGACCGCGATCGCCTCCCGTAGCTCCTCACGCAGCGTCGCCGCATCCCGAGGCGCGGCAAGCCGCAGACCGGGCACCACGCCGAACACGGACATGTCCCAGATGCCGTAGTGGCTCGGTCCGTCGGGACCGGTGATACCCGCCCGGTCCAGCACGAAGGTCACCGGCAGTCGATGCAGGGCCACGTCGAGGAGCACCTGGTCGAAGGCGCGGTTGAGGAACGTCGAGTAGACCGCCACCACGGGATGCAGGCCGCCGAACGCGAGCCCGGCCGCCGAGGTCACGGCGTGCTGCTCGGCGATGCCCACGTCGTAGACCCGCTCCGGATACTTACGGGCCAACGCGGCGATCCCGGTCGGCTCGGCCATGGCGGCGGTGATGCCTACCACGTCCGGGCGCTCATCGGCGATCGCGACGAGCTCCTCGGCGAAGACCTGGGTCCACTTGACCGTGGGCGCGGCGAGTTGCCGGCCGGTGGCCACATCGAACGCCCCGGGCCCGTGCAGGCAGTCCGCCTCGTCCTCCTCGGCGGGGCGATAACCGTAGCCTTTGCGGGTGACGGTGTGCACGATCACCGGGCCGCCGAACCCTTTGGCGCGGCGCAGTGCCGACTCCACCGCGGCGATGTCGTGCCCGTCCACCGGCCCGACGTACTTGATCCCCAGGTCCTCGAAGAGCGCCTGCGGGGCGACCGCGTCCTTGATCCCCTTCTTGACCGCGTGCAGCACCTCGTACATCGGCTTGCCCACCAGCGGGGTCGAGCCGAGCGCGTCCTTGACCAGATCGAGAACCTTCTCGTAGCCGGGGTTCAGTCGCAGAGTGGCCAGGTGGTCGGCCAGGCCGCCGATCGTGGGCGCGTAGGAACGTCCGTTGTCGTTGACGACGATGACCAGCGGGTTGCGGGCCGCGGCGATGTTGTTCAACGCCTCCCAGCACATGCCCCCGGTGAGCGCGCCGTCACCGACGACGGCGACCACGTGGCGCTTGTCACCACGCAGCGCATAGGCCTTGGCCAGCCCGTCGGCGTACGAGAGCGCGGTGGACGCGTGCGAGTTCTCGATCAGGTCGTGCTCGCTCTCCGCTCGACTCGGATAGCCGGACAGGCCGCCCCGCTGGCGAAGCAGATCGAAACCCTCCTGCCGGCCCGTGAGGATCTTGTGTACGTAAGCCTGGTGGCCGGTGTCGAACAGCAGCCGGTCGACGGGCGAGTCGAAGACACGGTGCAGGGCGATGGTGAGCTCTACGACTCCGAGGTTCGGGCCGAGGTGTCCCCCCGTACGCGAGACCTTCTGCACGAGGAAGTCGCGGATCTCCGTGGCGAGGATGGCCAACTGTTCGGCGGACATCCGCTTCACGTCTTGCGGGCCCCGGATCGTGGCGAGCAGGCCGGCACCGCCCGCGCCGTCTTCAGCACTCATGACCGCAGAGTCTATCGGGACCGGACATAACCGCACTCCGGGAAAGATCGGTCGAGGAGAAGCAGGTGGCGGGCCAGACCCTGATCGGATTCTGGCCCGCCACTCGGCGCCGCTACGGCGCCGGCTTCGGCTGGTCGGTCAGGTCACGCCTTGAAGACGCGCCGGCGGCGGGTAAGGAACAGCAGCCCGAGCCCGACGCCGAACAGGCCGAACCCGAGGCCCATGAAGCCCGCCGTGCTGCTACCGGTCACCGGCAGCTCGTCCTTCTTGTCGTCGTCGTCCTTCTTGTCGTCGTCGTCCTTGCCGTGGTCGTCCTTCTTGCACGGCTTCGGGTCCCCGACCGTCACCTTGTCGGCGAACTTGTACTCCGCCTTGCGCTCGCCGGCCGGCTTGACGAACAGCAGCCAGGTGTCGTCCGCCGACTTCCACGGCACCTTCTCGTACACCTTCTCGCCCGCCTCGACCTCGCCGGTCACCGCGTCCTTGCCGTCATGCCGAACGGCGTCGTAACCGTCGTCCTTCTTGTCGGCGCGGATCAGCTTGTACTTGACGTCGCGACTCGAGTTGTTCGCGATCTTCAGCTTGACCTTGTCCTCGGCGGGCTTGCAGACGACCTCGACCTCGTAGCACCGCTTGAGGTCGCCGACCACGACCACGTCGGCGAAGCCGTAGTTATCACCGTCGCGCTGGAAAACGAGGCTGTCCTCGGCCTCGTCCGCCGGGGCGGCGTTCTCCTTCTTGACGAACAGCACCCAGGTGTCGTCCGCCGACTTCCACGGCACCGTCTCGTACGCCTTCTCCTTCGGGCCGACCTCACCCTTGAAGGAGCGCTTCCAGTCGACGCCTTCCGCGTCGACCGAGTCCTCGGACCAGCGCTTGCCGTCCTTCCACTTGACGATCAGGTACTCGAGCGCCTTATCGGTCTTGTTGGTCACCGACAGCAGCGCCTTGTCGTCTACCGGCTTGCACTCGGCCTTCAACAGGACGTGGTGCTTGCCGCCACTCGGCTCGGTGGCTGCGGCGCTTGCTGCGCTGGCGAACCCCGTGGCTCCGACGGCGGCCGCAACCGCCGTGGCCACCAGCGCAATCGACACCTTGCGAAGCAAAGGTACCTCCAGGAGGTTGTCGTGATCCCCCGCCGATGAGCGGTAGGACCAATCCACAGTTGGCGAGGCCGAAGCGACCCCCGCCGTGGCTAACGAGGTACGGTGCGAGCGGCAATCGCCACCGACGCGAATATCACCCGAAAGATGGATTGCCAATAGACGAAGGTACGAGCCCCACCAGAGTTGACGGCGACTGCCGCTCAACGTGGCGGCGTCAACAGGCCCACGCACTCGACGTGCTGGGTCATCGGGAACAGATCGAAACACCTCAGCCCCGACAGGTGCCATCCGGCGGCCCGGAAGAACCGCACATCGCGGGCGAACGCCGCCGGATCGCACGCGACGTAGGCGATGGCGCGCGCACCGGAGTCGATCAACGCGTCGACCACCCGGGCGCCGCACCCGGCACGCGGCGGATCCAAGACCACCAGATCGACCGGATCGGCGAGGTCGCCACGGCGCAACGCACGCTCCACCGATCCGGCGAGGATCTCGACCTGAGGCAGGTCCCGCAGGTTCCGTCGAGCCCCCGCCACCCCCTGCGGGGCAGCTTCGACGAGGGTGACCCGCCCCTTCACGCCGACCCGCTCGGCCAGTGCGGCGGCGAACAACCCGACGCCGGCGTAGAGATCCCAGGCGACCTCACCCGCCGCTGGTTCGAGGAAGTCCAGCACCGCGGCCACGAGGGTGTCCGCGGCCGCCGGATGCACCTGCCAGAACGCCTCCGCCGGGACCCTCCAGGTGCGACCCGCCGCCACCTCCAGTACCGTCGCCGGGCCCTCCACCAGCCGGCCGCGACCGGCCGCCACCTTGCGTACCGCGACCTCCCCTCCGGTGGCCGCCGTCACCTCCACGGCCTGCGCCTCCGGCCAGCGTCGACCGGTTGACGGCAGGACCGCGACCTCCTGAATCGCCGGATGCGCGATCAGGCAGCGGTCGATCGGCACCACCTCGTGGGATCGATGTTTGCGCAGGCCGGCCCGGCCCGCTGCGTCGACCGCGTAACGGACCCGGGATCGCCAGCCCAACATGCCGCCCGGCAGCGCCTCCACCCGTACGCCCAGCCCGGCGAGTTCGTCGGCGGTCAGGCCCGCCAGGCGGCGCAGTTGCTCGCGCACCACGTCGGCCTTCCACTCGCGCTGTGCGGCCGGTGCGACATGCTGCAGGTCGCAGCCGCCGCAGCGGTTCGGCCCGGCGTACGGACAGGGAGGCGCGACCCGGTCGGGCGAGGAGCGCAGCACCGTCACCGCATCCGCCCGTAGGTAGCCGCGGCGCACCTCGGTGATCTCGGCGACCACCCGCTCCCCGGGTAGCGTGTGCCGGACGAAGACCACCTGCCCGTCGATGCGGGCGACGCAGTGCCCCCCGTGCGCGACCGGACCGACAAGCAGCTCCACCCGGTCACCGACCACCAGACTCATGATCGCTCCGCCCCCCGGGAGTCGTCCCCTGTCCCACCCACCGGCACGGTCGGCCGCGCTTGCGTCGTGGCATCGGCCGCAACGGCCGACTCTGCGGACTTCGGGGCCTCCGGCCGCTTCACGCCCGTTGACGAGAGCTGCCACGGCACGCTGGTCACCATCACCCCCGGCTCGAACAGCAGCCGCGCCTTGATCCGCAGCGCACTCTGGTTGTGCAGCAGGTGCTCCCACCACCGGCCGACGACGTACTCGGGGATGAAGACGGTGACCACGTCCCGAGGGGACTCCCGCCGCATCGATGCGACGTATTCGATGATCGGCCGAGTGATCTCCCGGTACGGCGAGTCGATGACGGTCAGGGGCACGTCGATCCCCCGCCGCTCCCACTCCGCCTGGATCTCACGCGTCTCCTGCTCGTCCACCTGGACCGTCAAGGCGATCAGCGTGTCCGGCCGGGTCGCCTTGGCGTACCTGAGGGCCCGCATGGTCGGCAGGTGCACCTTGCTGACCAGCACGATGGCGTGGTTGCGGGCAGGCAGCAGCGACCTGTCGTCCGGCGGTGTCAGCTCGACGGCCACCGCTCGGTAATGCCGGCTGATCGCACGCATCATCAAATAGACGAGCGCCATCGCGGCGACCGCGATCCACGCCCCGAGCAGGAACTTGGTGATCAGCACGATGACCAGGACCGCACCGGTCATCACCGCACCGATCGCGTTGATGATCCGGGACCGATTGATCCGCCCCCGGGCCCGCGGGTCCCGAGTGCCGTGCAACAGCTGGTTCCAGTGCCGGATCATCCCGACCTGAGACAGGGTGAAGGCCATGAAGACGCCCACGATGTAGAGCTGAACCAGCCGGGTCACCTCGGCGTCGAACAACAGGATCAGCAGGATCGCGGCGAGGGCGAGCATCCCGATCCCGTTGGAGAAGGCGAGGCGATCGCCACGGGTGCGGAACTGTCGGGGCAGGTAGCCGTCCCGGGCGAGGATCGAGCCGAGCACCGGGAAGCCGTTGTAGGCGATGTTCGCGGCCAGAAAAAGTATCAGCGCGGTCACCGCGCCAACCACGAAGAGCAGTGCCCCGGAGCCGAATACCGTCTCGCCGAGCTGCACGGTCACGGTTTTCTGCACGTAGCCGTCAGGTCCCGCCACGATCTGCGCGGCCGGATCCTCGACGAACTGCAGGCCGGTCAACCGAGCCAACCAGACCGTGCCGAGCAGCATGGTGATGGCGATCAGCCCGAGCAGCAGCAGGGTCGTCGCAGCGTTGCGGCTCTTCGGCGGTTGAAACGCCGGCACACCGTTCGAGATCGCTTCGACACCCGTCAACGCCGCGCCGCCCGAGGAGAAGGCGCGCAGCAGCAGGAACGCCAACGCCGCGCCGGTCACGCCGTGTTCGGCGGTGATGACGAGATCGGCGCTGGGGGCCCGGAGATCGTGCCCGAGCACGAAGATGCGCACCAACCCGGTCACGATCATGCCGAGGATGACGATCATGAAGGCGTATGTCGGCACGGCGAACGCCCGCCCGGACTCCCGCATCCCGCGCAGGTTGATCGCGGCCAGGACCGCGACCGCGCCGACCGCGATCACCACCTTGTGCTCGGCGACGAACGGAAGGACCGAGCCGAGGTTGGCCACCCCGGCGGTGATCGACACCGCCACGGTCAGCACGTAGTCGACCAAGAGCGCGCTGGCCACGCCCAGCCCGAGCCGCGGCCCGAGGTTCACTCTCGCCACCTCGTAGTCCCCGCCGCCCGACGGGTAGGCGTGCACGGTCTGCCGGTAGCTGGCCACCACCGTCAACATCACCACGGCGACGGCCGTCGCCACCCATGGCGAGAACACGAAGGCGGAGGCACCCGCGATCGACAGCGTCAGCAGAATCTCGTCCGGTGCGTATGCCACGCTCGACAAGGCGTCGGAGGCGAAGACCGGCAACGCGATGCGTTTGGGCAACAACGTGCGCCGCAGCCGGTCGGACCGGAACGGTCGACCCACCAGCAGTCGCTTCAGCAGGGTGGAGGGGCTGGCCACAACCGCTAAGCGTACGACAGGTGGACGCGGCGCCCACCAGCATGATCAATCGCCGTTCCGGCGAGGAGTAGAGTCGGGCAGCGGCGGATCGGCTCGTCGTGACACGCTCGGAGGCAAGGCCCTGGGAGGAGACCGGTGCATATCGTGATCTTGGGCTGCGGACGGGTGGGCTCCACCCTCGCCCACAGTCTCGAAGCGCGTGACCATACCGTCGCCGTTGTCGACCAGAATCCCGATGCCTTCCGTCGACTCCGACCCGACTTCACCGGGATCACCGTGACCGGCAACGGACTCGACCGCGAGGTGCTTCGGGCGGCCGGCATCGAGCGGGCGGACGCATTCGCGGCCGTTTCCAGCGGCGATAACTCCAACATCATCTCGGCCCGATTGGCCCGCGAGACGTTCGGGGTGGCCCGGGTGGTCGCCCGGATCTACGATCAGCGACGGGCCGAGGTGTACGAGCGGCTGGGCATCCCGACGGTCGCCACCGTTCGCTGGACGGCCGACCGGATCATGCACCATCTCGTGCCCGAGGGCATGTACGAGATCTTCCGGGACCCGACCAGCACCGTCTCGATCGTCGAGGTTCCGCTGCACCCCGACTGGATCGGGCACCGACTGCACCGGCTGGAGGAGGCGACCGGCACCCGGGCCGCCTACCTCACCCGTTTCGGCATCGGCATGCTGCCCGCCGAGGACACCGTCCTGCAGGAGGGCGATCAGCTGTTCATGCTGGTCACCGACGACATCGCGGAAACCGTCACCGCCATCGCCGCGGCCGCACCGGAAGGACGTCGTTGATGCGCGTCGCGATCGCTGGAGCAGGCAACGTCGGTCGGTCGATCGCACAGGAGCTGATCGAGAACGGCCACCAGGTCATGCTCATCGAGCGTCAACCCGACATGCTCCGCCCCGAGCGGGTGCCGGAAGCCGACTGGGTGCTCGCCGACGCGTGCGAGCTGACCAGCATGGAGGAGATCGACCTCGCCAGCTGCGACGTGGTGGTGGCCGCGACCGGCGACGACAAAGTCAACCTGGTGGTGTCGCTGCTGGCCAAGACCGAGTTCGGGGTGCCGCGGGTCGTGGCTCGGGTCAACCGGGCCGAGAACGAATGGCTGTTCACCGAGCAGTGGGGCGTGGATGTGGCGGTGAGCACTCCGCGGGTGATGGCCGCGCTGGTCGAAGAGGCGGTGAGCGTCGGCGACCTGGTCCGGCTCATGACCCTGCGGCAGGGGGAAGCCAACCTGGTGGAGATCACGCTGCCGACCGAGGCGCCCTATGTCGGGCGGCCCGTCCGCGCCGTGCCGTTGCCCCGCGACGCCGCCCTGGTGGCGATCGTGCGGGGTAGACGTGTCCTGGTGCCCGACCCGGACGACTCATTGGAAGCGGGCGACGAACTGATCTTCGTCTGCGCGGCCACCGCCGAGGACGAGGTGCACCGGGTCATGGTCGGCGACGACAAGCGCAACGACAAGAACCAGTAGCGCTGCCGGCGTCAGGCGGGCACGATTCCGGCCCGGGTGCGTCGGACCGCCCACACCGTGACGGCGAGCATGCCGAGATAGATGGGCCAGCTCAGACCGATCTTGGCAATGCCGAGCCAGTTGGCCTCACCGGCCGCGAACAGCGCCCACTGCACACCACCGCGCACCACGAACGACACCGCCCAGGCGACGGTGAGCCATTGGAACGTCCGGCGCAGCCGGACATCCTGCAACCAGTCGTGCCGCCCTCGGGCGGCCACGATCGCCCAGACGTACCCGATGATCGGCTTGCCCACGGCGACCGAGCCGAGCAGGATTACCGCCTGCCCCATCGCCAGCCAGATTCCGGGCAGGTAGAAGTCCCTCGCCTCCCCGGAGCGGTAGGCCAACCACGCGCCGAGGGCTACGCCGAACACACCGTTGACGGCGTGGCGCACCGGCTGGCGACGCAACAGCCGGAACCCGCCGATCACGAACGCGGAACCCAGCGCCGTGTAGATCGCCGGGTAGAGGTCCCAGAACGCGTTGACGACGACGAAGACCGCGATCGGGATGCTCGACTCCGCCAGACCGCGCACCCCACCCAACTGCTCGGCCATCTGCTCTGAGAGGGTGGGCAGCCGCTCTGCCGGTTGCTCGTCGGTCGTCATGGGGGCGCATCCAACTCGTAGTAAGGGTTGTAGATGACTTTACGGTCACCGCGTAATGCGAGTCGACCACGAACGGTCAGATGCCGCCCCGGTTCGATGCCGGGGATGTGGCGGCGACCCAGGAACACGAGGGTGACCACATCCGTGCCGTCGTACAGGTCGGCCTCAAGATTCGGCAGGTTGGCCCGCGGCGTGTAGATCACGGTGCGCAACCGCCCGGAGATCGAGACCACATCGCCCCGTTGACCCGCCTCAGCCGGCATGCAGCCGGAAGCCGCGCTCTCCTCCCGCAGCTCCTCGGCCTCCAACTCCGCCTCGCTCGCGGTCAGCCGACGAAGCAACCGGTGCAACGAGAAGCCGTCTCGGTGCGTCGCCACGACTCGGTGTCACCGTCCCACTTCGCGACTCAGCCGTCCACCACGGCGTTACCCGGCTGGCCGGCCTGGCGCGGCAGGCGCAACGGGAGTGGCTCCCCGACCGGCTTGGCCTCCGTCCCGCGATCCACCACCACACCCGCCAGGCACTCGGTGAGCGGGCCGGCGGCGGACGGATCGGTCGCGGCCGGACCATAGAACGCAGCCCGGACCATCCATCGCGGCCCGTCAATTCCAACGAACCGGATGTCGACCGGACCTTCCGGGCCCTGGACCCGGGCTAACAGCTCCGTGCCGTACTCGCCGTAGGTTTCGGTCGCCGTTCCGCCGTCCCGGCTGACCGACTGGCGGATCTCCTGCCGAACCTCATCCCAAATGCCCTCGGACCGGGGGGCCGCGAACACCCCCAACTGCAGCGCGTTGGCACCGTTGACGAGCAGCACCTGCTGAATCGTGCCGTCCGGGTTGGCCTGGACCCGCACCTCCACGCCGGAGATCGCGGGGATCTGCAGGCTGCCCAGATCGAGCCGGGGCACGCCGGGTGGCGCCGCGGCGATGTCGTACGGGCCGCGCTCGGGTACCGCCTCGGTCGGGCCGGGGAACTCCCGCGGCTCGGTGGCCGACATCTCGGCGGTGCGGTCGATGCGGTCGGCGCGGACCCGCCGTCCGCTGCGCCCGCGTCCTCGAGAGAAGATCACCCTGCTACCTCTTCACTCCTCATGGCCACCTGCATCGGAGCGGCCAGCGCCGCGTGCCCACCGGTTGACCCGTGGCCGCCGACCCCTCGCGCAGACTGGGGCAACTCGTCGACCAGATGGAAGTGTGCCCGTTCCACCCGTTGCACGACGAGTTGTGCGATCCGGTCGCCCCGCAGAATCCGCGCCGGCTCCCGCGGATCGTGATTGATCAGATTCACCATGATCTCACCGCGGTAACCGGCGTCGACCGTACCGGGTGCGTTGAGCACCGTCACGCCCAACCGCGCCGCCAGGCCCGACCTGGGATGAACCAGACCGACGAAGCCCTCCGGCAACGCGATCGCCACGCCGGTACGCACGAGGGCGCGCTCGCCCGGGGCGATCACCACATCCTCGGCGGCCACCAGGTCCGCTCCTGCGTCGCCGGGATACGCGTACGCCGGCAACGGCACATCCGGGTCAAGCCGGCGGACGGCGACAGGAATCATCTCGGTCAAGTTCTCACGCTCCGGGTCACGACTGAATCCCATCCTGCCGGGCACCCCGACCGCCGCGCGCCGTACCCTCGGTGAACGTGGCACCGAAGCACTTGGACTCCCCCGCCTCCGCGCACCCGAGGGTGGAGCGGTACACGGAACGACTCACCCTGCCGTGGTGGTCCTGGCCGGCCGGCCTGGCATTGGCCACCCTCGCCGCGGCCGAGTTGTGGCTCGGCGCGGACGGTGTGCGGTCGTGGCTGCCCTTCGCGGTGCTGCTGCCGTTGACGGCAGGGGCGCTCTGGTGGCTGAGCCGACTCCGGGTGGCGGTGCGCGGCGACGAACTACTGGTCGACGACGCCCGTCTGCCGGTGCGCTTCGTAGCCGATGCCGTCGCGCTCGACGCCGACGGCCGGCGCGAGGTGCTCGGGGTGGCCGCGGATCCGTTGGCCTTCGTCGTGCAGCGGCCGTGGATTCCCGGCGCGGTGCAGGTGGTGCTCAACGACCCGGCCGACCCCACCCCGTTCTGGGTGGTCAGTACCCGCGATCCGGTGCGGTTGGCCAAGGCGATCCTCGACGCCCGCGATGTCACCGCCGCCGGTGGCGACGAACCGAAGCGTTGACGAACGTGCTCATGCGTCGGTGTGGCGCGGGCCGCGCCGCACCGACGCACACATCGGCTGATCAGCGCCGCCTCACGCGCATTCCCGGCAGATCAACTCACCGTCCCGTTCCACGGCCAGCTGGCTGCGGTGATGCACCAGGAAACAGCGCGAGCAGCGGAACTCGTCCGCCTGCATCGGAATCACCTTGACGGTGAGTTCTTCGTCGGTCAGATCAGCACCGGGCAGTTCGAAGTTCTCAGCCACCTCGGCTTCGTCGACGTCAACAGCACCCGACTGCGAGTCGACTCTCCGTGCCTTCAGTTCTTCCAGACTGTCCTCGCCGAGGTCGACCTCGTCGCGACGCGGAGCGTCGTAGTCGGTGGCCATCGGTTTCCTCTCCCGTATCGATGAGACGCTGCCGGGCATAGCGCCGTAGGGTTGTTTCCTTTCCCGGAAAGAGTGGCTCTCTCAGTAGCCGAAATCGGACATACCGTTCCCCCCAATGCGGCGAGCTCCCCCGACGAGCGCCGTACCTTACCCCGGTTCGGGCGACGCATGTATACCCCCCTCCCACCGGGGTCCGCTGCCCAACGGCGGAAGTTTGTTCCCAACGTCACCCGAGCGATCCGAAGATAGGGCTACACCCCCGTTGCGGGATGACGACGCGCCGTCCTCCCGGTTCCTTCCGACCGGCTCCACGGCAACGGCTAACCTCTGCACGGCGGGCCGAAACCGTCCGCCATCGAGGAGCCATCCGTCCGTCACGGGAGCCGCCACATGACCTACGCCCGGGTGCGCGCACTCGTCGTCATCGCTGGATTGGTGGTGCTGGCACTGCTCTTGGTGCTCATCACGATGATCCGCGATACGCAGAGCGGCATCGATCTGGCCAACGATTGCCCGGAGGGCTACACCCGGGTGGACATCGCCTTGCGCGAGCCGAAGGACATCAAGATCAACGTCTATAACGCGACCACCGAGATCGGGCTGGCCGAGAACGTGGCGGCCAACTTCGCCAACCGCGATTTCCAGGTGGTGGAGAAAGGCAACGACCCGCTGAAGAAGAAGGTCGAAGGGGTCGCGGAGCTGCGCTACGGCCCGAAGGCGGTCGGTGCCGCCCACGTCCTGCGCGCCTACTTCCTGGATACGGCGGAGCCCGTCTACGACCCGGAACGCGATAACGACGTGGTGGACGTCGTGCTCGGCGAGAACTTCAAACAACTGGCCACCACCACCGAGGTGAACCAGGCGCTGGTCGAACTTCAGTCGCCTGTGCTGCCGCCGGGGACCTGCGCGGAGGAGGGCTAGCGACGGGACCGCTCAGGGCCCGGCGGCGGCAGCCAGTTCGACCAGGCGGTCGTGCAACGGATCGAAGAGGGCCGGGGGTGCGGCGACGACGAGGGCCGGTCCCGGCGGTGCGCCCACCAACCCCTCGACCCGCAGGCCGGCCTCGAGCGCGATCAGACCGCCGGCCGCGTGGTCCCAGAGGTTGAGCCCCTTCTCGAAATAGGCGTCGATGCGCCCCTCCGCGGCCATGCAGAGATCCAGTGCGGCCGAACCGAAGCGGCGTATGTCGCGCACGTACGGGATGAGCTTCGCCAGCACTTCGGCCTGGTAGGCCCGGCGAGCGGGATCGTAGGCGAACCCGGTGGCGACCAGGGCCCGCCCCAGGTCGGTCTCGGTCGATCCATGCAGCCGGCGGCCGTCCCGGTAAGCGCCGCTGCCGCGCACCGCGGTCCACTCCTCGCCGGTGGCCGCGTTTCGCACGACGCCGGCCACCACCGCGCCGTCTACCTCGGCGGCCAGTGAGACCGCGTAGTGCGGGAGCCCGTAGAGGTAGTTGACGGTGCCGTCGATCGGGTCCAGGATCCACCGAACCCGGCTCCGCCCTGCCTCGGTCGCGCCGCCCTCCCCGTACTCCTCACCGAGCACGGCGTCGTCCGGACGCAGCCTTCGCAGTGCGGCGACGACCTGTCGCTCGACGGCTCGATCGGCGGCGGTGACCACATCGGTGCGCGTGCTCTTGGTGGTGACGCCGGTTACACCGTCCGTCCGCATTCGGTAGGCGGTCTCGGCGGCGTCCCGCACCACGTCGAGCGCGATCTCTGCAAGTTCGTCCGGCTTGGGATATTTCACTACGCTTCCTTTCCCGCCTGTCTTCCACCCTTCCCGGGCCAAGGATGCGTATCATCCTTTCAGTCCACGATCATTCCGATTCGCCCGGCCTAGCTGCCCGGTTATCACGCGGACCAGGATGATCACCGAAGACGGCGTTACAATTCACGCCTGCCCGTGTGCAGCGGAACGGCCGACCGGCCCGGGCCGCGGACATGGGTACCTCAACTACACCCACACCGGCCCGGCAGGTCTGCCCTGCGCGGTAACTGCCGGTCCAGGCCGTGCTCGTCCCTTGCCTCCGGGAAGGTCACTCGTGACAGAAGCCCGCCACACCGGCGCCGACGTACGCTCGCTCACCGACATCCTGATCGCCCAGGCGCAGCGCGCCGGCGGCCAGCTCACCTCGGCTGAGCTGGCGCGAACCGTCGAATCCGCAGAGGTGACTCCGGCCCAGGCCAAGAAGATCCTTCGGGCGCTCTTCGATGCGGGTGTCACCGTGGTCGCCGACGGATCGGTGAGCACCCGCCGCCGGGTAGCCGCAGCTCGGTCCTCCACACCGGCCTCGAAGGCGACCACCGCGAAGGCGACCACCGCGAAAGCCGCCAAGTCGGCCAAGAAGGCCAGCCCGGCGCCGAAGCAGGCACCCGCGCCGGAGGAGGCGGCGATGCCCGCCCGCAAAGCCGCCCGCAAGGCCGCCTCAGCCGTGGTGACGGCCGATGGCGGCACCGGCGGACAGCCGGAGGAGACCGCCGAGGGCACCGATTCGACGAAGTCCACACGAGCGACGAAGAGCGGCAAGTCGGCCAAAGCCACGAAGGCCGTGAAGGCGGCCAAGGCCACGAAGGCCGGCAAGGCCGCCCGGGGCAGCGAGAAGCCGGCCCAGAACGGCGACCCGGACGCGCTCGATCCGGAAGAGCTCGCGGCGGAGATCGAGGACGTCGTCGTCGACGAGACCGAGGAACTGACCCAGGCAGCGGAAGCCGACGCGGCGGGTGCCGCGAGCGACACGGACTTCGAGTGGGACGACGAGGAATCCGAGGCGCTGAAGCAAGCCCGTCGTGACGCCGAGCTGACCGCTTCCGCCGACTCCGTACGCGCCTACCTGAAGCAGATCGGCAAGGTTCCGCTGCTCAACGCCGAGCAGGAGGTGGAGCTGGCGAAGCGGATCGAGGCCGGCCTGTACGCCGCCGAACGCCTGCGTACCGCGAAGGAGAAAGGGGAGGAACTTCCGCTGGATCTCGTGCGCGACCTGAAGTGGATCGCCCGGGACGGGGAACGCGCGAAGAACCATCTGCTGGAGGCGAACCTGCGCCTCGTGGTCTCCCTCGCCAAGCGCTACACCGGCCGCGGCATGGCCTTCCTCGACCTCATCCAGGAAGGCAACCTCGGCCTCATCCGCGCCGTCGAGAAGTTCGACTACACCAAGGGCTAC
>DASVCA010000171.1:0-3437 GCA_036381835.1 Micromonosporaceae bacterium
TAGACCAACTGAACAGGTTGAGAGAGTCCACCCAGGACACTTACACAATCTCCCTGACACGCTCGTTCTGGCTCACACCGACCATCGTCTGTCCAAAGTAGGCATGATAAGGCGATGTGGTCGGGCATCACGTCAGGCATCACTCCCGCCTGCTCAGCCCACCCAGGTACGGCACCGGCAACCGCCGCCCCGACAGCCACCGTCCTGACGGCCACCGCCCCGACCACCACGCGCGGGCCGCGGCGTGAGAAACGACGGACGACCACGTCCAGCGCCAGCGCGGGGTGCCAACCATTCGGGTATGGACCGTCGGCCAGCCCGTCACCGGCGGGAAGGACGCCTCCCGCGCTCCTGCGTCACCGGAATCCGGGCAACCGGCCGGGAGTGTAAAGTAGACGGTGTAAGTCCTTAGTGGACAGTCTAATGAGGAGACCTCTGGATGACAAGCGTGGTGGAGGAGACCACTTCCGGTTCGGTCGGCACTGACGTCGGCGAGGCCGCCGGCGAGGGTGGGTTGAGCGCCCAGGAGTTGTTGGCTCAGGTGCTGGATGACAAGACGATGGCGGCGTTGGCTGCGCGGGCGCGGGAGAGTGGCCTGGCGTTGCTGGGTGAGGGCGGCTTGATGCAGCAGTTGGTCAAGCGGTTCCTGGAGGCGTCGCTGGAGGGTGAGATGGACGCCCACCTGGGTTACGCCAAGCATGACCCGGCCGGGCGTAACGGCGGCAACTCGCGCAACGGCCGGCGGGCCAAGACGGTGGTCACGGCGGTGGGCCCGGTGCAGATCGAGGTCCCGCGGGACCGGGACGGCAGCTTCCAGCCGCAGATCGTGCGTAAGCGCCAGCGGGTGCTGACCGGCGGTGATGGGATCACTGGGATTGTGCTGTCGCTGTCGGCCAAAGGATTGACGACCGGGGAGATCGCCGCGCACCTGGCCGATGTGTACGGCACCAGCGTGTCGAAGGAGACGATCTCGGCCATCACCGACCGGGTGCTGGAGTCGATGGCCGACTGGCAGTCCCGGCCGCTGGACCCGGTCTACCCGGTGATCTTCATCGACGCGATCCGGGTCAAGATCCGTGACGGGAACGTGGTGAACCGACCGATCTACCTGGCGATCGGCGTGACCGTCAACGGCGAGCGCGACCTGCTCGGGTTGTGGGCCGGCGAGCACGGCGACGGGGAGGGCGCCAAGTTCTGGCACCGTGTGCTGTCCGAGATCAAAAACCGCGGCACCGCCGACGTGCTCATGCTCGTCTGCGACGGACTCAAGGGCCTGCCGGATGCGGTCAACGCCGTGTGGCCGAAGACGATCGTGCAGACCTGCATCGTGCACCTTTTGCGTAACTCGTTCCGGTACGCATCCCGGCGGGACTGGCCCGAGCTCGCCCGCGACCTCAAGCCGGTCTACACCGCCCCGTCGGCCCAGGCCGCGCTGGACCGGTTCGCTGAGTTCAGCGACAAGTGGGAACGCCGCTACCCGGCCATCGTGCGTCTGTGGACCGATGCGTGGGCGGAGTTTGTGCCGTTCCTCGACTTCGACGTCGAGATCCGCAAGATCATCTGTACCACGAACGCGATCGAGTCGATCAACGCCCGGCTCCGCAGGGCAGTCAACGCCCGCGGCCACTTCCCCAACGAGCAGGCCGCCATGAAATGCCTCTACATGGCGCTGATGAGCCTCGACCCCACCGGGCGCGGCCGCGGCCGCTGGACCATGCGTTGGAAAGCGGCATTGAACGCATTCGACATCGCCTTCGAGGGTCGACTCTCCCTCGCAAGGAACTAACCAAGATCACTTACACCGTTCACTTGACAGACCCCAACCGGCCCGTCAGCCGTAGCTTTCGCACCCGATGTTGTCCGGGTCGTTGTTGTCCAACCGGTACTCGTCGGGGCCGATCACCGTGACCGGGAAGCCGATGTCGGCGCAGTCCAGGTCGTACGGAACGTCGGGCACGCACGGGACGTAGGACGGATGGCAGTTCGACTGCGTCGGCTGCGCCGGCGGCGGGGGTGGCGGAGGCGGTGGTGGCGCCTGCACGGGCGGGGCCTGCGTCGTCGGCTGGGGCGGATCGGGGCACGCGTAGTTCGGCGACGCGTTGTCGGCCGCGATGTAGCTCTGCTCCCGGGGATGGGCCCCGTACCCGTCGCGTGAGTCGTAGCGGGCGATGGCGTACCCGGCCTTGATCTGCTCCAGGCCGACGTCGATGTTACCGACCTGGATGTACCGCAGCAGGCGACCGTAGTGGTCCTTGTCATCCCTGGCCCCACTGACCAGGGTCACTTCCTTACCGCTCACCAGCGAGGCCAGGTTGGCCGTCGCCTGGTCGTACCCGCACTCGCCGCGTTCGGGAGTGTCGATACCGATGAGCCGGACGCGGTCGCCGGTGGACACGTCCACGGTGTCGCCGTCGATCACGTTGGTCACCACGACCGTCGCGGTCTCGGGACGGTTGGCCGTCGGCGTGGGCTGGCCGGTGCCACCGGCGCCACTGGTGCCGGAAACCTCATCGCCGCCCGGGTTGGCGGTGGCGGACTGGGCGATGAGCGCCGGAGGTGTCGCCTGGGCGTCGGCCGACTCGCGCCCGGAACCGCTGGTGTCGCCGGTGACCAGGACGGTGAGTACCCCGCCGCAGCAACAGAGCATGACGAGGGCGAGCGCACCCGCACCAACCCCCCACGCCCAGGGCCGTTGCGCGAGTGCCTTGACGAAGGAGGCCGCCGGACCGTGGTTGGCTGCTACGGGCGGCAGCTCGGCCGTGGCGGGGATGCTTCCGGTTCCCGCCTGGTCGCGGGCCGCCCCGATATGGGCGTGCTCCCGGCACCAGACGCTGCCGTCAGAACTCCGATGCCATCCCCACACCTGCATTTGCGCGGGGGTCGCGGTCCGCGTGCATTCGCCACATTGTTGGCGTGGCATTCGCCCCATCGACGCGTTACTCCCGTGTCGAATCGTCGCGTTTCGCACGTTCACCGAGGTAGACGCACGTTCACCGACGTAGACGGTAGGGGAACGGGACGATTGATACCAGATGGGCAGCCGGGCGAATTCGCCCACTGTCCGAATTCAGACCGCAGCAGGCTCCGCCGGTGCGATTTTGAGCAGCTGCGACTCAAATTATCGATGTGAAATGGTGCGGGCCGGTCCGGCCAGAGCAGGACCCGAGCGGTGGTCCCCGATGGTTCCCGTAACCGGGTGCCATGCCTGTTGTTGCCACTGATGTCGTGGGTCTGGTTCACCGGGACCGTGCGGGCTGCGGCGCCGCCGCACCCGGGGGAGCACTTCGCTCGGTTGCAGGATGTCAAAGACGTTGCCGTAGAGGTCGGCGACCGCGGTCTGCGTGCCCCACGGCGCACGGCGCACCGGTTCCAATAGTTCCTGCTGCTGCTCAGCGTGAGTGAGACCCAGGGGGCGTCCACGCAGCAGGAGATCGCAG
>DASVCA010000172.1:0-28701 GCA_036381835.1 Micromonosporaceae bacterium
TGGCGGAGCGAATCGGCACCGACCCGTACGCCTTCGACCCGCTCGGCGGCGACGACGCCCCCGGCGAGGAGCAGCTGCTCGACGACGCCGAACTCGCCGAGATCCGTCGGGAGCTACGGAAGGAACCGCAGGTACGGGCCGCCCTGGACCGGCTGTGGCCGATCCTCACCCCGCAGCAGCTGCTCAGCGACCTGTACGCCTGCGCCGAGCGGCTGGCCACCGCCGCCCCGCAGCTCACCGAGGAAGAACGGCAGCTGCTGTGGCGTGCGGCGGGTGACGGCTGGACGCCGGCCGACGTGCCGTTGCTCGATGAGGCCGCGGAGCTGCTCGGCTGGGACGACCGCGACGAAGCCGCGCGGGCCGAACACCACCGGCGCGCGCGGATCGCATACGCGGAGGGCGCGCTGGAGATCGCCTTCGGCTCCCGCTCCATCGATGTGGAGGACGAGGAGAATCCGGAGGTGCTGTCCGCGACCGATCTGCTCGATGCCGAACTGCTCGCCGAACGGCACGAGGAGCGGGTCCACCTGACGGCCGCCGAGCGGGCGGCGGCGGACCGGACCTGGACGTTCGGCCACATCGTCGTCGACGAGGCGCAGGAGCTGTCCCCGATGGCGTGGCGGCTGCTGATGCGCCGCTGCCCGAGCCGCTCGATGACCGTCGTCGGGGACATGGCGCAGACCGGCGCGCTCGGTGTCGCCGCCTCGTGGCGGGAGATTTTCGAACCGTACGTCGGCGACCGCTGGCGGCTGGCGGAACTCACCGTCAGCTACCGGACGCCCGCCGAGATCATGGCGCTGGCGAACCGGCTGCTGGCGCGCATCGACCCGTCGGTCGAGCCGCCTCGGGCGGTGCGGGAGACCGGCGTGCCGCCGTGGCAGCGCAGCGTCGATCCGGCGAGTCTGGCCCAACGGCTGGTCGAGGCGGTACGCGACGAAGTCGTCGAGGTCGACGGCGGTCGGCTCGGGGTGATCGTCCCGGCGGGCCGCCTCGACGAGCTCGGCCGGGCGGTCCGCGCCGCGCTGCCGGCGGCGGCGGTCGGCGAGAATGCGGAGCTGACCAGCCCGGTGGTGGTGTTGACCGTCGGGCAGGCCAAGGGTCTCGAGTTCGACTCCGTCGTGGTCGCCGACCCCGGGCGGATCGTGTCGGAGTCCCCCCGCGGCCTCAGCGATCTCTACGTCGCGCTGACCCGGGCGACCCAGCGGCTCGGCGTCCTCTATCCGGGCGGGCAAGCGGACCTTTCCCGGCTCGCTCCGATAAGGGATGCGAGTATGGCGGGGTGAGCAGGGCCGAGAACGTGCGCTTCCGACACAGCCCGGCGATCCTGGTCGCCGCGATCGTCGCCTTCATCGGTGCCATACCGCTGGCCAGCGCCGCCTGGTTTCTCACCCCGGTGCTGCTGATCCCCACGGCGGTGGCCGTGTGGGCGTGGCGGGGTGGTACGGAGGCCGGCCCCGACGGGGTGCGGGTACGCGCGCTGCTCGGCGAGCGCCGCATCGACTGGTCGGAGATCGTCGAGCTGGCGCCGGACGAGCGGAGCCGGGTGGTGGCCCGGTTGACCAACGGCAACGCCATCCGGCTTCCGGCCGTGTCCGCCGCCGACCTGCCCCGGCTGGTCGCGGCGAGCGGCCAGCCGGTGGTACGTCAGTAGCCGTCCACCACCTCGTTGAGCAACGGCTTCCCGGCGGCGTACCGACGCAACTGCTCGCCGACCAGGCGGTAGGCGCGCGGCCGCAGCCCGGGCACGGTCGCCGCGACGTGCGGGGTCAGCAGCACGTTCGGCATGTCCCACAGGGGGTGGCCGGCGGGCAGCGGCTCCGGGTCGGTGACGTCGAGCGCCGCGGAGATCCGTCCGGTGGCGAGCTCGGCGACCAGGTCGTCGGTCCGCACCACCGGGCCGCGGGCGGCGTTGACCAGCAGCGCCCCGTCCGGCAGTGCGGCCAGGAATCGGGCGTCCACCAGGCCCCGGGTCTGCTCGGTGAGCGGCACCAGCAGGACCACCACGTCGGCCGCCGGGAGCAGCGCCGGCAGTTCGGTGACGTCGTGGACGCCGGGGCGGGCGGTGCGGGCGACCAGGGTCACCTCGACGTCGAACGGGACCAGCCGGCGGTGCACGGCGGTGCCGATGGCCCCGGCACCGACGATGAGCACCCGTTTGCCGGCCAGCTCGTCGGTCGGGGTGAACTCCGCGTACGACCACTCGTGCCGGGCCTGCGCGCGGACGAACGCGGGGAAGGCACGCAGATGGGCGAGGATCGCGGTGACCACCCATTCGGCGGTTGCGGAGTCGTGCACGCCGCGCGCGTCGTACAGGCGGACCCCGTCCGGCAGCCGCCCGACCCAGTGGTCGGCGCCGGCGGAGAGCAGTTGGACCACGCGCAGGTCGGGAAGCTTGGCCGCGAGCCGCACCACGTCGGGGTCGGCGAGGAACGGGGGCACCCAGAACTCGACATCGTTGGGACCGTGGTATCCGGCCGGGTCGGGGACGACCTCGACGACGACGCCCTCCGGGACCTCGCCCAACAACCGCCGACCCTGCTCGTGCGGGATCCATGCCTTCACAGCCGCTGACAATAGCCCGCACCGGTTGGCCATGAGGGCACCGGCACGACACCCAAGTCATGATCGACGTTGCGGGCGGTGGTGGGTGGGCGGGCGTGGTTAGGCTGAGCGGGTGAGCGTTCTGCCCCGTCGATCCACGGCCGTACGCGCCGCGGTCACCCTCGGCACGGCGGTGGTCCTGCTCGCCGGATGCGCCTTCGGCGAGCCCGGCCCCGATCCGGCCGCCCAGCCGCCCGCCTTCCCCGACCCGACCACGTCCAGCGGGCCGGACGGCGGACAGCCGGCGACCACCGTGCTGGCGCGCGGGCTACGCGTGCCCTGGGGCATCGCCTTCCTGCCCGACGGTGGGGCGCTGGTCACCGAACGGGACACCGCGCGCATCCTCAAGGTCGGCCCGGAGTCCGGACCGGACGGGCTGCGGGTGACCCCGGTGCAGACCCTCGACGAGGTGGACGGCGCCGGCGAAGGCGGACTGCTGGGCATCGCCGTATCACCGCACTACCAGACCGACCAGACCGTCTTCGTCTACTACACCACCGCCGAGGACAACCGGATCGCCAAGCTCACCCTCGGCGAGGAGCCCGTGCCGATCCTCACCGGCATCCCCCGCTCCGGCATCCACAACGGCGGCCAGCTCGCCTTCGGCCCGGACGGATACCTCTACGCCACGACCGGCGACGCCTCCGCCCAGGGGCTCGCTCAGGATCCGCGGAGCCTGGGCGGCAAGATCCTGCGAATCACGCCGGACGGGCGCCCGGCCCCGGGCAACCCGCTCCCGGACTCCCCGGTCTGGTCGCTCGGGCACCGCAACGTGCAGGGCATCGCGTGGACCGACGACGGCCGGCTCTACGCCGCCGAGTTCGGGCAGAACGACTGGGACGAGGTCAACCTGATCGAGCCGGGCCGCAACTACGGCTGGCCCGAGGTGGAGGGGGCGGGCACCGGCGGGGGCCGCTTCGTCGAGCCGATCGTCACCTGGCGCACCCACGAGGCGTCCTGCTCGGGGGCGGCGATGGTCGGGCGGGTCTTCGTCACCGCCTGTCTGCGCGGCCAACGGCTGTGGCTGGTCGAGCTCACCGCGACGGGACGCGTGCTCGGCCGGCCGCGGGCGCTGCTGGAAGGCGCGTACGGGCGGCTGCGGGCCGCGGTGGTCGCCCCGGACGGCTCGCTGTGGATCTCCACATCGAACCACGACGGACGCGGGCGGCCCGCACCCGAGGACGACCGCATCATCCGACTGGTCCTCTCCGGCGGCACGGCCGGGCGGACCTGAGCGTGCATCGACGGCAGACCGTGAACAGAGCGGCTCGGTCACCCGGGCGGTGACCGGTAATGATTGAGGACATGCAGACGCGAGGGATGATCAAGACGGGATGGTTCGGTCGGGTGCGGGCCGCGCTGCGGAGCCTGCCGGCCCTGCCCGTCACCGCCCGCCGCGTCCGCGGCGTTCGACACACCCGCCGCATCGGGCTCGGTCTCGCCGTCCTCACCGTGGCGGTCGCCGGGGTGCTCCTCGGCCTGCTGCTGGGCGGCCGGGTCCAGGCCGACATCGGCCCCTTCCGGGCCAATGTCGGCATCAGCCCGACCGTCAACGGGTACAGCACGCTGAACGTACCCCCACTGGGTGCCCTGCACCTGGACAGCCACGACGGTCCCACGCACCTGTCCGTGCAGCTCGACGCGTTGGACCAGCGCCGCACCCAGGCGTTGATCAATGATCCGGCCGGTCTCGCCCGGGCCAGCGAGTCGGCGCTGCGGGACGTCCAGGCGGCCGTGCTGCGGGTCGTGCTCCAGAGCATCGGTGTCGCCGTACTGGTCACCCTCGTCCTGGCGGCACTGGTGTTCCGCGACATCCGCCGGGTCGCCTGGTCGGGCACGCTGGCGCTGGCCATCACCGCGGGCAGCCTCGGGATCGCCGCGCTCACACTGCGGCCGCAGTCGATCGAGGAACCGCGGTACGAAGGGCTGCTGATCAACGCACCCGCCCTGGTGGGCGATGCCCGCCGGATCGCGGACGACTACAACAAGTACGCCGAACAACTGCAACGCCTGGTCGGCAACGTCAGCCGGATCTTCACCACCGTGTCGGCGCTGCCGGTCTACGAGCCGGCGGACGGCGGCATCCGCGTGCTGCACGTCTCCGATCTGCATCTCAACCCGTCGTCGTGGCAGGTCATCCGCACCGTGGTGGAGCAGTTCAAGATCGACGTGGTGATCGACACCGGGGACATCACCGACTGGGGCAGCGAACCGGAGGCGTCCTACGTCGGCTCGATCGGCCTGCTCGACGTCCCGTACGTCTACATCCGCGGCAACCACGACTCGCAGGCGACCGCCGCGGCGGTGGCCGAGCAGCCCAACGCCGTCGTGCTGGACAACTCGACGACGACGGTGGCGGGGCTGACCATCGCCGGCATCAGCGACCCCCGGTTCACCCCCGACAAGCAGACCTCGGCCGGTGGGGAGGGACTGACCGGCGAGATCGCCGAACAGTTGATCGGCACCGGGGAGAGGTTGGCCGCCACCGTCGAGGCCTCGCCGGACCCGGTCGACATCGCCCTGGTCCACGATCCGGCCTCGGCGGGCCCGCTGTCCGGCCGTACCCGCGTCGTACTGGCCGGGCACACCCACAGCCGAGCGGTGAACATGCTGCCCGCCGCCCCGGACGGCGACCCCACGGTGCTGATGGTGCAGGGTTCAACGGGCGGCGCCGGCCTGCGGGGCCTCGAAGGCGAGGAGCCGCTGCCGCTGGCCATGTCGGTGCTCTACTTCGATCAGACGCGTACCTTGCAGGCGTACGACGACATCCTGGTCGGCGGCACAGGCCAGGCCCAGGTGAACCTGGAACGGCATGTGATCGCGAAACCCGACACCGGGGAGGTGGACGTGCCGGTCACGCCCACCCCGACCCGCGGTCCCACACCGACGCCGACCCCGACCGCACCGGCGACCCCGACACCGACCCCGGCCGCGCCGACCCGGACCGGCTGACGGGCCGTGATCCGGCCCGGTCGCCCCGGGGCCGGTCAGCCCTCGACGCCGAGCCGGCTCAGGATCAGCTCACGCACCGTCTTCGCGTCCGCCTGCCCTCGGGTGGCCTTCAACACCGCGCCGACCAGCGCCCCGGCCGCGGCCACCTTCCCGCCGCGGACCTTCTCCGCGATGTCAGGGTTGGCCGCGATCGCCTCGTCCACGGCCGCGGTCAGCGCCCCGGTGTCGGAGACGACCTCCAGGCCGCGCGCGGTCATCACCTCGGTGGGCGAGCCCTCGCCGGCCAGTACCCCCTCCAGCACGACCCGGGCCAGCTTGTCGGTGAGCTTGCCCGCTTCGACCAGACCCTGCAGCTCGGCGACCTGCGTCGGGGTGGCGCCCACCTCGGCGAGCTCGACGCCCGCCTCGTTGGCCCGCCGGGACAGCTCACCCAGCCACCACTTGCGCGCGGCGCCCGGCGTGGCACCAGCGGCGACGGTCTGCTCGATGAGGTCGACCGCGCCCGCGTTCACCACCGCCTGCATGTCGAGGTCGGACAGCCCCCACTCCTGCTGCAGCCGGCGACGGCGCAACCTGGGCAGCTCCGGCAGCGAGGCACGCAACGACTCAACCCAGGCGGGGTCCGGTGCGAGCGGAACCAGGTCCGGTTCCGGGAAGTAGCGGTAGTCGGTGGCGGTCTCCTTCGACCGGCCGGCCGTGGTCTCTCCGGTGTCCTCGTGGAAGTGCCGGGTCTCCTGGACGATGCGCCCTCCGGCGTCGAGGATCGCGGCCTGGCGCAGCATCTCGCTGCGCACCGCCCGCTCCACCGAGCGCAGCGAGTTCACGTTCTTCGTCTCGGTCCGGGTGCCCCACTCGGTGGCACCGATCGGGGTGAGGGAGGTGTTGACGTCGCAGCGCAGCGAGCCTTCCTCCATCCGTACGTCGGAGACGCCGAGCGCGCGGATCACATCCCGCAGCTCGGTGACGTAGGCCCGGGCCACGGCCGGCGCGAGCCGGCCGGTGCCGACGATCGGCTTGGTCACGATCTCCACCAGCGGGATGCCGGCCCGGTTGTAGTCGACCAGCGACTCGGTGGCACCGTGGATGCGCCCGGTGGCCCCGCCGACGTGCAGCGTCTTACCGGTGTCCTCCTCCAGGTGCACCCGCTCGATGCCGACCCGGACGGTCTGACCGTCGACCTCCACGTCCAGCCAGCCGTCGGAGCAGAGCGGCTCGTCGTACTGGCTGATCTGGAAGTTCTTCGGCATGTCCGGATAGAAGTAGTTCTTCCGGGCGAAGCGGCACCACGATGCGATCGAGCAGTTGAGCGCCAGGCCGATACGGATCGTCGCCTCGACCGCGGCGGCGTTGGCCACCGGCAGTGAGCCGGGCAGCCCGAGGCACACCGGGCAGACCCGGGTGTTGGGCGCGCCGCCGAAGTCGGTGGGGCAACCGCAGAACATCTTCGTCCGGGTGCCCAGCTCGACGTGCGTCTCCAGGCCGATCACCGGCTCGTAGCGCTCGACGACCCCGTCATAGGAGGTCAACGTCGTGGTCATCAGTGCTCCTGCCTCGGAAAACTACAGCTCCGGTGGGGTGAGGGTGCCGACGGCGCTCTCCAGCGCGGCCGCCACCCGGTACATCCGGTCGTCGGCCATCGTCGGTGCCATGACCTGCAGCCCCACCGGAAGCCCCTCGGACAGGCCGCACGGTACGGAGATGGCGGGACCACCGTAGAGGTTGGTCGGGATGGTGAACAGGTCGGCGAGATACATCTGGTACGGGTCGCCGGTGCGCGACCCGAACGGGAAGGCCACGAACGGGGTGGTCGGCGAGATCAGCACGTCGGCCTGCTCGAACGCCGCGGTGAAGTCCCGGGTGATCAGCGTCCGCACCTTCTGCGCCTGGCCGTAGTAGGCGTCGTAGTAGCCGGACGACAGGGCGTAGGTGCCGATCATGATGCGCCGCTTGACCTCGGGGCCGAAGCCCGCGTCCCGGGTCAGCGACATCACCTCCTCCAGCGACCTGGTGCCGTCGTCACCGACCCGCAGCCCGTACCGCACCCCGTCGAACCGGGCCAGGTTGGAGGAGCATTCGCTCGGCGCGATCAGGTAGTACGCCGGCAGGGCGTACTCGAAGTGCGGGCAGGAGACCTCGATCACCTCGGCGCCGAGCTTGGTCAGTCGGTCGACGGTCTCCCGGAACACCGCCATCACACCCGGTTCAGCGCCGTCCCCGCCGAGTTCCCGGACCAGTCCCAGCCGCACCCCGGTCAGGTCGCCGTCCGCCCCGCGCCGCGCCGCCTCCACCACCGGCGGCACCGGGGCCGGGATGGAGGTCGAGTCGCGGGGGTCGTGCCCGCCGATGGCCGCGTGCAGCAGTGCGGCGTCCTCGACGGTACGAGCACACGGACCGGGCGTGTCCAGCGACGACGAGAACGCCACCAGCCCGTACCGGGAGACTCCGCCGTAGGTCGGCTTCGCCCCGACGGTGCCGGTCACCGCGCCGGGCTGGCGGATCGAGCCGCCGGTGTCCGAGCCGATCGCGAGCGGCGACTCGTAGGCGGCCACGGCGGCCGCGCTGCCGCCGCCCGAGCCGCCGGGGATTCGACCGAGGTCCCACGGGTTGTAGGTGGGGCCGTACGCCGAGTACTCCGTCGACGAGCCCATCGCGAACTCGTCCATGTTGGTCTTGCCCAGCAGCACCGTGTCGGCGGCCCGCAGCCGCTGCACCACCGTCGCGTCGTACGGCGGCTGCCAGCCCTCCAGTATCCGAGATCCGCAGGTGGTGGGCACTCCGCGAGTGGTGAAGGCATCCTTCACCGCGACCGGCACACCGGCCAGCGGGCCGAGCTGTTCCCCCGCCGCCCGCTTCGCGTCCACCGCCCGGGCCGTCTCGAGCGCGCCCTCCGCGTCGACGTGGAGGAAGGCGTGCACCCGGTCGTCGACCGCGGCGATCCGGTCCAGATGGGCCTGGGTCACCTCGACCGCGGAGATCTCCCCGTCGGCGACGAGCGCCGCGATACGGGCCGCGGTCATCCTGGTCAGGTCGCTCACCGTCTCACCCTTCCTCGTCGAGGATCCGGGGCACCCGGAACCGGTCGGCCGACACGTCGGGGGCGCCGGACAACGCCTGCTCCGCGGTCAGGCAGGGGGTCACCACGTCTTCGCGTAGCACGTTCGTCAGCGGCACCGAGTGCGAGGTGGGCGGGATGTCGGCGGCGACGACCTCGCCGACCCGGGCCACCGCCTGGAGGATCACGTCGAGCTGGCCGGCGAACTGGTCCAGCTCCTCCTCGGTGACGGCGAGGCGGGACAGCCGCGCAAGGTGCGCGACCTCCTCGCGGGAGATGGCGGCCATGCAAGCCCCCTTCGTACGTGGTGTGCCGGAGCCCGGCGGGCGGGCGGCGCCGCGGGCCGTGACCCGCCCGAGTCTATTTGTCCCCTTCGGGGACCGCGCTGCGACTCCCCCGACCGGGGGGCTCCTGCGGTTCCTCGATCGTGGCGGCCAGGTCTGGGCGCAGCGGCCGGTAGCGGGCGAGCCAGGCGACCAGTTCCTCCGCCGGCATCGGTCGAGCGTAGAACCAGCCCTGGGCCACGTGGCAGCCGGCCTCGTGCAGCAGCCGCCAGGTCCGCTCGTCCTCGACGCCCTCCGCGACCACCCGCAGCCCCAGCGCCCCGGCCAGTTCGATCATGGAGCGGACGATCGCCGCAGCGTCGGGGTCGGTCGCCATACCCAGCACGAACGAGCGGTCGATCTTCACTTCGGACAGCGGCAGCCGACGCAGATGTTCCATGGAGGAGTAGCCGGTGCCGAAGTCGTCCAGGGCGATCGCCACGCCGATCTGGTGCAGCCGTGCGATGGTGGCCAGCACCTTTCTGGGGTCGGCCATCAGGTCACCCTCGGTGATCTCCAGTTGCACCTGGGTCGGTGGCAGCTGGTGGCGGGTGAGCAGGTCGGTGATCTGTTCGGCGATGTCGCCGGTGTGCAGGTCGCGCACGCTCACGTTGAGCGCCGCCCGCAGGTGCAGCCCGGCGGTACGCCACGTGACGAGCTGGCCGAGCACGTTGTCGATCACACGGCGGGTCAACAGTCGCATGACCGCGCTCTGCTCGGCCACCCGGATCAGTTCCTCCGGGCTGACCATGCCGCGTCGCGGATGCCGCCAGCGCAGCAGCGCTTCGACGCCGACGACCTCCCCGGTCGCGATCGCGATCTGCGGCTGGTAGTACATGGTGATCTCACCGGCGCCCGCGGGGTCGGTCGCCGGGCTGTCGCCGGTCGGGGCGTCCAGCACCCGGCGCAGGTCGGCGAGCAGGTTCAGCCGCTCGGGTGAGTGCTGGTCGGCCTCGGGTGCGTAGATCGCCACCGGGTCGCCGCGCTGCTTCGCGTCGTACATCGCCACGTCGGCGTGCCGCAGCAGGGTCTCGAAGTCCTCGCCGTGCTGCGGGTAGACGGCGACGCCGATGCTTGCGGCGACATCGAGCGGGAGTCCGTCGATGGACACCGGTTCGAGCAGTGCGGCGACCACGCCCGCCGCCAGCTGCCGGGCCTCCTCGACGCTGTGCAGCCGGGTCGCCAGGATGACGAACTCGTCTCCGCCGAGCCGGGCCACCACGTCGTGGCGGCGCACCAGCTCCCGCAGCCGGTCGCCGACCTGCACCAGGAGTCGGTCGCCGACGAGGTGGCCGAGCGCGTCGTTGATGTTCTTGAATCGGTCGAGGTCGAGCAGCAGCAGCGCCAGGTGCCGGCTGGGGACGTCTTTGGCCGCACGTTCCCGGTGCACCTCGATCTGGTCGGCGACCTCGGCGTGCAGCGCCTTGCGGTTGGCCAGCCCGGTGAGCGCGTCGAGGTGGGCCCGCCGTTCCTGTTCGCTGGAGAGCCGCGCCATCCGGTAGACCGCGTAGAGCGGCACCAGAACGAGCGGGACCAGCGCCGCGCTCTGCTGCGCCGCGGCGACCAGCACCGTGCCGAGCAGCAGCAGCGACCCGTTGGAGAGCAGTTCGAACACCAGCCCGTGCCGGAAGGTGGCCCACCAGCGGCCGCCGAAACGCAGGCGCACGGCGGTGGTGACGCAGCCGTAGGTCACGGCGAACCAGGCGAGTACGCCGACGGCCACCGTCGCCACGTCCGTCCAGCGTGGGGTGAATCCGTCGGTGAAGACGTCGGGTGCCCCGATCCGGATGATCAGGTCGGCGGCCCACAGGGCCAGCGCGTACTGGGCGGTGTTGAAGACGGCGCGCCACACCGCGTGGCGCATCCGCCAGGATGACACGGCGACCGCGAGGGCCTGCACCGCGACGGCGGGCCCGAGTCCGTAGGCGAGCAGGATCGCGAAGGTGAAACAGACGGAGGGGAATACCGCGGGGCTCTGCCGTCGTCCGGGCGGGGTGAACGGACGCGCGTCTCCTAGCACCGCGAGCGCGGCCATCAACCAGAACGCGGCGGGCAGTCGCGGGATTTGTTCGAGGAGCGCGGTCAGGGGGCGCGCGACGACGAACGCGGCGACGGCGATCGTGGTGAAGATGTAGCCGAAGAATGGCACGGCCCGCTCCGGAGGGACGGAGTTCCGCAGCGTCGCGGCCTCCATTCGACCTCCTGCGGCTGGTTGGGCGCGGCTGTGCCACGCGGGCGTCCGGCAACGCCTTCACTGTAGGAGCATTGGACCGACAGTCACGCCCGGGACACAGCCGTAACGAATTCGATATACGAATTTCCGGAAGTCGGGAGCTTTTAGCACTACGTTACAGAACGTCTATTTCATCGCCACGCTGCGCAATTTCCCGGGCTGCTTCCGGCCCCTTCTCCAGGAGCACGGCAAACCCCGCCTCGTCCAGCACGGGCACCCGCAGTGCAGCCGCTTTGTCGGCCTTGCTGCCCGGATTCTCGCCGACCACCACGAAATGCGTCTTCTTCGACACCGACCCGCTGACCCGACCCCCCAGCGACTGCACCGCCTCCGCCGCCTGGTCGCGGGAGTAGCCCGACAGGGAGCCGGTGATCACCACCGTGATCCCCTCCAACGGGCGGGGGCCGGCAGCCCGCTCCTCCGCCATCCGTACGCCCGCCGCCGTCCACTTCGCCACGATCGCACGATGCCAGTCGACCGTGAACCAGTGCGCCACCGACTCAGCGATCTTCGGTCCGACCCCCTCGACCGCGGCCAGCTCCTCAGGGGTCGCCGCAGCGATGTGCTCGATCGAGCCGAACTCACGCGCCAGGGCCTGGGCGGCGCTGGGACCGCAGTGACGGATGGAGAGCGCGACCAGCACCCGCCACAGCGGCCGTTGCTTCGCCTCCGCCAGATTTGTCAGCAGCTTGACCCCGTTGGAGCCGAGGGTGCCGTCCTGGTTTACGAAGAACGAACAGGCGAGCAGCTTCTCCTCGGTCAGGTCGAACAGGTCGCCCTCGTCGTAGAGGGCCCCGCACTCCAGCAGCGCCGCCGCCGCCCGCTCACCGAGCACCTCGACATCGAGCACCTTGCGGGACGCGAGGTGGAACAGCCGCTCGCGACGCTGCGCCGGACAGTGCTGCGCGTTGGGGCAGCGGATGTCGGCGTCGCCCGCCTGCTCCGGCGCCAGCGGCGCGGCACAGGACGGACAGTGGGTCGGCATCTGAAAGCTTCGCTCGTTGCCGTCGCGGAGATCGACGATCGGGCTGACCACCTCCGGGATCACGTCACCGGCCTTGCGCACGACCACCGTGTCGCCGATCAGCAGGCCCTTGCGCGCGATCTCGCCGGCGTTGTGCAGGGTGGCGAAGCCGACCGTGGAACCGGCGACCTTGACCGGCTCCAGCACCGCGAACGGGGTGACCCGACCGGTACGCCCGACGTTCACCCGGATGTCGAGCAGCTTGGTGTTGACCTCCTCCGGCGGGTACTTGTACGCAACCGCCCAGCGAGGCGCTCGACTGGTCGCGCCCAGCCGCCGCTGGATGGCGACCTCGTCGACCTTGACCACCACCCCGTCGATCTCGTGGTCCAGGTCGTGGCGGTGCCGGGCGTAGTAGGCGATGAACTCGCGGACCCCGTCCAGGTCGGGTACCACCCGCCAGCGGTCGCTGACCGGCAGCCCCCAGTCGGCGAGCGCGGCGTACGCCGCGGACTGGGTGTCGGGGTCGAAGCCGCTGCGGGCGCCGATGCCGTGCACCACCAGCCGCAGCGGACGGGACGCGGTGACCCGGGGATCCTTCTGCCGCAGCGAACCGGCGGCGGCGTTGCGCGGGTTGGCGAAGGGGGCCTTCCCCTGCGCCACCAGGCTCGCGTTCAGATCCGCGAAGTCCGCGATCGGGAAGTAGATCTCCCCGCGTACCTCGAGGAGCTCCGGGGCCGTGCCGGACAGCTGCTCCGGCACATTCCGCACGGTGCGCACGTTCGGGGTGATGTCCTCACCGGTCCGCCCGTCGCCACGGGTCGCGGCGCGGACCAGCCGGCCGTGCTCGTAGGTGAGATTGACCGCGAGGCCGTCGACCTTCAGCTCGCAGAGGAAGGCGGGGGTGCGACCCGCCTCGCGCACCACCCGGGCCGCCCAGGCGGCCAGCTCCTCGTCGTCGAACGCGTTGTCGAGGCTCATCATCCGCTCGGCGTGGGGGACCGGCGTGAACTGGGTGGCGTACGCGTAGCCGACGCGCTGGCTCGGCGAGTCCGGGGTGCGCAGCGCCGGGTACTCGTCCTCCAGCGCCACCAGCTCGCGCACCAGTTCGTCGTACTGCGCGTCGGAGATCTCGGGCGCATCCAGCACGTGGTACCGGAACTGGTGGTGGTCGATCTCCTCGGCGAGCACGGCGTGCCGCTCCCGCACCGCGGCGGGGGGTTCGGCCCCCGCGGCGGCCTCCTCGGCCGGGCTGGGCTGCTGCGGGATCGGTTCCTCGGACACCTGTCACCTCCGTAGACGACCTCTCCGACGTTAACGCCCGCAC
Source organism: Micromonosporaceae bacterium (assembly GCA_036381835.1). GTDB lineage: Bacteria > Actinomycetota > Actinomycetes > Mycobacteriales > Micromonosporaceae > DASULK01. Next base: position 13,453 of record DASVCA010000172.1, read on the forward strand.
CGACCGCGACGGCTTCGGCGCTACCAGACCAGGCGGAAGAGGTGGCCGGCCGACATCATGTCGGCCCGGTACGACGGTCAGCTCTCGTACAGCCGACGTCCGGCGTCCCGGCAGGCGGCGAGCACGCTCCGCACCTGCTCCGGGGTGGCGCCGGCAAGGCCGCAGGCGGGTGTCACCACGACCTGCTCGGGAAGCCGGCGCAGGGGAAAGCTCAGCCGCTCCCACAACGTGCGGACCCGGTCGGCGACCTCCGCCGACGACGGCACCCGACGTCCGACCGCGGGCGCGGCGGCGACCGCGCCCGCGAACAGTCCCAGGCCGGCGTCGATCGCCTCACCGAGGCCGTCGAGATCGGCGACCAGGTCGAGCTCGAGGGCCACCGCCGCCGCCCCCGCCGCCCGGATCAGCGTCAGCGGCACATCCGGGGCGCAGCAGTGCACGACCACCGGGACGCCCGCCGCTTCGATCACCGTGCGGAGCAGCGGGGCGGCGACCGCGGACTCGACCGCCCGATAGGTGCCCCAACCGTCGGTGCGAACCCGACCGGCCAGTACGGCGGGCAGCGTGGGCTCGTCGAGCTGCAGCAGCACCGTGGCGCGCGGCAGCCGGCGGCGGATCTGTGCGACGTGGTCGCGCAACCCCTCGGCGAGCGACGCGGTCAGGTCCCCCAGCGCGCCCGCATCGCGCAGCATCCGCCCGCCGAGCGGTAACTCGATGGCGGCGGCGAGCGTGAACGGCCCGGCGCACTGGACTTTGAACGGCCCGGGGTACTCGGCCGCCTGTTCGGTCATCTGGTCGAGGTCGCGCTCCAGCAGATCCCGGGTCCGCCGCAGGTCGCGTCCACCCCGGGCGGTGATCCGCCACCGCCCGGCGTACAGCTCGACCGGCAGGTCGACGAGCAGCCCGGCCCCGCGGCCGACCAGGTCGGCTCCGGGCCCGCGGTCGGGGAGCTCCGGCAGATGCGGCAGGTCGGGTAGCTCTCCCAGCACGAGGCGCTGCGCCTCGGCGATGTCGGTGCCGGGCAGCGATCCGATCCCGGTCGCTGCGCCGGCCGGCCAGGGCCAGTCAGTCACGTCGACTCACCTCGGGTACCGATCGGGTTCAGCGGATCGTGGCCGAGCCCAGCACGATGTCGCCGGCCGGATCCGGCCGGTAGACGACGATCGTCTGGCCGGGGGCCACCCCGCGCGCCGGCCGGTGCAGGTCGGCGTGCAGGCCGTCGTCGTCCACCCAGACCGTCGCGGGCACCACGCCCCCGTGGGCGCGCAGCTGCACCTCGCACTCGATGGGGCGGGTGGGCGGCTCACCGCCGGTCCACACCGGCCGGTCCCCGTCCACCCGGGTCACGTCGAGCGCCTCGGCCGGCCCGACGGTGACGGTGTTGGTCTTCGGCGTGATCGACAGCACGTACCGCGGCCGGCCGTCCGGCGCCGGAACCCCGAGGGCGAGGCCGCGGCGCTGGCCGACCGTGAACGCGTACGCCCCGGAGTGCGAGCCGAGCACCGCGCCGGTCTGCGCGTCGACGATGTCCCCCGGCGCCTCACCGAGCCGTTGCGCCAGGAACCTGCGGGTGTCCCCGTCGGCGATGAAGCAGATGTCGTGCGAGTCCGGTTTGTCGGCCACGGCCAGTCCGCGTTCGGCCGCCTCCCGCCGGACCTGCTCCTTGCTGGTGTCGCCGAGGGGGAACAGCGACCGGTCGAGCTGTTCGCGGGTCAGCACCGCGAGCACGTACGACTGGTCCTTGGCCGCGTCCACGCTGCGGCGCAGCAGCCCGTCGGGACCGAGCCTGGCGTGGTGGCCGGTGACCACCGCGTCGAACCCGAGCGCGATGGCACGGTCGAGCACCGCGGCGAATTTGATCTTCTCGTTGCAGCGCAGGCACGGGTTCGGCGTACGACCGGCGGCGTATTCGGCGACGAAGTCGTCCACCACGTCTCGGTGGAACTCGTCGGAGAGGTCCCACACGTAGAAGGGGATGCCGATCACGTCGGCGGCCCGGCGGGCGTCGCGGGAGTCCTCCAGCGTGCAGCAGCCGCGCGCCCCCGACCGGTACGTCTGCGGGTTGCGCGACAGCGCCAGATGCACCCCGGTCACGTCGTGTCCGGCGTCGACCGCCCGCGCGGCGGCCACCGCCGAGTCGACGCCACCGGACATGGCCGCGAGTACCCTCACCGGTCTCCCCCCTTCCCAGAACGAGGCTAGCGGGTCAGGTGCGGGCGTTGCGGATCGCACCGGCCCGGCGGGCCCGCTCGACCGCGGCGGGCAGGGCGGCGATCAACGCGTCCACGTCGGCGTCGGTCGAGTTGTGTCCGAGGGTGAAGCGCAGGGACGAGCGGGCCCGGTGCTCGTCGGCGCCCATGGCGAGCAGCACGTGCGAGGGCTGGGCCACCCCGGCCGAGCAGGCCGACCCGGTCGAGCAGGCGATGCCCTGCGCGTCGAGCAGCATCAGCAGGGCGTCTCCTTCGCAGCCGGGGAAGGAGAAGTGCGCGTTGCCGGGCAGGCGGTCGGCGGGATCGCCGTTGTAGACGGCGTCTGGGACGGTTCGGCGCACCCGGGCGACGAGGTCGTCGCGGAGCGCGGACAGGCGGACGGCGAGGTCCTGCTGTGCCTTCACCGCGGCCTCGACGGCCACCGAGAAGGCGACGATCCCGGGGACGTCGAGGGTGCCGGACCGGATGTCCCGCTCCTGGCCGCCCCCGTGCAGCAGCGGCGTGCACGGCACGTCCCGGCTGAGCAGCAGCGCCCCCACCCCGGCGGGTCCGCCGATCTTGTGGCCGGTGATGGTCATCGCGGCTACCCCACTGGCTGCGAAGTCGACCGGCACCTGACCGACGGCCTGCACCGCGTCGGTGTGGAACGGGATGCCGTACTCGGCGGCCACCGCGGCGAGTTCGGCGACCGGCTGGAGTGTCCCGACCTCGTTGTTGGCCCACATCGCGGTGATCAGGGCGACCTCGTCACCGTGGGCGTCGAGCTCCGCGCGTAGCTGGGCGACGCTCAACCGGGCGAGGCGGTCAACCGGCAGCCAGCTGACGGCCGCGCCCTCGTGCTCGGCCAGCCAGTTCACCGCGTCGAGCACGGCGTGATGCTCGATCGCGCTGGCTACCACCCGCACCCGCGCCGGGTCGGCCGCGCGGCGCGCCCAGAACACACCCTTGACCGCCAGATTGTCGCTTTCGGTGCCCCCACCGGTGAAGATCACCTCCGATGGTCGGGCGCCGAGGACGGCCGCGACCCGTTCGCGTGATTCCTCCACGCGTCGCCGGGCACAACGTCCGGCGGCATGCAGGGAGGACGCGTTACCGACCTCGCGGGCGGTGGCGACGTACGCCTCCAACGCCTCATCGAGCATCGGAGTGGTGGCGGCGTGATCCAGGTAGGCCATCCTCTCCAGCCTATCCGGCGCGCCTCACCGGCCTTCCCCGACGCCGCCAGAGGCTCTTCTCCACGCCGATGACCGCCGAGGCGAGCGCTGAGACGGCGAGGATGCGCAACCAGGTCTGCGGACCGATCGGCGCGGTCTGGAACAGGTCGTTCATCACCGGCAGGTAGGTCAGCGCGAGCTGGGCCAGCGTCTGCGCGGCGACCCCGAGGATCAGCCAGGGGTTGCTGAACAGGCCCAGCCGCCACGCGGAGCGGGTGAGCGATCGGCTGTTGAACAGGTAGAAGGCCTCCACGGCGACGATCAGGTTGACGGCCGCGGTACGCGCCGAAGCCAATCCGCCTCCCCGGCCGAGTTCCGTCGAGTAGACCCACCAGGTGCCGGCGACGATCAGGACGGAGACCAGCAGGATCCGCCCCAGCAGCCGTCGGTTGAGCAGTGGTGCGTTCGGGTCGCGGGGCGGCCGGCTCATGGTTCCCGGTTCCTTCGGCTCGAAGGCGAGCATGAGCCCGAGTGCCGCCGCGGTGGTCATGTTGATCCACAGGATCTGGGTGGGCAGGATCGGCAGGGTCGCGCCCAGCACGATCGCGACCAGGACGACCAGCGCCTCACCCGCGTTGGTGGGCAGCGTCCAGACGATGAACTTGGTGAGGTTGCTGAAGACCGTCCGGCCTTCCTCGACGGCTGCTTCGATGGTGGCGAAGTCATCGTCGAGCAGCACCATGTCGGAGGCTTCCTTGGCCACCTCGGTGCCGGCCCGTCCCATCGCCACGCCGATGTTCGCCTGCCGCAGCGCCGGGGCGTCGTTGACGCCGTCCCCGGTCATGGCGACCACATCGTCGCCGGCCTGCAGCGACTCGACGATGCGGAGTTTCTGCTCCGGGGAGACCCGGGCGAGCACCCTGGCGCGGCGCAGCGCCGCCGGCAGTTCCTCGTCCGCAAGCGCGGCCAGCTCCGATCCGGTGACCGCCGCGCCCGGTTCGGGCGCGGCGCGCAGCAGCCCGAGTTGCTGTCCGATCGCGCTGGCCGTGCCCAGGTGGTCCCCGGTGATCATCTTGACCTCGATCCCGGCGGTCTTGCAGGTGGCGATCGCGGCGGCGGCGGCCGCCCGAGGCGGATCGAGCATCGCGTGCAACCCGGTGAAGATCAGCGTGCCGGGTAGCGCCTCCTCGGAGAACTCGTCGTCCCGGTCGATCCAGCGCACCGCGGTGGCCAGCACCCGCATGCCCTCGGCGGCCAGCGTCTCGGCGTCGCGCAGTACCCGGTCCCGGTCCAGCGGTCCCGGCTCGCCATCTGCGTCGAGCGCCGAGCCGGACAGTTCCAGCACCCGCTCGACGGCCCCTTTCACCAGCACCACCCGTCCGTCGCCGCGGCGATCGTCGTGCAGGGTGGCCATGTACCGTCGCTCGGAGCTGAACGGGATCGTGCCGATCCGCGGGAAGTCCGTTGCGACCCGCTGCGGGTCCAGACCTGCCTTGGCGCCCACCACGAGCATCGCCCCCTCGGTCGGGTCGCCGGTGATGGTCCACTCGCCGTCCTGCTCCCGCAGCCGTGCCTCGGTGCAGCCCGCCCCGGCGAGCAGCGACCACCGCAGGGCGCCTTCCGGGGTCACCGCTCGCTCGTCGCGGTCGCGGAGCTCACCGCTCGGGTCGTAGCCGGATCCGGTCACGTCGTACCGACCCTGGCTGGTCTGCACCACGCGGACGGTCATCTGGTTCTCGGTGAGGGTGCCCGTCTTGTCGGTGCAGATGACGGTCGTGCTGCCCAGCGTCTCCACCGCGGGCAGGCGGCGGATGACCGCCCGGCGGGACGCCATGCGTCGCACGCCGATGGCCAGCGTGATGGTGACCGCGGCGGGCAATCCTTCGGGGATCGCGCCGACCGCCAGGGCCACGGCGACGAGGAACGTGTCCCCGGCCTGCTGGCCCCGCAGCAAGCCCAGCACGAAGGTGGCGGCTGCGAAGGCCAGGATCGCCACGGTCAACAGCCGGCTGAACCGGGCGATCTTCTCGGTGAGCGGGGTGGCCAGCACCTCGGCGGCGCCCACGAGCCGGTGGATGCGCCCGAGTTCGGTGTCGGCTCCGGTGCCGACCACCACGGCCCGGGCGGATCCGGCCGTCACCAGGGTCCCCGAGTACAGCATGTTCCGCCGGTCGGCGACCGGCGTCTCGGGGGGCACCACCACCTCGTCCTTGCGTACCGCTGCGGACTCGCCGGTCAACGCCGACTCGTCCACGCGGAGTTCGACCGCCTGGACCAGCCGCAGGTCGGCGGGCACTTTGTCGCCGGCCTCGACGACCACGAGGTCGCCGGGCACCAGTTCATCCGACGAGATCCGGCGCTCCTGGCCGTCGCGGATCACCCTGGCCTCGGTGCGTACCAGCTTGCGCAGGGCGTCCAGCGCCGCCTCGGCCCGCGATTCCTGAATGAATCCGATGCCGGCGTTGATCAGGACGACCCCGAGGATCACGGCTGTGTCGATGTAGTCGCCGATTACCAGCGTGACGACGCTGGCGACGATCAGCACATAGATCAGGGGGTTGTGGAACTGCCGGGCCAGCCGCCGCAGCACGCCGACCTGGGCGACGGTCGGCAGCGTGTTGGGCCCGTACCGGTCCAACCGGTCCGCCGCGTCCGCCGCGGTCAGACCCCGCTCGGGCTCGGTTTCGAGGACCAGCACCACCTCGTTCAGCGGAAGGCCGTGGTGCCCGTCCTGCTGCTCGTTGTGGGTGGCTGCGGGCACGGGTGACTCCGCTCCTTTCGGTCGCTGCTGCGCACGGGGTCGAGAGCGGTCCCGGCGGCAGCGAGCAGCCGGGACCGGCACCAGTCGTATCGTCCCAGCTACCGTCTTCGCGTAAGCGACTTCTCGGAAGAAGGCGACCCATCAGGCATACCCGGCTGCTTGACCGGGATATGAGAACCCGGGTGCCCGCCGCGTTCGCGGCGGGCACCCGGGCACCGTCAGCGGAGGCGGTTCACTTACGCTTGCGGATCTCCTCGATCGCCTGCGGCACCACCTTGAACAGATCGCCGACCACACCGAAGTCGGCCAGTTCGAAGATCGGCGCCTCCGAGTCCTTGTTCACCGCGACGATGGTCTTCGAGGTCTGCATGCCGGCACGGTGCTGGATGGCCCCGGAGATGCCCAGTGCGATGTAGAGCTGCGGCGCGACGGTCTTACCGGTCTGCCCCACCTGGAACTGGTGCGGGTAGAAACCGGAGTCGACGGCCGCCCGGGACGCACCGACCGCACCGCCGAGCAGGTCGGCCAGCTCCTCGACGAGCGCGAAGTTCTCCGCACTGCCCACACCGCGGCCACCGGAGACCACCACCGACGCCTCGGTCAGTTCCGGCCGCGCGCTCTTCTGCTCGGCGACCCGCTCGACCACCCGAACCAGCTTGTCGCTGTCGGCCACCTGCACCTCGACCTGCTCGACGGTGGCGGTCGCGGGCGCCGGGGCCGGGGTGACCGAGTTGGGGCGCAGCGTCACCAACGGCAGCCCGCGGGTGACCTTCGCCTTGACGATCACCGAACCGGCGAAGACGACCTGTGTGGCGGTGCCGTCCGCGGCGAGCTCGCTCACGTCGGTGAGGATGCCGTTGTCCAGCTTGACCGCGAGCCGGCCGGCGATCTCCTTGCCCTCCTGGCTGGAGGCGAGCAGCACCGCGGCGGGCTGGACCCGCCTGACCAGGTCGGCGAGGACGGCGGCCTTCGGCGCCACCAGATAGCCGTCGATCTCCTCGCTCTCCGCGGCGTAGATCTTCTGAGCGCCGTACTCGCCGAGCTTCTCGGCCAGCTGTGCGGCGGCGCCGGGACCGCCCAGCACCACCGCCGAGGGCGTGCCCAGCTCACGGGCGAGGGTGAGCAGTTCCAGGGTGACCTTCTTGACGCCGAACTCCCTGGTGGCTTCGACGACGACGAGAACTTCAGCCATGCTTCCTGTCCTTTTCTGGCCTGCTCAGACGAACTTCTCGGCGGCGAGGAACTCGACCAGCTGCTGGCCGCCGGAGCCCTCGTCGGTGACCTTCCGCCCCGCGGAACGCGCCGGTCGCTTGCTGTGCTCGAGCACGACGCTGGTGGCGCCCGCGAAGCCCACCTCGTCGGCCGCGATGCCGAGGTCGGCCAGCGTCAACGTCTGCACCGGCTTCTTCTTGGCGGCCATGATGTTCTTGAAGGACGGGTAGCGCGGCTCGTTGATGGTGTCCCACACCGAGACGACGGCCGGCTTTGCCGCGGTCACCACCTCGTAGCCTTCTTCGGTCTGCCGCTCGACGGTCAGCTGGTCGCCGTCGATGGTGAGCTTGCGTGCCCCGGTGAGCGCGGCGATCCCCAGTCGCTCGGCGAGCATGTGCGGCATGATCTGACCCCGGCCGTCGGTGGACTCCGCGCCGCACAGCACAAGGTCAGGGTCGAGGGTACGCAGGGCGGCGGCGAGGACCTTGGAGGTGGCGACGGCGCACGTGCCGTGGAGGGCGTCGTCGAGCACGTGGACGGCCTTGTCCGGCCCCATCGACAGCGCCTTGCGGATCGATTCGGTGGCGCGCTGGGGGCCCATGGTCAGGATGGTGACCTCACCGCCGAGCCGCTCCTTGATCTGCAACGCCTCCTCGATGGCGTACTCGTCCATCTCGTTGATGACGTTGTCTGCCGATGCCCGGTCGACGGTGTTGTCGTCAGTCCGCAGGTTGCGCTCCGCGCCGGAGTCGGGCACCTGCTTGACGAGTACGACTATGTTCATCGCGGTTCGACGACCCTCCTGTTGGTGGCCAGTACCCGGGCGTGAGCCTTCCGTGTCGGCGACAACGCGTCAACAGCGGAGGCCTGTGGAGTCGCCCACCCGCGATGTTACCCGCAAGTAGCATCGCCGCGAACCCGAGGTGAGTGACGGGCATCACCGTCAGGAGTCGCTGAGTGCGGCCCGAATCCTGTCGACCGCCGCGGCCTCCGACACGCTGACTCCCGCGGTCGCCTGCGCGGTCCGCTCCGCGGCGGCGAGCACCACGGCGCGGTAGTGCGCCACCTCCTGCGGTGCCTTGGCGCGCAGAATCTGCACCGACCGCTGAAGTGCGGGCAGCACCACCCGCTCGACCTCGACCGCCGAATCGGGCAGCTGCGGCAACGGCCCGGTGGTGAGCACCTCGTGGACCAACCCGGCGCTCCCCGCGATCGCGTCCGAGGCGGCGAAGCTCTCACTGACCAGGGCGAGCAGGCCGGGCTCCGCGTTCGCGACCAGGAAGACGGCGCCGAACGCGGCCTGTTTGAGCGTCGCCCGCTCCTGCGCGGTCAGCGCACTACCCACGGTCAGGGAGTCTAGACGTCGGGTTCCCGCCGATCGTTGCTGCCCCGGCCCGGACCGGGCGGCGGGCCAGCGGAATAATCGGGGCGTGCTTCATCGGCTGCGGCAGTGGTTCGACCCGGAAACGGTCCGGGAGGTCGGCACCACGCCGGACTACCGGTTCTCGCTGGCGAACGAACGCACGTTCCTGGCGTGGATCCGCACCGCCCTGGCCCTGATCGCCGGTGGACTCGCCGCCGGGCAGTTCCTGCCTCCGCTGCCGGCCCGCTACGCCCGCGAAGGCATCGCCGTCGTGCTGCTGCTCCTCGGCGCGGTGGTCGCCGTACGCGCCGTCTCCCACTACAACCGCAGCGAACGGGCCATGCGGCTCAACGAAGACCTGCCCGCATCCCCCTTCCCGGCGCTCCTGGCCACGCTCATCGGCCTCGGCACCCTGATCCTCATCGTCACCCTGCTGGTACCGCTGGGGTCCGGCGGGTGAGTCGGGACCCCGGTCTCCAGCCGGAACGCACCGTCCTGGCCTGGCGACGTACGGCGCTCACCGTGACCGTGATCGCGGTGCTGGCCGCGAGGCTGGCCCTGGTGCTGGACACCGTCCGCATCGTGGTGATCGTCCTGTCGGTGGCCGGCTGGCTCGCCGTGGTGGCGACCGTGCACCGGCGGACGGCGACCATGGCCCGCACCCCGGCCGAGCCGGGCCGGGTCGTCCCGGCGTTGGCCCTGGTGACACTGGGATACGCCGTGATAGGTCTGCTGGTGCTTGCGACATCGTTCCCGTGACCCGTCGGGGAAGCGGCATGATTGCAGGATGTTCCGCCTCTATCTGCTGTTGGCCCTGGCGCAGACGGTGCTCGCCGTCATCGCCCTGATCAGTTGCGTGTCCGCCGAGGAGGAGGAGATCCGCGGCCTGCCGAGACTGATCTGGGCCCTGATCATCGTCTTCCTGCCGCTGGCCGGATCGATCGCCTGGTTCTACGCCAGACGCGGGACCCGGACACGGGACGCCGGACACCGGCGCGGCCCGGCACCGTGGAACCGCAACCGGCAACGCCCCCTCGGCCCGGACGACGACCCCGAATTCCTCCGCTCGATCGGGGGGACCTCGAACCCGGGCCCGGTCAACCAGCCCCAGCCCCGGCCGGACGACGAACGCCGACGGGGAGACCGGTCCTGAGCCGGGTCAGGCGAGCGTCGACGAGCGCGGGTAGGCGTCGTCCGGATCGGTGAGCACGTTGACCAGGTACGGCACCCCGGAGTCGAAGGCCCGCTTCAGGGCGGGCCCGAGGTCACCCGGCCTGGTCACCGTCTCGCCGGCACCGCCGAGCGCCTTCACCACGTCGTCGTAGCGCAGCCCCGGCTGCAGGTCGGCGGCCACGTCGTAGCCGTACATCGCCCGCATGGGGTGCTTCTCCAGACCCCATGCGCCGTTGTTGCCGACCACGATGACCACCGGCAGGTTCTGCCGCGCCAGGGACTCGACGTCCAGCAACGAGAAGCCGGCGGCGCCGTCGCCCATGAGGACGCAGATCTGCCGGTCCGGGTAGGTGACCCGGGCACCCATCGCATAGCCCATGCCGGTCCCGAGGCATCCGTACGGGCCGGGATCCAGCCACGTGCCGGGGACCGACGGTTCCAGATACCGCCCGGCGTAGGAGACGAAGTCACCGCCGTCTCCGATGGTGACCGCGTCCCGGTCCAGCACCCGCCGCAGCTCGCCGTAGACGCGGGCCGGCCGGATCGGCTCGGTGTCGGCGGCCATCTCCTGCGCGTACCGGGCTGCGGCCGCGTCCTCGGCGGTGCGCAGCCCCGCGATCCACTCGCTGTGGTCGGCCCGCTCGCCGGAGAAGTCGGCCAACGCGGCGAGGATCAGCCGCAGGTCCCCGGCGGGCGAGACAGCGGGTTGGACGTGGCCGGCCCGCTGGGTCGGCGCGTCGACGATGTGCACGACCTGGGCGGACCCGAAGTCCCCGAACGCGAGCCGGAAGTCGAGCGGGGTGCCGACGACCACCACCACGTCGGCGTCCTTGAGCGCCACCCGCCGGGCGCGGGAGAAGGCGAGCGGATGCTCCGGCGGCAGCACTCCACGACCCATGCCGTTGGCGAAGACGGGCACCTGCAGCGTCTCCACCGCGGCCCGCAGCGCGTCCACCGCGTCCGCCGCCCAGACGTCGGAGCCTACGATGATCACCGGTCGGCGGGCGGCGGCGATCAGCCGCGCCGCGGCCGCCACCTCGTCGGGGTCGGGCTCGATGATCGGTGCGACCGGCGCGAGCGGTGGCTTCGCCTCCCCGGTAGAGAAGATCACCTCCAGCGGCAGGTCCAGGAACACCGGCCCCCGGTGCGGGGTGAGCGCGACGGTCAGCGCGTTCGTGACCGCCGCGGGGATCTCGTCGGTGGCGAACACCGTCTCGGCGAGTTTGGTGACCGGGGCGACCAGCGGCAGGTGGTCGATCTCCTGCAGGCTGCCCGACCCCCATCGGAAGGCGGGTGCCCGCCCACCGATGACGAGCACCGGGGACCCGTTGAAGTGGGCGCTGGTCAGCCCGGAGACGCCGTTGGTGACGCCGGGCCCCGCGGTGAGCACGGCGAGGCCCGGCCGACGCTGCAGCTTGGCGACCGCTTCGGCGGCGAAGACCGCGGACTGCTCGTGCCGCACGTCGTAGATCGGGAAGTCCGTGCGGTGCGCGGCGTCGTAGAGCGGGAACACGTGCGCGCCGGAGAGGGTGAACATCTCGTGTACACCCGCTGCCCGCAGCGCAGCCAGGGCGAGGTCTCCGCCGTGGCCGGCGATCTGCTCATCGGTCATGGCGAGCAGGTTACCGGCGGGTCACTCCAGATGCGAGACCGCTTCACCTACCGGCCGGTGAAGTCGGGCTTGCGCTTCTCCACGAACGCGGTCATGCCCTCGCGTCGATCCTCGGTGGCGAACAGCGCCGCGAACAGCTGACTCTCCCAGGCCAGACCCGAGTTGAGGTCCATGTCGAGGCCGCCGTCGATGGCCAGCTTGGCCGCGCGCAATGCCTGCGCCGGGCCGGTCACGTACGGGCGCACCAGCGCGACCGCCTCTTCGTAGACCCGGTCGGCGGGCACCACCCGATCGGCGAGCCCGATCCGCAACGCCTCCTCGGCGTCCACCATGCGTCCCGACATGACCAGGTCCTTCGCCCGGGCCGGGCCGATCAGCCGAGCCAGGCGCTGGGTGCCGCCGGCACCGGGGATGATGCCCAGCTTGATCTCCGGCTGGCCGAGTTTCGCGTCCTCGGCGACCACCCGCCAGTCGCAGGCCAGCGCGAGCTCACAGCCACCGCCGAGGGCGTACCCGGTGATGGCGGCGACCACCGGCTTGGGAATCCGGGCGATGGCGCCGATGGCCTGCGAGATGCCCTCGGCCCGGGCGGCCATGTCCACGTAGGACATCTCCGCCATCTCCTTGATGTCCGCCCCGGCCGCGAAGACCTTCTCGCCGCCGTACACGATGACCGCGCGAACCTCCGGGTCGGCGGTGACCTGGCCCGCGGCGGCGCGCAACTCCTCCTGTACCTGGATGTTGAGCGCGTTCATCGGCGGCCGGTCCAACCGGATGGTACCGATGCCGTCCTTGATCTCCACCCGCACGAACTCGCCGCTCATGGTCTTCCTCTCTCGCTAAGGTCCGAATGCACCTTACGGCCGTGGGCCGAGTCGGTGTCGGAAAGGTTCGCCTTCCCGAGCGAACAGGTCTTGAACGGCGCGGGGCATCCGGCTCGGGCGTCAGCGGTCGACCACCTCGCGGCCCAGCGGCCAGAAGGCCGCCGGCACCAGCTTGAAGTTGGCGATGCCGAACGGGATGCCGATGATGGTCACGAGCTGCCCCACGCCGGCCACGATGTGCATCAGGGCGAGCCACCAGCCGGCGAGGACCACCCACAGCACGTTGGCTATCCCCGACCCCAGACCCGCGGTCGGCTTGGTCACCAATGTGCGACCGAACGGCCACAACGAGTAGTACGCCAGCCGTAAGGAAGCCACTCCGAAGGGGATGGTCACGATGAGCGCGAAACAGATCAGCGCCGCGATGCCGTAACCGACGGCGAGCACGATGCCACTGCCGAAGATCAGCCACAGCACGTTAAGGATGAGCCTCATCCGCCGATTGTGGCCGCCGGCCACCCCTGCCCGGATCGGGGAAAAGCCCCCAATCAGGCGGCCCTCGCGCTGAACCGCCCCCCATGACGTTCGACCACCAACGGCAGACCGAACGTGTCGCTCAAGTGCTCGCTGGTCACCGTGTCGCCGATCAGCCCCTGGGCGACCACGGCACCGTCGCGCAGCAGCAGAGCGTGCGTGAAGCCGGGCGGGATCTCCTCGACGTGATGGGTGACGAGCACCAGCGCGGGCGCGTCCGGGTCCGCGGCGAGGTCGGCGAGCCGGGCCACCAGATCTTCCCGTCCGCCGAGGTCGAGCCCGGCCGCGGGCTCGTCGAGCAGCAGCAGCTCCGGGTCGGTCATCAGGGCGCGGGCGATCTGCACCCGCTTGCGCTCCCCTTCGGACAGGGTCCCGTATGCCCGCTCGGCCAGGTGCGCGACGCCGAACTGGTCCAGCAGCGCCTTGGCCCGGGTCTCATCGGCGGCGTCGTACGCCTCCCGCCACCGGCCCACGACGGACCAGGCCGCGGTCATCACCACGTCACGGACCCGCTCGCCGGCCGGGATGCGTTCGGCCAACGCGACGGTCGACAGGCCGATGCGGGTACGCAGCTCGGCGAGGTCGGTCCGGCCGATCCGCTCCCCGAGCACGTGTGCGGTGCCGGCGGTCGGATGCAGCCGACCCGCGGCCAGGTTGAGCAGGGTCGTCTTCCCCGCGCCGTTCGGGCCCAGCACCACCCATCGCTCGTCCAACTCGACGCGCCAGTGCACGCGGCGCAGCAGATGGGCGCCGGAACGTACCACGTCGACCCCGTCCAGGTCGATCACCAAGTCGTCGTCAACAGGCACCCGCCCATCCAACCACGGAACGCCCGGTCTTTCGCCCGAGGGAGCCGCCGGATCCGGATCGGCGACCGGACGTCAGGACATTGCGGATGACCTGCGGATCGCGAAGAATTCCTTCGTACGCTCGGGCGTGGGAGGGAACCCGTGTCGACCGACCCAGGGCTGCGCCGACTGGTCCTGCGAACGCTGCTCGCCGCGTTCCCGGGCGCCGCCCCGCCCGACTGGGCACTGGAGCTGCTCGCTGACGGGCTCGCCGGCTACACCCTGTTCGGCTACAACGTCGAGCATTCCGAGCAGGTCGCCACCCTCACCGCGCGGCTGCGCGCAGTCCGCCGCGACGTCCTCGTCGCCATCGACGAGGAGGGGGGCGACGTCACCCGCCTCGCCCACACCACCGGCAGCCCGTACCCGGGCAACGCGACCCTGGGCGTGGTCGGCGACGTGTCGCTGACCCGGCAGATCTACACCGCCATCGGAGCGGAGCTGGCCACGCTCGGAGTCACCCTCGACCTCGCCCCCACCGTGGACGTCAACACGGCCGACGACAATCCGATCATCGGGACCCGTTCGTTCGGCGCCGATCCGGCGGCGGTCGCCGCCCACTCGGCCGCCGCCGTCGCCGGCCTGCAGTCCGTCGGCGTCGCCGCCTGCGCCAAACACTTCCCGGGGCACGGCGCGACCGTGGCCGACTCACACCACGAGTTACCCACCGTCGACGTGCCCCTCGACATCCTGCGCACCCGCGACCTGCCCCCGTTCGCAGCCGCCATCGAAGCCGGCGTACGGGCGATCATGACCGCGCACATCCGGGTGCCGGCCCTCACCGGCACCCGACCCGCGACCTTCAGCCGGGCCGCCCTGATCGATCTGCTGCGCGGCGAGTACGGCTTCCGTGGCACGATCCTCACCGACGCGCTGGAGATGCAGGGATCGGCCCGGATGGCGGGCGGCGTCGGACCGGCGGCCGTACTCGCCCTGCGTGCCGGGGCCGACCTGCTCTGCCTCGGCTCCCGGGTGGACGCCGCCCTGGTCGAACACGCGGTGGCCGAGATCATCGCCGCGCTCGCCGACGGCCGGCTCGACCTGGCCCGGGTCGAGGAAGCCGCGGCCCGGACCGAAGCCCTCGCGATCCCGACCCCGCCCTCGGCACCGGACACCGACATCCCCGCGGATCTCGGGTACGCGGCGGCGCTGCGCGCGGTCCGGATGGAGGGATCGATGGCCGGGCTGGGCGCGCCGCTCGTCGTTCAACTCGTCGCGGCGTCCACGATCGCCGAGGGACGGGTTCCCTGGGGCCTCGCCCCCCACCTCGACGGGGTCGAGCAGCTTCGGCTGCCGGTGGCCGAAGCTGACCCGGCCGACCTGCGCCGCCGCGCCGCCGGACGCCCGATCGTGCTGGTCACCCGGCACGCACACCGGCTCCCCGGAGCCCGCGAGCTGATCGAGAGCCTCGCCGCGAACCACCCGATCGCCGTCGTCGAGATGGGCTGGCCGTCGCACTGGCGACCGGCCGGGGTGCGGGCGTTCGTCACCACCTTCGGTGCCGGTCTCGCCAACGGCCGCGCCGCAGCGGTCGCGCTCGGGCTGACGCGCTGACCGC
>DASVCA010000173.1:0-11755 GCA_036381835.1 Micromonosporaceae bacterium
GTCGGTCATGTGCTCGACCATCTTGCGGGTGCGCGGGTCGCGCCCGAAGAAGTGCTCGCGGACGTAGGCCCCGGACTCAGCCTTGTACGTCTGGTAGTCCCCGTCCGGCGTGCTGTTCATGAGGTTGACCAGCGCGCCGTCGGTGTCGGCGGCGAGCAGCGCGTCCCACTCCCGGCCCCAGATCACCTTGATCACGTTCCAGCCGGCGCCCCGGAACAGCGCCTCCAGCTCCTGGATGATCTTCCCGTTGCCGCGCACCGGGCCGTCCAGCCGCTGGAGGTTGCAGTTGACCACGAAGATCAGATTGTCCAGTTCCTCGCGGGCGGCCAACCCGATCGCGCCCAGCGTCTCCGGCTCGTCCATCTCCCCGTCGCCGAGGAACGCCCAGACCCGCTGGTCCGAGGTGTCCTTGATGCCGCGGTGGTGCAGGTAGCGGTTGAACCGGGCCTGGTAGATGGCGTTCAACCCCGCCAACCCCATCGAAACCGTGGGGAACTCCCAGAAGTCGGGCATCAGCCGCGGGTGCGGGTAGGACGGCAGGCCGCCGCCCGGGTGGGAGCGCTCCTGCCGGAAGCCGTCGAGCTGCTGCTCGGTGAGCCGGCCCTCAAGGAAGGCCCGGGCGTAGATGCCGGGGGAGGCGTGCCCTTGGAAGAAGACCTGGTCGCCGCCGCCGGGATGACTGCGGCCGCGGAAGAAGTGGTTGAAGCCGACCTCGTACAGCGACGCCGAGCTGGCGAAGGTGGAGATGTGCCCGCCCGCGGCGATCTCCGGCCGCTGCGCGCGATGCACGATCATCGCCGCGTTCCACCGGATGTACGCGCGGATCCGCCGCTCGATGTGCTCGTCCCCCGGGAACCAGGGCTCCCGTTCCGGCGGAATGGTGTTGATGTAGTCGGTGGTGGTCAACGGCGGCACGCCGACCTGACGTTCGCGGGCGCGTTCCAGCAGGCGCAGCATGATGTAGCGCGCACGCTTTCCTCCGCGCTCATCGATGACACCGTCGAGCGACTCGACCCATTCGTTGGTTTCCTCAGGGTCGATGTCCGGCAGCTGGCTTGGTAGGCCGTCGCTGATCACCGGGCGCTTGCGTTCCGTAGCCACAGGCGTTCCTTCGTCCTTGTGTGGGGACACCCTCTGGTGCTCATCCTTCCGATCCATCCTGCCCCCTCCCGGCTTCCGCCGTCACGCCTCCCTTGCTACTCGGTGACCAGACATATGTGTACCGACCGGTAACCGCGGCGAGAACCCGGTTGGTGGCGGTGTGGGCACCCTGCGCACCGGGGGCACTGGCAGACTCGCGGACATGGACACCGAGATCATCACGGTGAGTACCGGCAACCGTCCGACCGTACGGGACATCACAGCCGAGGCGTCCGCGTTCGTGTCCGGCCGCGGCGACGGCCTGCTGCACGTGTTCGTCCCGCACGCCACCGCTGGGGTGGCGATCATCGAGACCGGCGCCGGATCCGACCTCGACCTGCTGCGGGCACTCGACGACCTGCTACCCGCCGACGACCGCTGGCGGCATCGGCACGGCTCACCCGGGCACGGCCGCGACCACGTGATGCCCGCGTTCGTCGCCCCGTACGCCACACTTCCCGTGATCGGCGGCCGGATCGCGCTCGGCACCTGGCAGTCGATCTGCCTGGTCGACCCGAACGCGGACAACGCCGTCCGCCAGGTGCGGTTCTCCTTCCTGCCCGGCTGAGGCGACACACACGAGCGTCCGGGTCATCACCAGTGGCGTTAATGGTCCCGATTCGGCGATGCTGTCCGCGTGACGACCCCACAGGAGCTCGACGAACAGTTCCGCACCACCATCACCGCGCTCGCGACCGGGCCCGCCGGGCGGTCCCCCGACGACCCGCTGCGCGAGGGCACAGCCCTGACCGGGCAGATCGCGCGCCGGCTCTTCGACGCCCAGGCGGCCAGCCGTCAACTCGACTTGGCCGCTCGTTGGCTGCGCGAATTCGGCGAGGGCTACTACACCATCGGCTCCTCGGGTCATGAGGGCAACGCCGCCGTCGCAGCCGCGCTACGCCCCACCGACCCGGCTTTGCTCCACTACCGGTCGGGAGCCTTCTACTGCGCCCGCGCCCTACAGGCCAAGCACGCCGAGGAGACCGACGCCGACGCGCTGGACCGGGCCGCCCGGGATGTGCTGCGCGGCGTCGTCGCCTCCGCGCACGACCCGATCGCGGGCGGCCGGCACAAGGTGTTCGGCAGCGCCGACCTGCACATCATCCCCACCACGTCGACCATCGCCTCCCACCTGCCGCGGGCGCTCGGGATCGCGTACGCCGTGGAAGGTTTCCGGCGGCGGGCCAACCCGTTCCCCGATCCGGCCCGGCCGTGGCCGCAGGACGCCATCGTGATCTGCTCCTTCGGCGACGGGTCGATCAACCATGCCAGCGCCACCGCCGCGTTCAACGCCGCCGGATGGTGCGACCACCGCCAGGTGCGGCTGCCCGTACTGTTCGTCTGCGAGGACAACGGCCTCGGCATCAGCGTGCCCTCGCCGCGCGGCTGGGTCGCGGCGGCGCTCGCCGCCAAGCCGGGCATCCGCTACTTCGCCGCCGACGGCTGCGACCCGGCCGAGACGTACGACGTCGCGGTGGCGGCGGTCGACTGGGTGCGCCGGCACCGTCGCCCCGCCGTGCTGCACCTGTCCACCGTGCGGCTGATGGGCCACGCCGGCGCCGACGTCGAACAGGTCTACCGCACCCGTGCGGACATCGCCCGGGACGTAGCCCGCGACCCGCTGGTCGCCACCGCGCGGCTGCTCGTGACGGCGGGCCTGGCCACCCCTGAGGAGCTGCTGGCACGATACGACGAGGTCGGCTGGCGGGTGCGGCAGTTGGCGGAGGAGTCGCTGGGCGAGCCGAAGCTCGCCACCGCGGCGGAGATCGTCGCCCCACTCGCACCGCGCCGCCCCGCCCGGGTCGCGCGGATGGTGGCGGACATGGCCGCCCGGGCCGCCGGGCCGGACGCGGACGCCCGGCTCAGCGCGTTCAAGGGCCATCCACCCGAGAAGGCGGGCCCGCTCACCCTCGCCCAGACCGTCAACGCCGCGCTCGCCGACGCGATGCTGCAGCACCCCGGCCTGCTGGTCTTCGGGCAGGACGTGGCCGCCAAGGGCGGGGTGTACGGGGTCACCAAGGGGCTGCGGGACCGCTTCGGCCCGACCCGGGTGTTCGACATGCTGCTCGACGAGACCTCGATCCTCGGGCTCGGGTTGGGCGTGGGGCTGGCCGGTCTGCTGCCCGTACCGGAGATCCAATACCTGGCCTACCTGCACAACGCCGAGGACCAACTGCGTGGCGAGGCGGCCACCATGCAGTTCTTCTCCCGTGGCGCGTACCGCAACCCGATGGTGGTCCGGATCGCCGGACTGGCCTATCAGGAAGGCTTTGGCGGGCACTTTCACAACGAGAACTCGGTGGCGGTCTTCCGGGACGTGCCCGGCCTGGTGCTCGCGGTGCCGGCCCGCCCGGACGACGCCGCTGCGATGCTTCGTACCTGCATCGCGCATGCCCTGGTGGACGGCGGGGTCAGCGTGTTCTTGGAGCCGATCGCCCTCTACCACACCCGGGATCTGTACCGGGACGGCGATGGGGAGTGGCTCGCACCCTACCTGGGGCCGCAGGAATGGCCCGGCAGCCATGTGCCGATCGGTCGGGCCCGGGTCTATGCGGTCGGAACCGGAGCGGATATGACGATCATCACCTTCGGCAACGGGCTGCGCATGTCGTTGCGGGTCGCCGCGCGGTTGGCGGCCGATGGAGTCGGCACTCGGGTGGTGGATCTGCGGTGGCTTGCGCCGCTGCCGGTGGCCGACATCCTGCGTGAGGCCGCGGCGACCGGTCGAGTACTCGTGGTGGACGAGACTCGTCGCACGGGTGGAGTCGGGGAGGGAGTGGTTGCCGCGCTGGTTGACGGAGGATATGTCGGATCGGTCCGGCGGGTGGCGTCGGCGGACTCCTTCGTCCCGCTCGGGCCCGCCGCGCACCGGGTCTTGGTTGACGAAGATGCCATCACCCAGGGTGCCCGGGCGCTGTTGGCGCGGTAAATTGCCTTCCACTCGGTGCGCCACTTGCGCGCGACGGCACAACTGTGTGGACTTTCGCTATCGGCGTCGCAGGGATGCCGGCAGCATTTTTCAAGACGAGGAGGCACGCGACAGTGAGCGCGACCGCTGGTCAGGCCGCCGACGGCGTACGGAGCCTGGCGGACCGGCTCGGCATCGAGCCGGGGATGGTCGTCATGGAGATGGGGTACGACGAGGACGTCGACCATGAGCTCCGCGACGCCCTGACCGACCGCTGCGGGGAGTTGGTCGACGAAGACACCGACGAGGTCGTCGACGCCGTCCTGGTGTGGTACCGCGACGGCGACGGGGACCTGTTCGAGATCCTCGTCGACGCGCTCAGCCCGCTGGCCGACAACGGCGTGGTCTGGCTGTTGACCCCCAAGGCGGGCCGTCCCGGGCACGTTGATCCGAGCGAGATCAGCGAGTCCGCGCCGCACGCCGGCCTGCAGCAGACCTCGACGGTCAACGCCGGCAAGGACTGGACCGCAGCACGGTTGGTACTGCCCCGCGCCGCCCGGGCGAAGAAGTAGCCAACGCCGCGGCGTGAGCGGGGGGAGCGGTTGGTACCCCCGCCCCGTCGTGGCAGGCTGAAGTCTGTCGCCAATCGTCCGACCTGTGCCGGATGGCCGGGACCGATTTCACCGCGAGGAGTAGGTATGCCGATCGAGGTTGGCACCGAGGCCCCCGACTTCGTGCTGAAGGACCAGAACAACCAGGAGGTCCGGCTCTCGGCCTTCCGGGGCGAGCGCAACGTGCTGCTGGTCTTCTACCCGCTGGCGTTCACCGGGCTCTGCCAGGGTGAGCTGTGCGAGGTGCGGGACAACCTCAACGAATACGTCAACGACGACACCCAGGTGCTCACCGTCAGCGTCGACTCGGTCTTCGCGCACAAGGTGTGGGCAGATCGGGAGGGCTTCCAGTTCCCGCTGCTGTCGGACTTCTGGCCGCACGGCGCGGTGGCCCAGGCATACGGGGTCTTCAACGAGGAGCGGGGCATCGCCAACCGGGGCACCTTCATCATCGACAAGCAGGGCATCGTCCGCTTCGCCGAGATGAACATGCCCGGCGAGGCGCGCGACCAGGAGGCCTGGCGCAAGGCGCTGGCCGCCCTGACCGCCTGACCGAGCTCGGCAGCCGTCGGTGGCGGCAGGGTAAGCTAGCCGCCGGCGGCACACCTCCGGTGTTCCGGGCGCGTAGCTCAGTGGGAGAGCACTCGCCTTACAAGCGAGGGGTCGCAGGTTCGAAACCTGCCGCGCCCACCACCACCGACCAGCAAAAACCCCGCCCGGTTTGCCGTGTCGGACGTGCCGGGCGGGGTTTTGACATCTGTTTCTGACATCAGCCGGTCGGGCCGAATGCCTCGCCGAGCTTGCGTAGTGCTTCGGTTTGCTCGCTCATGCCGGTGTGGGCGTAGATCGTCATGGTGACATCGATGTGTGAGTGTCCGGCGATGGCTTGGGCGATGTGTGGTGGGGTGCCGAGGCTGAGTAGGAGGGTCAGGCAGGTGTGTCGTAGGTCGTGGAAGCGGACGTCGGGCAGTCCGGCCCGGTCGCGGATGCTGTAGAAGTGCCGGTTCAGGTTGCGTGGTTCGATGGGTGTGCCGACTGCGGTGGTGAAGACCAGATCGTTGTCTGCCCAGGAGGAGCCCGCGGCGAGTCGTTCCTTGGCTTGTCTGGTTCGATGAGCGCGTAGCGCGGTGGTTACCTGCGGGGGCAGTGGCAGGGTTCGTCGGGACCGGCGGGTCTTGGGGGCCTGGAGCCGTAGTTGCCCGGCGGCACGGACGAGGTTGTGTCGAACGGTCAGGGTGGCGTTGTCCAGGTCGATGTCCGACCAGCGCAGGCCGAGCAGTTCCCCGCGGCGTAGGCCGAGCATGAGCGCCATGAGGTAGAGGGTGTGCCATCGGGTGGGTTTGACGGTTTCGAGGAGTCGTTGGGCTTGGGTGATGGTCAGCCCTTTGCCGACTTCGTAATCCGGGGCCTCGACCTGGACGAGTCGGGCGACGTTGCGGGTGACGAGTTCCTCTCGGACAGCGTTTTGTAGGGCGTTGCGTAGCACCGCGTGGATGTACTGCACCATGCGTACTGACAATCCGGCGTCGCGTTTTGTGGCGAGTAGACGTCGCACGTCTTGGGGAGTCAGTTTGGTGAGTTGTTTCTTGCCGAGTGCCGGAACGAGGTGAACGCGGATGACCGTTTCGTAGCCGGCGATGGTGGTTGGGCGTAGCCGGCGAGCTGCGATCTCGGTCAGCCAGTGGTGCAGGTACCCCTCAAGGGTCCACGCCTTGACCGCCAGCGGAATACCTTGGGCGGTCTTGGCTTTCATCTCGACCAGCTTGGTGTGGCATTCCTCCCAGGTGCGCCCGTAGACGTAGCGGCGTTGGCGGGTGCCGTCCGGGGTGAGGACGTAGTAGGCGGCGTGGAATCGGCCGTCTAAGCGGCGGACGATGGTGCCTTCACCGTTGGCTCTGCGACGAGGCGGCATCAGCGGTCCTCCTCAAGCGAGGCAAGCAGGGATTCAAGGGCGTCACGGGGAATGAGTCGACGGCGGCCGATCTTGACCGATCGCAGCCGGCCGGAGCGGATGAGGTCGTAGGCGGTTGAGCGGCCGATGTTGAGCAGTCGGGCGGCTTCCTCCACGCGGAGGCAGCGCGGTGGTTCGGTGACGAGAGGTGACATTGCGATCTCCTTTCGGTTGGTGACGGGAGGGGATCAAGCAGCGGCAAGGACGCGGCTTTGTTCGTGGGCGAGTTCTTCGCGGGCGACTTGTTGTCGGGTGCGGGCGAGTGCGGCGGCGGTGTTGGCCAGCAGTGCGTCGCCGGTGGTGCGCCAGCCTGCTCCGGCGAAGGTGAGCAGGCCGACGGTGAGGGTGGTTTCTTCGCCGGTGTGGTTGACGGCGCGGACGATGCCGGTCTGCTCCTGGTCCTCCTGGTGGCGTCGGTGGGCCGTGCGGGTGTCGCGCAGGAGGCGGAAGGTGGTCGAGTAGCGGCGGGCTTTGGTCAGGAAGTGGCCGCCGTATCCGAGCATGTGTGCCCAGCGGCGTAGCCCGGACCAGCCGGGATGGGCGCCGAGGGTCCAGCATGCGTGGATGAGCCGTTCGGGGTGGGTGCCGTCGGGGTTGGCGTAGAGGTCGATGGTGTCGGTGGTGAGGCGGGTGGAGGTGTGGCCAGTGGCTTCGGTGGCTTTGGTGGCGTACTTGGCGAGGTAGGCGGCTACTTTCCGGTCGGTGAGGTCACCGGTGAGGGTGACGGGTCGGACGTCGAGTTGTTCGCCCCAGGTGATGGGCCAGCCTGTGGGATTGGCGGGGTGGGGTTCGGTGGTGAGGGCGGTCTGGTGTGCGGCGGCCGTGATCGCATCGATCAGATGTGCCGTGGTGAGTGCGGCGGGTGGGGGCAGGATCGCCTCAGGGGTGGTGGGGTCGTGGCCGTCGAGGCGGATGACGGCGTGGAAGTGCACCACGCCGCGGCGTTGCATTTCAGCGACT
Organism: Micromonosporaceae bacterium; assembly: GCA_036381835.1. Taxonomy (GTDB): domain Bacteria; phylum Actinomycetota; class Actinomycetes; order Mycobacteriales; family Micromonosporaceae; genus DASULK01. Next base: position 7,571 of record DASVCA010000173.1, read on the forward strand.
TTGGCGTAGCGCAGGCGCAGGGTGCTCCCGTCGACGCCGAGAGCGCGGGCGGTGCGGCGAAGGCGCCGTTCGAGTGTGATGCGGGTGCGTCGCCACAGCTCGGAGGCGTGGTTGTTCCACACGACCTGGTGCCGGTGGTCGTAGCAGTCCAGGCACAGCGGTGTGCCGAGTAGTGGGTCGTCCTCGTTGTGCAGGCGGTGGCAGCGCAGGTCGATGCCGTGGGGGCATAGCTCGGGTTCCCGACGCGGGCGACATGCCAGCACGGTGCCGTGCCGGTTGGTGCGGCGGGTGTGGACGGGGCCGAAGGAGGGGGCGGTGAAGGTGGCGAAGACCGTCGGGTGTTGGGCGACCGTTTCGGGTACGCCTTTGCCGCCTACCAGGCCAGAACGCAGGAGTTGGTAGGCGTCGCCCTGGTAGGTGTGGGCGCAAGAGGGGCAGACGGTGCGACGGCGATTGCCGCAGGCTTTGTAGATCTGCCCATCCGGCAGGGTGTGGGTGCGCACGGCTGACAACAGCCGCCCGGTTGCGCCGTCGAGGGTGATGATTTCCCCGATCAACCGGATGGGGCGGGTGCATCCGGCGGCGGGGCGGATGTGGTCGAGCCAGGTGAAGTAGTCGGGTTGGCCGGCGCGGGTGAGGGCCTGGCCGATGGCGGTGTAGCCGGGCGCATGGGGTGTTTCGGCGTTCGAGGCCGCACCCCGGCCGGTGGCCGGTCGGGGTGCGACGTCCAGCGTCGAAATCACGCGGTAGCCCCGTTCAGGACGGGGGCGCCGTTGACCCGTGCCGGGGTGGTGGTGGCCGGCGGGTCGATGATGGCCAGCAGGTGGCTGGCGATGGTTGGGGTGATGTCGAGCCGGTCGGCGAGCTGCTCGGCGGTGATGGGCCGTCCGGTGTGCTGCTGGTGGTTGACCACGGCGAATCGGGCAGCCGGGATCAGATGTGCCGGCACAGTGACCGGCTCGGCCACGGGTTCGGTTACGGGTTCGGGTTGCTTGTCGACGACCGGGACCTGCTCGACGACGGTCGGGGTCGGTTCGGGCTCGACGACGGTCGGTGTGGGTTGTGCGTTGACGGGTGTCGGTGCGTCAGCGGCGGCGTCGGCCGGTTCGGTGGTGGTGGGTTGGTGTCCGGGTTTGACGGGGGCGAGGACGAGTTTGGCCAGGGCCATGAAGGCGAGGGCGGGGACGGCGGAGAGTAGCCACCCGGACGGGCTGGGTTTGGCGACGGCGAGTTGTGCGGACAGTGATAAGGCCGCTGCGGCGATGAGCAGGAACATGGGGTAGCCGATCGGGCCGCCTGTGCGGCGTCGACGGCGGATGGTGAGGAGGGCGGCGATGGGGACGAGTTCGGAGATGACGGCGTTGGCCCAGCCGAACCATTCACCGGTTCCTTCCGGCGAGTTGGCCAGGGTCCAGTCTTTGACGTGGGTGAAGGAGGCCGCTCCGGCGAAGCCTGCGACGGTGAGGAGGATGAGGACTAGGACGACACCCTCAACGCGGGATGCCCGGTCGGTGGGGTGGGTAGCCTGCATGACAGCCACGTCCTTTCGATGAGGGCAGGTGGTGGAAGAGCCGGCGGGACCGGGAGATGCTTGGCAGGCGGTTCCCGGTCCTGCCGGTCGGCTCAGTGGTTGCGCAGCCGCAGGTAGCGGCGCATGCGGGGGTCGCCATTGCCGACAGTGGTGGGTGGGGAGGCGTAGACGAGTCGTCCGCTGCGCATGGCGAGGTGAACGAGGGCGGCGACTTGTTCGGGTACGCCGATGATCCACAGTTCGATGAAGTCGGCCATCTTCTCGTTGTTGGCACGGGCGCGTGCCCGTTGACGGGTGTTCATCAGGCAGCCCTTTCGGTGAGGGTTTCAGCGGTGGTGGCCAGGTGTGCGGCGTGTTGTTCGTCGACGCCGAGTCCGTGGGTGTGGCGGATCCAGGCGGCGTAGTCGGCGATTGACTGGATTTGGCCGTCGGTGAGGTAGGCGACTTTGATGCGGCGGGGGATGCCGCCTTCGGCGATCAGATACGCCGAGCCCTGGTTGGTCGGGGAGATGTCGGTGGCGGAGTAGCCTTGTTCGGCCCAGCCGTGGCCGAGGACGATGTTCGAGCTGTTGGGTGTGGTGCAGCGGAAGGCGGCCCGGTAGCCGAACAGGTCCCGCAGCGAGGTGGGGATGATGTCGAAGCTTGGCCGTTGGGTGGCGGCGACGACCGGGATGCCGGCGGCACGGCCGCGGGCGACCAGGTCCCGCAGCAGGGCGACGAATTCCTCTTGTTCCTGTTTGGTGCCGACGGTGGCGGAGTAGTAGGCGATCTCGTCGACGATGACGGTGATGATCGACAGCCCGTCGACGGGTGAGATCTTGCGGCGGTGGTGGGCGCGTAGCCACGCGTACCGGTTGTTCATCACGACCTGGAGACGGCGGAGTACGTCGAGGGCGTGGGTGATGTCCGGGCCGACGAACTCGTCGGCGACCTGCTCCCACATGCCGAGTTCGACGAGTTTGCCGTCGAAGAGCACCAGGCGGGTGTCGGTGGACAGGGCGGCGTGCGCGGCGATGGTGTTGAGTAGTCCGCTCTTGCCGCCGCCGGGTTCGCCTCCGGCGAGGAGGTTGCGGTAGACCAGTTCGAGGTAGACGGGGGCACCGAACTCGTCGATGCCCAGGTAGATGGGGTCGAACATCGACAGTGACGGGCCGACCGGCACAGTGGTGCCGTCATCGGTCGGGACAGGCATGGGTTCCTCCACCAGGAAGACGAGGGGCGCGAGATGCCACGCGAGGCAGCGCCTCACGCCCCGGGTAACAGATCGATGAGGTGCGGGAGAGGGGGTCAGATCCAGTCGGAGATGTCCTCCCCGCTACTGCCGTTGACCGCTGCAGCGGTGGCAGTAGTGGTGGCCGGCTTGCCGTTCGACGACGGCACCGGCTTATTCACGGCGGCGGGTTGGGTGGGGATGTCCGCGACGTCGGGCAGATCCAGTGCGGTGGGCAGGGTGCCGGGAGTGCGCGGGGTGGAGGGAGCGGCCGGGTCAACCAGGCCCGGCAGCGGCGAGCCGACCGTGTCCGCCAGCACGTCACGGCGTTTGATATCGACTCGCAGGAACGCTGAATTCTTCTCGGACGCTTTCTCCACCACCACCGATGTGGCGTGACAAGCGACGGCGATCTTGTCCAGCCGGGTGTTCAGGTCGGCATAGGACAGGCCGGGCCGCAGGTAGATCCAGACCCGTTCTCCTACCGGGGTGGGGCGGGCCAGCAGGATCAGCGGCAGACTGCCGGATGAGTGGGCGTGGATGAACTGGGCTAAACACACCCGCAGCCGGTGGCGGACGATCACACACCAGGCGACCGCGGCCAGCCGCCGGCGGATGGCCGGAACGGCGGCGGGAACACCCACCACCACAGCCACCACCGCCAAGCGGACCGGAAGCGACGTCGCCCGAGCGAGGGCGACCCACCCGTAGACCAGGCCCACAGCCAGGGTGATCTCGGGCAGCCACCACCACACCAGGCGGATCACCGGCCACACGCGGACAACCGTCCACACGACAGCGCCCGTACCGGCACCGATCAGACCGCCGAGCACGGCGGCGAGGATAGGGTGAGTCTGGTCGGCTGCCACGGTGGCCGACAGCAAACCGACGGCAAGCGCGGTGATGACGAACGCCAGGCGGGCGTTACGGGCAGACGAACGGTGAACATTGGCCGCAACGACCGTCACCGTTCCGGTAGCACGCCCGAAGGGGCGGCGAGAGCTAGACTTGGACACGACGAGTCCTCCCAATCGCGAGTTGGGGCGGATGAGTTGGAAGGCACGGGGTCGGCAGGTTTGGACGCCGGTACCGACCCCGCGCCGCTCTAATAGGGACGTCACCACCGATCGTGGTGACCAGTCCGGGAACATGGACGCCGGAAACATTCCCGGACTGCCTCACTGATTACATCAGCGGCGACAGGCCGCTTCAGTAGGACACCTGCGAGGGCACAACCACCAGATGCCGGGTTGACCTACTTCACCGCGCCAGACTTCGGCTTCAGCGACACGGCCCGGAACGTCACACCGTTACGACCGTTGGTCGCCCACGGAATGGCCTCCAACTGCTCGACGGTGATGAGCTCACCAACCTTCACCGTAGGCTTCTCACCCGCCGTGGTGATGGTGATGACCTCCCCACCCGTCTCGTCGAGCACGAAGAC
>DASVCA010000174.1:0-10581 GCA_036381835.1 Micromonosporaceae bacterium
CCGACCAGTGTGCCCATCAAGCGGCCGAAATCCAGATCGGCTGCCTGAACGGCCAGTGGAAGCAGCGACGTCGGGGTCATGCCAGGGGCCACGTTGACCTCCAGCACATGAGGCTGACCGTGCTCGTCCACGATCAGATCGACCCGGGACAGGTCCCGTAGCCCGAGGGCGGAATGCGCGGCAAGGGCGGTCTCCGCGACCCGGATCGCCACTTCGGGCGCCAAACGGGCGGGTGCGTACCAGGTGGTCAGCCCCGCCGTGTAGCGGGCCGCGTAGTCGTAGATCCCGTTGCGGGGCACGATCTCGACCGCAGGCAGGGGCTGCGGGCCGTCGCCCACATCGATGATGGAGACCGCCACGTCCATGCCCGGTACGTAGCGTTCGACTAGGGCCGTCGAGCCGTAGCCGAAACAGCCGACCATCGCCGCGGGCAGCGCTACCGCATCCCGCACCACCGCGCCACCCAACCCGGAGCCACCCTGGGCCGGCTTGACCATCAACGGCAGGCCGAGGCGATCGAGGATCCGGTCCAGGACGGCCGCGGCGCCCAACTCCGAGAAGCGGTCGTGCGGCAGGGCGACCCAGTCCGGGGTCGGGATGCCGGCTTCCCGCAGCACCGCCTTCGCGGACGGCTTGTCCCAGGCGAGCCGGGCCGAGCGGGCATCCGGGCCCACGTACGGAACACCGCACAGGTCGAGCACCCCGCGCAGCGACCCGTCCTCACCCGGCGCACCGTGCAGCGCGATGACTACGGCATCCGGGGGATCGGCTTGCAGAAGGGGCAGCAAGGTGGCGTCCGCATCGCGCAGTTCCGCCTCGATACCCACCGACCGGAGCGCGTCGAGCACTCTTCGCCCCGATCGCAGCGAAACCTCACGCTCGTACGACAGCCCACCGGCCAGCACCATCACCCGCAGGTCCCGTACCGTGTCGGGAAGGGCGATCCGCAATCGGCGGACCGGGGCGGGCGGCTCCATCCCGGTGATCATGCCGGGTACGGGCCGGGCGCATCGGTACCCGGCCGACTGCGTCGGCGCACCAGCGAACCGCCGGCCGAACCGAAGACCTTGCGGACGGCCAACTCCTGCTCCATCACCCCGGCCAGGCGGCGAACCCCCTCCCGGATCCGTTCCGGGGGCGGGAACGAGAAGTTCAGCCGCATGTGGCCCGCCCCCGATCCGTCGGCGAAGAAGCCGGTGCCGGGTACGTAAGCCACTCGGGCGGCGACGGCGCGCGGCAACATGGCCTTGGCGTCGAGACCGTCCGGCAGGGTGGCCCAGACGAACAGCCCACCCTGCGGTTCGGTCCAGGCGGTGCCCTGCGGCATCAGGTCGGCCAGCGCCGCGAGCAGCGCGTCGCGTCGTTCCCGGTAGATCTCGCGAAAACTCTTGATCTGCTCCCGCCACGGCATCTCAGCGAGATAGGTGGCCACCGCCGCCTGGGCGAACGCGCTTGGGCAGAGGATCTGCGCCTCGTTGGCCATCACCAGCTTCTCCCGCACCGCCGGCGGAGCCAACACCCAGCCGACCCGCAGCCCCGGGGCGAACGTCTTGGAGAAGGTGCCGAGGTAGAAGACGCCGTCGCGACGACGGGCGCGCAACGGCGCGGGCGCGACATGGTCGAAGCTGAGCTGGCTGTACGGATCGTCCTCGACGACGAGCAGCCCGACCCGCTCACAGATGTCGAGTACCCGCTCCCGACGCTCCTCGGTGAGAGTCACCCCCGTGGGGTTCTGGAACGTCGGGATGGTGTAGAGGAACTTGGCCCGACGACCCGTTCGCCGCACCTCGGCGACCGCCTGCTCCAACGCCTCCGGGATCAGTCCCTCGTCGTCCATCGGAACGTGTACGACCTGAGCCTGAGCGGCCTGGAACACGCCGAGCGCGCCGACATAGGTCGGACCCTCGGCGAGCACCACATCCCCGGGGTCGAGGAAGACACGGGCGACGAGGTCGAGCGCCTGCTGTCCGCCGACGGTCACCACCACATCGTCGGGTGAGGCGCCGCTGGCGACGTCGATGCCGCCGAGCGCCATGACCTCACAGATCCGCTCCCGAAGGTCGAGAGCGCCTTGCCCGATCCCGTACTGCAGTGTCGTGGCACCCCGCTCCAGCGCCAGGCGGCCGACCATCTCGCCGACGGCGTCGAGCGGCAGCGCGCTGACATACGGCGCACCGCCCGCGAGCGAGACGACCTCGGGCCGGCTGGTGACCGCGAAGAGGGCGCGGATCTCCGACGGGGTCATGCCGCGAACCCGCCGGGCGTACCGGTCGGAGTAGTCGTCTAGCGTTGTGCCGGTCATGCCATTACCTCCGCGGGATGCCCGGTTGTGCTCGCCGACTGGCGACGGCTTGGGCGGACAGAGCAGGCGGCGACTCCGACGGCACCGCTGTTCGGCCGATCCTAGTCTCCAGTGTCTACCCGGTCGGGTCCCTGGTCCACCCGGTTACCGCGAGCTTTCCGACACTCCCGCGCTCGGCCGCGGCGTAGGATTCTTCGTTGGGACCAGTAGGCGATCGGGCCGACGGGGTGGTCCTGACGAGTACGACCGGGAGACCTGCCGATGTCACGGCGCTTGGTCAGTCTGACCCTGGACACGCTCGGGGATCTGCCGCTGCCGTGTCGGCAGTGCGTCTACTGGGAACTCGATCCGATCGCGGCGGACCGGGCGTGCTCGACGGGCGACCCCGGGCTGGAGAAGGAAGCCTGGGTGTCGCAGACCCTGCTGGAGTGGGGATCGTGCGGCGAGCTGGTCTACGTCGACGGTGCGCCGGCCGGGTTCGCGATGTACGCGCCGCCGACGTACGTCCCGCGCGCACTGTCGTTTCCCACCTCGCCGGTCTCCGCTGACGCCGCCCTGCTCACCACCGCGCACGTGGTGCGCCCATTCACCGGAGGCGGGCTCGGACGGATGTTGGTGCAGGGTGTGGCACGCAGCCTGACCAAGCGCGGGATCCGAGCGATCGAGGCGTTCGGCGCCGCCTCGGCCGGCGACGACGAGTTTCGCTGCCTGGCACCGGCCGACTTCTTCCTCGCCGTCGGCTTCAAGACGGTCCGGCCCCACCCGAGGTATCCCCGGCTGCGACTGGAGTTGCGGACCGCCTTGACCTGGAAGTCGGACGTCGAGTACGCACTGGATCGGCTGCTCGGGTCGATGCACCCGGAGGTGCTGCTCCGTCCGGTACGCCCGGTGGCGGTGCCCGCCGGCGGCGTCTAGCCCGACTCGGCCACGGCGGCGGTGGCCAGCATGGCCCGCAGTTCGCGGACGTCGATCGAGCCGGTCGGCACGTCCTGGTCAGCCGGGAAGTAGAGACGTTGCACGGCGGCGATGATCGCCTCGACGATCTTGTCCCGGAAACGTGGATCGACGAGCCGCGCACGATCGAAGGGCGAGGTGAGGTAGCCGGCCTCGACGCGTACCGCAGGCATCCGGGTGAGCCGAAGCAGCTCCCACGTCTTCGCGTGGGTACGGCAGTCGCGCAGGCCGGTCCGTGCGACGATCTCTCGCTGCACCAGCCCGGCGAGATGCTCACCGATGGTCGACGTCACCCCGTTACCCGTCCCGTAGTGGTAGGTGGCGACGCCGTTCGCCTCCGGGTTGTGATGCTCATCGAGGTGAATGGAGATGAGCAGGTCGGCGCCGAGTTCGTTGACGAGTTCCGCACGGGCGAGGTCGGGTATCGGCTGCGTCGGTTCGGGGCCCCGGGTGAGATGTACTCGCATGCCGACGGCGGCGAGGCGCCCCTCCAACCGGGTGGCGAGGTCGTACGCCAGGTCGGCCTCCGTCCAGCGCAGCGAGCCGTCCTGCACCACCGAACCCGGGTCCGGCCCGCCGTGCCCCGGGTCGATGACGATCACCTTGCCGACCAGGTTCGGTCCAGCCCGGCGCAGCGCTTCGGCCTCACGCAACCACTGCGGCCGGCCGCCGATGACCTTTCGGCCGAGCCGGCGCAGCGCGTTGAGCGTCTGCGGCCCACACGTACCGTCGGAGCGCAGGCCGATCTCGCGCTGGAACTGTGCCACTGCCCGCGCCGTCCGTGGGCCGTACACCCCGTCGGCGCGGCCGGTGTCGTAACCCATCTCCAGCATGCGTTCCTGCAGTGTGCGCACATCCTCGCCGCACAACGGCTGGGACACCGAGTGGTAGAGCGTGCGGGCACCCAGCCGCCACCGCGCCGCATCCAGCGCCCGCCAGGTCTCCGGTCCGACCGCGCCGTCGACGCTGAGACCACGGCTCTGCTGAAATGCGCGGACCGCACGTTCGGTTCCCGCGTCGAACTCGTCGCTCGGCCTCCCGGGTGGCAAGAGATCGAGGCTGGTGAGAATACGACGGATCTCGGCCACCGCCGGACCGCGCTCACCACGTCGGATCGGTCGCACGTACCGCCTCCTCTGCATCGGACCTGGCGGGCGTGTCGGACCGGCATGAATGCCGGCACCGGTGCCCGCCTGAGCGAGATGCCTCCGGAGCGTATCGTGACGGCGCTGCCGCCGCGGAAGGTTGCCGCAACGCGCGCGCCCCGCGCCGCGATCGCGGCGCGGGGCGCGGACAGACGCGTGGCAGCAGACCGCGGCGCGGGTCAGAGCGCCGACTCGATCAGCTTCACCAGATCACGCTTGGGCCGGGCACCGACCAGCGACTGCACCGGCTTCCCGTTGCGGAACACGGTGAGGGTCGGGACCGACATCACCCGGTACGCCCGAACCGTCTCCGGGTTCTCGTCGATGTTGAGCTTGACGATGCTGACCTTGTCGCCTAGCTCGTCGGCGATCTCCTCCAGCAGCGGGGCGACCTTCCGGCAGGGCTGGCACCACTCGGCCCAGAAGTCGACCAGCACCGGCTTGTCGGACTGCAGCACGTCGCTGACGAAGCTAGCGTCGGTGACGGCCTTCAGCTTTCCCACTAAACCCTCCTTCGGGGTGACGGTTTCAGTCTTCGGTCAACGTCGCGAGGAACCGTTCGGCGTCGAGCGCCGCCGCGCAGCCGCTACCCGCGGCCGTGATGGCCTGGCGGTAGGTGTGGTCGACCAGGTCACCCGCGGCGAACACGCCAGGGATGTTGGTCTGCGTGCTGGGGGAGTCGACCTTCACGTACCCGTTGTCGTCCAACTCGACCTGGCCGCGGAACAGTTGGCTGCGTGGGTCGTGGCCGATCGCGACGAAGACCCCGGTGACGTCCAGCGTCTTCTGCTCGCCGGTGTGCGTGTTGCGCAGCCGCACCCCGGTCACCTTGCCGTCGGCGCCGAGGATCTCCTCGACGATGCTGTTCCACTCGACGCGGATCTTCTCGTTGCTCAGCGCCCGCGCCGCCATGATCTTGCTCGCCCGGAACTCGTCCCGGCGGTGGATGATCGTCACCGACTTCGCGAAGCGGGTGAGGAAGGTGGCCTCCTCCATGGCCGAGTCCCCGCCGCCGACCACCGCCACGTCCTGGTCACGGAAGAAGAATCCGTCGCAGGTGGCGCAGGAAGACACGCCGTGGCCGAGGTATTCCTGCTCGCCCGGCACGCCGAGCGGGCGCCAGGCCGAGCCGGTTGCGAGAATCACCGCCTTGGCCCGGTAGGTGGTCTGAGTCTCGCCGACGTAGACCGTGTGGTGGGCGGCGGATCCGACCACTCCGGTGTCGGTCAACTCGACGCGCGTCACGTCGTCGGTGATGAACTCCGCGCCGAATCGCTCGGCCTGCTTGCGCATCGCGTCCATCAGTTCCGGACCCATGATCCCGTCGGGGAAGCCGGGAAAGTTCTCCACCTCGGTCGTCGTCATCAGCGAGCCGCCGGACTGTACGCCCTCGATGACCAGGGGATTCAGCCGCGCCCGGGCGGCATAGATGGCGGCTGTGTAGCCCGCTGGCCCCGAGCCGATGATGATCAGGTTACGGATCTCGTCCACGTTGACCCCCGGATCCTGTGTTGTCGCTTGCACCGGCGATGCCGGTAAGAACTGCCTGGACCGATGTCAACCGGTGCCGGCAACAGCAGCAGAACTCATCGTACGAACTGAATATTCCCCGGGCGCTCGTCTGGTGCGTAACGTCACCGGTCCTACGGTTCACCCTACCCGCGTCCGGTGCCGGGTGTCGGCGTCCACCTGACCGCATCCCGGCCCGACCGCCCACACCCACCGTGTGCCGTCCCCGTCGGTGAAAACCAAGATCAAGGCGGGTTCGCTCTCGAACGCGGCGTAGTCGACCAGTTCGACCGTGACCGGGGCCGGGTGAGCGGCTGCGACCGCGCTCAGGCAGGCGGTGAGGTCGTCGTCGTCGGCCAGCCGCTCCAAGCCCGGCACCACGGGTAGGGGTCTGTCCGTCGTCGCATGCAACACCAGCGGCCCGACGTCGACCGTGGTAGGCGAGTCGGCCGCTTCGCTCAGGTTGGTCCGGAGATAGCGGGTCTGGCTGGCCACGATGTGATCCGCCGGCGGCGGTACGAGCGCGGCCGCAGGGGTAGCCGACCCGTCCGCTTCGATCGACTGGGAGTCCAACTCGCTCGAACCGGTCGTGAAGGGATCGAGCGAGCCGACACCGACACCCACGACGACCGCGGCGGCTGCGATGACGCCGACATGCGCCCAGCGGACCCGGCGGCGCCTGCCCGCCGGTCTCCGGCCGGTGGAGCTGCGGTCATCCGGCGCGGTCGTCGTGCGTCGCGGCTGGGCCGGCAGGCGGGGCGGTGACTGCACCGCACCACGGTCGGCGTCGCCGACGGCCGCGAGCGCATCGGTTAGGCGTGCGGTGACGTCGGCTGGCATGACGACTTCCTCCGACCCCCAGGCGACCAGGCAGTCGTGTACCCGTTCGGTGGCCGCGACCAGGGCCGCGTGGGCTTCGGCCCACTCGGGCTCATCGGCGATCAGGCGGGCGACGACGCCTTGCTCCGGCGTGCCGTCGAGGGCCCCGCCGACGTAGTCGGCCAGCAGGTCGAGATCGATGTCCTGGAACTGGCCCCGGCTCACTGTTCCTCCCGATCACCGTCGCGCCCGTCGCGGCCCGACTCCGGTTGGACGTCGCGCGCCGCGGAGGCGTTCCCCGAGCCGCCGCTGGCCGCCGTGGTGCGCACCCGGCCCACCGCCGCATCGCCGAGCAGCATCGCCAAGCGTGCCCGGCCCCGGGCGCAGCGGCTCTTCACGGTTCCCTCGGCCACGCCCAGAATCTCAGCCACCTCCGCGACCGGATAGCCCTGCACGTCCACCAGGATCAATGCGGCCCGCTGTTCGACCGGCAACCGGGCGAGTGCCTGCCGGACCACGAGCACCGTGTCGTGGTCCGGGATCGGTGCGGCCGGTTCGCTCTGACCGGCCGAGCGGTCGCCGGAGGGTGTCGCCGGGTCAGGGAACGGGACCGTGCGGTGCGACCGCTGCCGGCGGATGCGGTCGAGGCAGGCGTTGACCACGATCCGGTGCAGCCAGGTGCTGACCGCCGCCTCGCCCCGGAACCTGGACGCGGCCCGATGCGCCGAAAGCAGCGCGTCCTGCAACGCGTCGGCCGCCTCCTCGCGGTCCCCGAGCGTCCGTAGCGCGACCGCCCATAGTCGGTCCCGGTGCCGGTGAAAGAGGGTCGCGAATGCGGCGCGATCCCCGGCGACGTGGGCGGCGAGCAATTCCTGATCACTGGGATCGTCGGACCGCGGATGCTGCGCCGCGGGCCGGACAGCAGGCTGTCGTTCGCTGCGCCCTGCGGTACCGGTCACCGATGCACCCTAACCGAGCCGGACGGGCCTGGTGGGGTCGGCACGACCAGACGCGTCGCGGTCTCACCTGCCGTGGACGATGATCTCCTGGACCCCGATCTTGAATTTCGCGGGGGCGTCCTGCGGCAGCTCGGTGATCCAGAACAGCAGGTACTGGTACCGCTGGTCGGGATCGAAGTCGGAGAAGCTCATGGTCGAGCCGTCGTACCGCTCGTACGGTTCCCCGATCCGGGTGTAGCTCTCCAGAATCTGATTGTCGCCGGCGGAGGTGGCGGGTGCGTCGGCCGAGCCGGTCCGCAACTCGGCGGAGGCACCGGACGCGGAGAGGACCACCTGAACCGAGGTGAGGTAGCGCGGCTCGTCCAGGTTGATCAAGATGCCCATGCCCCGCTTCAGACCACCGAACCTGGGGTTGCGATCGTACGAGTGAGTCGACCATCCCTCGTTGAGGTCCCCGTCGACCACCGCGGCGATGCCGCCGAGTTCGTCCCGCCGCCGCGAGTCGGGGTCGATGACCCGCACCTGGTCCGCGGTGAGCGTGAGCTGCTGCGGCGTGCCGGTCGAGGGGTCGTCCGACGGTGACGCGCTCGGTGTCCCGTCGGGCTGGGCGGTGGGACCGCCGGTGACGTCGCCGTCGCCGCCGGAGAACACGCTGACCCCGATGATCAAGCCAGCGAGTGCGACCGCTACCAGGCCCGCGACACCGGCCAGCACCCGCCGCCGGGTATCCGGCACCGGCTCGGGTCGGTCGTCGTCGGTGTCGAGGAAACGCAGGGCACCGCTCGGGTAGAGGTGCTGGTCTTCGTCAGGCGTGCTGAACCGGCTCAGCTCGGCCGCCAGGATGTCCGCCGCGGGCGCGGGCACCTTCGCGTCGAGCAAATCCATGATCAAGTCGTCGAGGTAGGAGGGGATGCCGGCGCGGATCTGCCGCGGTGCCGCGATCACCCCGCTACTGTCGCGTACCGCATCCGGCAGTCTCGTGGGACGATGCGCGGCCTCGTCGGCGGTCTCGGCATACGGCCAGTGTCCGGTCAGCGCGAAGTAGAGCAGCCCACCGATCGCGCGGATGTCCACGTCCGGTCGGTCCGCCGGCTCGGCGCGCATGTCCGCGAGCATCACCCGTCCGTCGTCGGCGATCAGCACGGTGCCGGGATGGATGCCGCCATGCACCAGTCCGCTGGCGTGAATAGCGGCCACCCCGCTGGCGACCGCATGTCCGACGGCTGCGGCGCGGGCCGGGTCGAGCGGGCCGCCGGCTACCAGATCCCGCAACGGGATCCCATCCACCCACTCCCGTACGACGTAGGCGCGCTCCGTCTCGTCGATGGCGTCGTACACCCCGGCCAGGTTGGGGTGGAGCACACGGCTGGCGGCCACGGCGGCCTGGAGCATGCCGTTCGCCGACTCGCCACCCGGATAACGCACGATCACGGCGACCGGACGGCGGAGCACCACGTCGACGCCGCGCCAGATCATCCGGCCGAGGCCGTCGTCGTTGATCTGCTCTACCAGTTCGTAGCGCTCGGCGAGGATCTCCCCGACCACGGGCGCGCCGAAGGTCGCGGCCGGCGGTGCCTCACCCGCCTGCTGACCCTCGTCGACCTGGGGCACCGGTCCTCCTTTGGGCGTGCCGGCTCGGCACAGGTGGTCTCGTCTGTCGCAACGACCTTACCTGGGTTTCCTGCACCGCTAATATGTCACCTTCCCACCGGGTCGTCCGAGGCGACCCGCCGCCCGCTCCGGCTAGGGGCCGGGCGCGGGTCGACCGGCGTGGACGGCGGAAGCCGCGGCGAGCATCCGATTCCCCGTTATCCGCGGATCATGCGGATCAGCGGATGAGTCTGCGCCGGACCATCTCGACGGCACTGTGGATCTCCGGCAACCGCAGCGCCATCGCGATCCCCGCGTAGACCGCCACGATGACCGCGCCGCCCACCACGAGCTGGACGATCGACTCGACGCGGGTGGGCGGAGTGCCGCCGGGCAGCAGCTTGACCACGATCAGCCCGGCCAGAGTGGCACCGAGCGCGGCGACAAGCACCTTGGCGAGGCCGACCGACATATCCCGTAGCCCGATTCGACCGACCCGGCCACGCAGCAGCCAGGCGGAGGCGATGGCCGCTACCACGTACGAGACGGCGTTGCCGATCATCAGGCCGGCCGCGGTGAACTGGGCGGCGAAGGCGAGGAACAGCCCGATCTGCAGCAGCGCCCGCAACGCCACGACCGGGATGTTGATAAGTGCGGGTGTCTTGGTGTCCGGCAGTGCGTAGAACGCGGAGGTGAACAGTCGGCTGATCGCGAACGGGACCAGGGCCAGCCCGGCGGTCAGCAGCACCAGCGCGGTCGCCACCGCGTTGTCGGCGGTGAACGCCCCGTATCGGAACAGGATGACCGAGATCGGTTGAGCGAGCACCGCGTAGGCCACGGCGATCGGGGCGAGGACGACGGTGACCATCCGGGTTCCCCGGGTCAGATCGGCGGCCAGGTCGCCCGTGCGGCCGTCCGCAGCGGCCGCACTCATCCGGGGCATCAGCGCGGTGATGATCGAGACTCCGATGATGCCGTGCGCCATCATCAGCATCAGATAGACGTTGTTATAGATCAGCGGTCCGGCGGCGTTCTCCCGGCCTGCCCGGTTGAGCAGGTTGAACACCACGATCAAACCGAGCTGGGTGACCGCGACGTAGCAGAACATCCAGCCACCGAGCCGGCCGAGTTCGCGCAGACCGAGCGCCCGGAAGTCGAATCGCCAGCGCCAGTGGAAGCCGACTCTGCGCAGCGCCGGCAGCAGGCCGGCCGCCTGCACCGCCACCCCGAGCAGCGTGCCGCCGCCGATCAACAGGATCTGTCCGGGGGTCATCGCCTCGGGTGAGATGGCCTTCGCCCCGAA
>DASVCA010000175.1:0-25904 GCA_036381835.1 Micromonosporaceae bacterium
CCGGCGCGCCCCGCGGCGTTTTCGGCCCACGCACCGGGTCACATCACACACGCATGATCTGCCTCGTCTCACCCGGCAGGTGTGCAGACCGACCGGGTGACGGGAGACGCCGCCGGGCGGTTGCGGGTGAGGTAGCGGTGCCGGTCGAACGTCACGCCGTCTCCAGGTCGCGGCGGCGGAAGCCGAGCAGACCGAGCGCGACCAGCCCGGCCGCGAGCGCGGTGAGCACGAGCAGCGGAACCGCGGTGAACTCGTCGACGGGCAGGCGCGGGATGTGGGTGTACGGGGACAGGTTGAGCATCCAGTCCGGTAGTTGGAGCAGGCCACCGAGGTAGACGACGAGCACGGCGTAGCCGAGCAGCGCCCAGGCCAGTCCGGTCGCGCGGGGCAGGATCCCGAACGCCGCCACGGCCAGCCCGGTGGTGAACCACACCGCGGGGGCGTAGGCCAGCACGGCTTGGAGGACCGTCCAGGCGATGCCGGGGTCGCCGGTGCCGGCCGCCGCCCCGAGCCCGAGTCCCGCCCCGCTGGCGACGAGCATGACCACCCCGCCCGCGAGCGCGATACCGGTGTGGGTCGCCACCCAGCGGGTGCGAGACAGCGAGGTGGCGAGGACCGACTCCGCCCGCCCGGAGGTTTCCTCCCGGCGTGGCCGCAGCGCCGCGATGACCGCGAAGACGGTGCAGATCACCGCGAGCACCGAGATGATCATCGCTAGCCACGATTCGGTCAGGCTGGCACCGCCGATCGAGCGCACCAGCTCCTGGATGACCTCGTTGTCCGCGTACTCCTCGATGACCGTCACGGCCGAGCCGTAGGCGAGCCCGAACAGCAGCATGGCGAGCGCCCACCAGACGACGTTGGCCTGCTGCAACCGCCAGGCGAATCCCTCCGGGGTGCCCAGCCACGCCGTGCCGGTCGACCGGCCCGGGCGCGGCTGTCGCAGGCCCGCGCCGATGTCCCGTCGGCTGTTGAGGGCGAAGCCTGCGACGATCAGTGCCACGGCGCCGACGACCGCCAGCCCGAGCGGCCACCAGTCGTTGTCGACGTAGGGCGCGGAGGCCTGCGCCCAGCCGATCGGGGACAGCCAGGACAGGCCGTTGTCGGCCACGTCGCCGATCGCGCGCAGGACGTAGGCGGCGGCGATGGCGGCCCCGGCCAGGCCGGCCGCTGCCCGCCCGTGCTCGGTTAGCTGCACGGTCACGGCGGCGATACCGACGAAGACCAGCCCGACCGCGGCGTAGGCCGCGCCGAACAGCAGCGAGCCCGCCAGGTCGATGCTTTCGATGCCGAGACCGGTGAGACCGAGGGCGATCAGCAGCCCGAGTGCGACGTTGGTGGCGACGACCACCGCCAGTGCCGCGGCCAGGTGGGCGTGCCGGCCGACGATGCTGGAGCGGATGAGTTCGAGGCGGCCGGTCTCCTCTTCGGCGCGGGTGTGCCGGACGACCATGAGGACGCTCATCAGTGCCACGAAGACCGCCATGAGGCCGAGGTATTCGTTGGTCATCATGGCGCCGTAGGTGGACTCGTCGAGTCCGTGGCCGGGTCCGGTCATGGCCTTCATCGCCGGGTTGGCGTCCATGACGGCGGCCTGGTTGCGTCGGTCGGCCTCGGTCGGGTAGAGGCCGGGATAGCTGGCGGCACCGCTGATCTGGACGAGTGCGATGCCGGCGAGCCAGGCCGGGATGCGGATGCGGTCGCGGCGCAGGATGAAGCGGATGAGGCTGCCCGTGCCGGCCAGTGCGGCGCCGCCGGGGGTGCTTCGGGCGGGCACGGTGGCGGTGGCGACGCTCATCTCGCTGCTCCGGGTTCCGCGGCACCGCGCTTGGTGCGCAGTTCGTCGCCGTAGTGGCGCAGCATCAGTTCCTCGAGGGTCGGTGGCTGGCTGGTGAGGCTGCGGAGCTCGAACCCGCTGAGGATGCGGATCGCCGCGTCCAGGTGCTCCCCGTCGACCGCGAACCGGACCCGATTCCCGTCCGTCTCCAGGTCGTGTACGCCGGGCAGGTCGGCGAGACCGGTGGCCGGTCGGACGGTTTCGGCGTCGATCGTGGTACGGGTGAGCCGGCGTAGTTCGGTGAGCGTGCCGTACTGGACGACTTTGCCGAGGCGGATGATGCTGACCCGGTCGCAGAGCTTCTCCACCTGGGCCAGGATGTGGCTGGACAGGAGCACCGTGCGACCGGCGGCCTTCGCCTGCTTGATGAAGTCCTGGAAGACGACCTCCATCAGGGGGTCCAGACCGCTGGTGGGTTCGTCGAGCAGCAGCAGTTCCACGTCCGAGGCGAGTGCGGCGACCAGGGCGACCTTCTGCCGGTTGCCCTTGGAGTAGGTGCGGCACTTCTTGGTGGGGTCGAGGTCGAAGCGTTCGATCAGCTCGGCGCGACGCCGCCGGTCGAGGCCGCCGCGCAGCCGGCCGAGCAGGTCGATGGCCTCACCGCCGGTGAGGTTGGGCCACAGATTGACGTCGCCGGGCACGTACGCCAGCCGCCGGTGCAGGTCGACGGCGTCGTGCCAGGGGTCGCCGCCCAGCAGGGTGACGCGGCCGCTGTCGGCGCGCAGCAGCCCGAGCAGGATGCGGATGGTGGTGGTCTTGCCGGCACCGTTGGGTCCGAGGAAGCCGTGCACCTCGCCGGTGTCGACCTCCAGGTCGAGATGGTCGAGCGCGAGGGTGCGACCGAACCGCTTCACGAGCCCGGACGCGGAGATGGCGGGGTTCATGACGCGGCACCATACCACTGTTTTCACAAATTTGTGAAGTGTCAGAACTTCATGACATGGGTTAGGGTGGGGCGGCGAAGGAGGTGTCGGTGGGCAGGACCTGGCATGACGCGGCCGAACAGGAGCACGAAGAGCTGCTCCGCTACGTCGAGCGGCTCGCGATGGTGCTCAGCGACTCCGGCATCCCACGGATGCCGGCCCGGGTCTTCGCGTACGTGCTCGCCGAGGACGCCGAGAAGTACACCGCCGCCGAACTGGCCGCCGGCCTGCGCGTGAGCCCGGCCGCCATCTCCGGCGCGGTCCGCTTCCTCGTGCAGTCCGGGCTGCTGGCCCGCGAACGCGAGCCCGGCTCGCGCAGCGACCACTACCGCGTCTTCGACGAGGACGTCTGGGGCACGATCATCAGTCAACAGCTGCCCGCGCTGCAGCGGTACGAGGAGGCCGCGGCGGAGGGCGTCGAACTCCTGCGACCCGGCTCCCCAGGGGCCCACCGCATGCGGGAGACCCAGGAGTTCTACGCGTTCCTGCGGGCCGAGATGCGCCGGGTGATCGAGCGATGGCGCATCCATCGACGCACGCTGTTCACGGAACCGGACCGGAGCGCAGCGGACTCGGATCCGGCATCATGACCGCATGCGGATCGTGATGGCCGGTTCCTCCGGTTTCCTCGGCACCCACCTGACCCGCCGGCTCACTGCGGACGGTCACGAGGTCGTACGCCTGGTCCGCCGTCCACCCCGCGCCCCCGACGAGATCGAATGGTCGCCAGCCGAGGGCCGCCTCGACCCGTCCGCGCTCGCGGGAGCCGACGCCGTCGTCAACCTCGCCGGCGCGAACATCGGCGCACAGCGCTGGACCTCCCGTTACCGGGAGGAACTTCGTACCAGTCGCACCACGACCACCGCGACCATCGCCCGCACCATCGCCGGGCTACCCGCCGCGGACCGGCCGGCGGCCCTGCTCAACTCCTCCGCCGTCGGCTGGTACGGCGACACCGGCGACCGGCCGGTCGAGGAGGACGCGCCGGGCGGCACGGGCTTCATGGCCGACGTGGCGCGGGATTGGGAGGCCGCCACCCGCCCCGCGGAGGAGGCCGGGGTACGGGTGGTGCTGCTGCGCAGCGGCCTGCCGCTGCACCGCGACGGCGGCCTGCTCAAACCGCAACTGCTGCCGTTCCGACTCGGTCTGGGCGGCACCTTCGGCAGCGGCCGACAGTGGATTCCGTGGATCTCGCTGACGGACTGGCTCGCCGCCGTGGCGTTCCTGCTGCACCGCGACGACATCACCGGCCCGGTCAATGTGGTCGGCCCGGCCCCGGCCACCAACGCGGAGTTCACCCGGGCGCTGGGGCGGGCGCTGCACCGGCCGGCGATCTGGCCGATCCCCGGGTTCGCGCTGCGCCTGCTGCTCGGCGGGCTGGCCGAAGAGGCCCTGGTCAGCCACCGGGTGATGCCGGGTGTGCTGAACCGGGCCGGGTTCGCGTTCTGCCACCCCGAGCTGTCCGAGGCGCTGCGGGTGGCGTTGCACGACTGAGCCCGCTACCGTCGGGGCACGCGGTACCAGCGCGCGCCCCGACGGTCCGTGAGCGGCGGTCAGCAGCCGATCACCCAGTGGTCGGGGCCGGTCTGGCGCAGGGTCGTGGTGTAGAAGGTGTTGTAGAGGCCCATCAGCTGGTCGGAGCCGCGCGCGTAGGCGTAGCCGAGCGAGTGGTAGGCGCGGCCCTCCTGAACGTGCGTGTAGTTGCTCGCGGTCACGCACACCGGATCCGGATCGGGGTCGGTCGGATCGCCGGGATCGGTCGGGTCGCCCCCGCCGGTGCCGTCCAACCCGAAGAAGCGTGCGTCCAGATACGCCGAGCAGATCGTGTCGAGGAAGTACGCGGCGGCGGTACCGCACTGGTCGGCGGCGCCACCGGGATCGACGGGCGTGCCGTGCCCCATGCCGGAGACGAGGTACAGCCGCACCACGTCATCTCCGTACTTCTCCAACGTGGTGCCGGCCGGCAGGGAGGCGGTACCGGTCGGGGTGGTGGAGACGCCCAGCACGTTCGTCCACTGGTCGCGGGACTCCCGGGCGTTCATCGTCGCCACGGTGTAGTCGCTGGTGCCGTGCCAGATCGCCACCCGCGGCCTCGGCCCGGCGTAGCCCGGATAGGCGTTGCGCACCAGGTCGCCCCATTGGGCCGGGGTCTTGTCCACACCCGGGCTCATACAGGTGAACGCCGATGTCATGCTGGTCGCGCACCGGTACGGGACACCGGCGACGACCGAGCCGCCGGCGAACACGTCCGGATAGGCGGCCAGCAGTGCGGAGGTCATCGCGCCACCGGCGGACAGTCCGGTGACGTAGACCCGGGTCGGGTCGACGCCGTAGTTGTTCACCGCGTAGCCGACCATGCTGCGGATCGAGGCGACCTCGCCCTGGCCGCGGCCGGTGTCGGCGGTCTCGAACCAGTTGAAGCACCGACTGCTGTTGTTGGCCTGCTGCTGCTCGGGGAACACCAGGGCGAATCCCCACTGGTCGGCGTACTTGCGCCAGCCGGAGTTGGCGTAGTAGTCGTTGGCGCTCTGGGTGCAGCCGTGCAAAGCCACCACCAGCGGGGCACCGGAAGGCAGGTTGTCCGGCCGGTAGGCGTACATCAGCAGGTTGCCGGGGTTGCTGCCGAAGCTGCTGACCCGGCTGAGGGCCGCCGCCTGGGCGGGGGCCCCGGCGGCGACGAGGGCGAACGCGGTCGTGAGTGCCACGGCGAGCGCGGCGCGGACGAGCCGCGTGAGGAGCGGCGGGGACACGGCTACCTCCCGATGACTGAGGGTGATATAGATCACATGAGATTGCCGCGACGGTACCGGCCGTGCGGGCACCGGAACATGGCGCGCGCCGACACAATTGCCCGCACAATGATGTGTCCGGTTAGCGGAGATTGGTAACGTCCGGCAGGTGCGCAGCGATTCGTCCCTGGCCACCGGCCCGGTCCCGGACACCTCCGGCGGCCCACCGCCCGGCCGACGGTGGATCGACCTGCTCGCCGCGCTCGCCGCGTTCGGCCTGGCCGGGTACGTCACCAGCGGACTGTGGCGCGACCCCGACGGCTACGCGATCGAGGTCAACTCGAGCGACCAGACCCTCTTCGAATGGCTGCTCGCCTACGGTGCCCACGCGCTCACCCACGGCCGGGATCCGCTGTTCACCCATCTGATCAACGTCCCGGACGGGGTGAACCTGGCGGTCAACACATCGATCACCGCGTACGCGGTGCTCTTCGCACCACTCACCTACCTGGCCGGCCCGTCGGTCACCTTCCTGGTCGTGCTGACCCTCAACCTCGCCGCGTCGGCCCTCGCCTGGTACTGGCTGCTCTCCCGGAAGTTCGTGCGCCGACCGGTCGCCGCCCTCGTCGGCGGCCTGTTCATCGGCTTCTCCCCCGGCCTGGTCTCCCACGCCAACGCGCATCTCAACTGGACCGCGGGCTGGCTGGTACCGCTGCTGGTCTGGCGGGTGCTGCGGCTGCGGGAGCCGGGGCGATGGCTGCGCAACGGCGTCGTGCTCGGCGTACTCGTGGCCGTCGCCTTCTCCATCGCCGCCGAAGGGCTGTTCTTCACCGCGCTGGCCTGCGGCGTGTTCATCGCGACCTGGGCGCTCACCCCGAGCCGCTGGCCCGAGGTCCGGGCCGCGCTGGGCCCGTTCCTGCGCGGCCTGGCGGTGACCGCCGCGGTGGCGTCCACGCTGCTCGCCTATCCCCTGTGGCTGCACTTCCGCGGCCCGCAACGGTTCGACGGCACCGGCTTCGACCTGCACATCCACGCCGAGGACATGCTCGCCTACCTGGCGTTCCCGCAGCGTTCCCTGGCCGGTGCCGTCGGCCTCGACACGTCGTTGGCACCGAACCCCACCGAGGAGAACTCCTTCTTCGGACCGCCGTTGCTGCTGCTCGCCGTCGCCGGTCTGATCCTGCTGTGGCGGGCCGCCGACCCCGGACGACGAGCCACCCTGCGGGCGCTCGCGGTCACCGCCGTGGTATTCGCCGTGCTGTCCTTCGGGCCCCGCGCCAAGATCGGCGGGGAGGTCACCGACGTTCCGCTCCCCTACGCCCTGCTCGCCCACCTGCCGGTCTTCAACGCCGCGCTGCCCGCACGGCTCGCCCTGGTCCCGACGATGGTGATCGGGATCCTGCTCGCCTTCACCCTGGACCTGCTGCTGGCCCGCGCACGTCAAGCGGCCGTGCCACCCGGATGGGCGCTCGCCTTCGCGCTGGCGCTGCTGCCCTTGCTGCCGGCACCGCTGCTGACCGTCGAACGAGAGCCGATCCCCCACTTCATCGCCTCCGGGGCGTGGCGGGAGCACGTGTCCTCGGGCGGGGTGCTCGCCACCGTGCCGCTCACCCTGGACGTGACCCCCGACGGGCAACGCTGGCAGGCGTACGCGCTCAGTAACCGGCAGGGCGAGTTCGCGATCCCCTCCGGCTTCTTCCTCGGCCCCGGTGGACCGGACGGCCGCGGCAAGATCGGCCCGGTGCCGCGCTACCTGGACTCGCTCCTGCTAGCCGTCGCGCAGACCGGCGAGGTGCCGGAGATCTCCCGGGACGACCGGGCTGCGGCGCGGGCGGACCTTCGGCGCTGGCGGGTCGAGGCGCTGGTGCTCGCCGACCGGGTGCACGGCGCGAAGTGGCCGGTGTACGAGGGTGCGCTGCTGGAGGTGACCAGCCGGCTGCTCGGCCCGCCGGAGCGGGTCCACGACGTCTGGCTCTGGCGGGCTCCTCCGAACGGGTGGTGACTAGGCTGGAGTCGTGACCAGTGCGATTTCGGGCCTGACCGTGATCCGCCCCGGGCTCGTCGACTACCTCGCGGCGTGGGAAGAACAGCGACGCGTGCACGAGGCGGTGGTCTCCGGCGATCGGCCCGACACCGTCCTGCTGTTGGAGCACCCCAGCGTCTACACCGCCGGGAAACGAACCGAACCCTGGGATCGGCCGATGGACGGCACCCCGGTGATCGACGTCGACCGCGGCGGGAAGATCACCTGGCACGGGCCCGGCCAGCTCGTCGGCTATCCCATCGTCAAGCTGCCCGACCCGGTCGACGTGGTCGCCTACGTGCGCCGCGTCGAGCAGATGCTGATCGACGTCTGCGCCGAGTTCGGCCTGGCCACCACCCGGGTCGAGGGACGCAGCGGGGTGTGGGTGCCGGCGGACGACCGCGGGCCGGCACGCAAGGTGGCCGCGATCGGTATCCGGGTGGCGCGCGGCGTCACCCTGCACGGCTTCGCCCTCAACTGCGACTGCGACCTGGCCGCGTTCGACCGGATCGTGCCCTGCGGCATCCGGGACGCCGGGGTCACCTCGCTCACCGCCGAACTCGGCCGCGCGGTGACCGTCGCCGAGGCCCTACCGGTCGTGGAGCGGCACCTGCCCACGCTGCTCGCCGGCTGACCGGAGTCCACCGCCAGCGGCCGTGTGCCCGTCTCTCACGACGGCGTGTACGGCTCGTCGGTGTGGCCGACCTCTACCAGATCGGTGCCGCTGAGCTCGAAGACCGCGGTGCGCCGGAGGTTCACCGCCGCGGCCGGGGCGTCCGGGGTCCGGGTCAGATACACCACGGTGGCCCGGCCTCCCGCGACCCGGATGGACAGCACCGGGGTGCGATCACCGAGCATCGCGGCGGCCGCCAGTCGAGGCTGCGCGGCACCGCCGGTCCAGGCGATGATGCTGATGAACCGGCCGGTGCCACCGGCGGCCATCAGGGCGGTCCCGACCGCGTCGACCACGCCGTCGCGGTTGAGATCGCCGAGTCCGCACGGGTCCTGCAGGGTGATCTCCGTGCCGTCCTCCGCGGCCCAGCGTCCGTCGGTGAGCCGAATCGAGTCGATCGGGTAGTCCCAGACCCGGACCGTCTCGTTGGTCACTTCCGCCTCACGCAGCGCAGCGCAGGTCAGCGCCGGAGCGGACGGCCGCCCGGTGGCAGTCGGGGCTCCGGTCGCCGGCGTCGGGCGAGAGGTCCGCGCCGCCCCGCCGGTCGGTGTCGGCGACGACGGCGCGGCCGAGCCGAGACCGACCTCGGCAGGCGGCTCGGCCGGTGGCGGACCGCCCGCACTGCGGCTGCAGGCGGCCGCCGAGCCGAGCACAGCCAGGACGGCGGCCACCACCGGCAGCGACTTTCCCACTCGCATTCCCGCTCCTCGACGCTTCGGCTGAGTGGGCGAGACGCTAGCAGCACCGCGCAAACCGCGGTCGATGCTCAGGGGCTCAGACGGTGCAGGTCCCGGGGAAAAGCGGCCACCTCGCGCACGTTCGCCGCACCGGTCAACCGGGCCACGAAGCGTTCCAGGCCGATCGCGAAGCCACCGTGCGGGGGCATGCCGTGCCGGAACGCGGCCAGATAGGACGCGTACGGCTCCACCGGTTCGCCCCGCGCCGCGAGCGCCGCCAGGTAGTCGGCGTGCTCGTGCCGCCGCTGCCCGCCGGTGACCAGCTCGACGCCGCGGAACAACAGGTCGAAGCTGTTCGAGTAGGTCGGCCGGGCCGGGTCGGGATGGGTGTAGAAGGGCCGTTTGGCCATCGGGTAGCCGGTGACGAAGACGAACTCCGAGCCGTGCTCGCGTACCGCCCACTCCCCCACAGCACGCTCGTGCGCCGGAGCCAGGTCCGGCTCGTCCGCCGCCGCTCCGGCGATCGCCAGCGCCTCGGTGAAGTGCACCGCGGGAATCCGCTCCGGCACCTCGGGCAGCCGTGCCTCCAAGACCTCGACCGCACGAGCCGCCCGCCGCGCCACCGCGGCGATCATCGCGGCCACCACGTCGCGGAGCAACGCCATCACGTCCCGGTGGTCGGCGATGAAGCCGACCTCGACGTCCAGGGAGGTGTACTGCGCCAGGTGGCGGGCGGTGTCGTGCGGCTCGGCCCGGAACACCGGCCCCGCCTCGTAGACCCGTTCGAACACGCCCACCATGAGCTGCTTGTAGAACTGCGGGGACTGGGCCAGGTACGCAGGCCGGCCGAAGTAGTCGACGGCGAACACGTTCGCCCCGCTCTCCGTGGCGGATGCGACGATCTTCGGCGTGTGGATCTCGACGAATCCCAGCCCGTCCAGGGCGGAACGGAACCCGGCCACCGCGGCGGCGGAGATCCGCAGCGCCGCGGTGCGCCGCGGATGGCGCAGCGCCAGGGACGCGTGGTCGAGCTGGGTGGGCAGGGTGGCGGTCAGAGTCGGCCGGTACAGGTCGAAGGGCGGCGGGTCGGCCGGCGAGCCGAGTGGGCGGATCTCCGGCTCGACCAGCTCGACCCCGGCGGGCGCGGCGGAGTTGGCCACCACCCGGCCGGTGACGGCGACCACCGTCTCCTCGGGCAGCGCCGCGAGCTCGGCCCGGACGGCCGGCTCGGTCACCACGGCCTGGGCGAGGCCGGTGGCGTCTCGCACGATGAGGAACGCCACCGATTTGAGCAGCCGACGGCGGTGCACCCAGCCGGCGACGGTGACGGTCTCCCCGACGTGCCGGGGAAGGTGACGGGACAGGACGCGTTGCATCGCACACACCTCCTTGATCAACCGCAACGCGATCCCGGGGAGGTGCGGGCGAGCGGGAACCTCGCGGTGCCACCGCACCTTCGCGCCCTACGGGCGCCTCGTTCGTCGCCGGTAACGGTGGCCAGCCGGCGGGTTCTACTGGGCGGGCAACGCCGTTCTTCCCGCAGCTCGGGAGGGTCTTCACGGGTCGGCGCCAGACCACCTTCCCAGCTACCGGTGGCTCTCTCGGCTGGCGGATCGGCCGCGCTACTCGGCTCCGTCGTCGCTTTGCCGCGCACGTTAGCAGTCCGCACCCTCCGGGGGAAACGGAAATCGGCCGGGCGAGCCTCTCGACGAGGCGTGCCGGCGGCCCGGCGTAGGCTGGCAGTCATGACCGCCGTTGCTCCGGAAGGGCGTCGCCTGCTGCGGATCGAGGCGCGCAACGCCCAGACGCCGATCGAACGCAAGCCGTCGTGGATCAAGGTCAAGGCGAAGATGGGCCCGGAGTACACCGAGCTGCGCTCGCTGGTGACCCGGGAAGGTCTGCACACGGTCTGTCAGGAAGCCGGCTGCCCCAACATCTACGAATGCTGGGAGGACCGGGAGGCGACCTTCCTGATCGGCGGCGATCAGTGCACCCGCCGCTGCGACTTCTGTCAGATCGACACCGGCAAGCCGGCCGCGTTCGACGCCGACGAACCTCGCCGGGTGGCCGAGTCGGTGGCCGCGATGGGCCTGCGGTACGCCACCGTCACCGGCGTGGCTCGCGACGACCTGCCCGACGGTGGGGCCTGGCTGTACGCCGAGACGGTCCGCCAGATCCATGCCCACCAGCCGGGGTGCGGGGTGGAGTTGCTGATTCCCGACTTCAACGGCGACCCGGACCGGCTGGCCGAGGTGTTCGGCGCCCGGCCGGAGGTGCTGGCCCACAACGTCGAGACCGTGCCGCGGATCTTCAAGCGGATCCGGCCGGCCTTCCGCTACGAGCGCTCGCTGGAGGTGCTCACCCGGGCCCGCGCCGCGGGGCTGGTGACCAAATCCAATCTCATCCTCGGCCTCGGCGAGGAGCGGGCGGAGATCTCGCAGGCGCTGCGCGACCTGTACGAGGCCGGCTGCGAGCTGATCACCATCACCCAGTATCTGCGCCCCACCCCCCGTCACCATCCGGTCGTGCGCTGGGTGAAGCCGGAGGAGTTCATCGAGTTGCGTCAGGAGGCCGAGGAGATCGGCTTCGCCGGGGTGATGAGCGGGCCGCTGGTCCGCTCCTCCTACCGCGCGGGGCGCCTCTACCAGCAGGCGATGGCGGCTCGGCAGTCGGCGGCGAGTCGGCCGGATCCCGGCAACTAGACTCCTGCCCATGGCAAAGCCCCAGGAGAAGGTGTCGTTCGGCCAGCGACTCAAGCAGATCGGCCAGGTTTTCGCGTTCACCGCCAAACGGGACCGCTGGTTCGCTCCGCTCGCCGCCGGCGCGGTGCTGATCCCGCTCGCGCTCACCGTGGTGGCGGTGCTGGCCTGGGGATGGATCTGGCTGCCGGTCGGCATCCTGGTGGCACTGCTCGGCCTGCTCATCGTGCTCAACCTGCGGGCGACCAGCGCGATGATGAGCGCCGCGGAGGGGCAGCCGGGGGCGGTCGCCTCGATTCTGGAGACGATGCGCGGCAACTGGCGGGTGACGCCGGCGATCAGCGCGACCACCCAGTTCGACATGGTGCACCTGGTGATCGGCCGGCCCGGGGTGATCCTGCTCGCCGAGGGCAACCCGCAGCGGGTCCGCGGGCTGCTCGCTCAGGAGAAGCGGCGGCTGGCGAAGGTCATCGGCAACGCGCCCCTCTACGACTACCTGGTCGGACCGGACGAGGGCCAGGTGCCGCTGCGCAAGATGCGCATGACGCTGATGCGGCTGCCGCGCAACATCTCCAACCGGGAGGTCAACGCGCTGGACAAGCGGATCAAGGCGCTGTCCTCCCGGCCACGTATGCCCAAGGGCGCCATCCCGAAGAACCTGCGGCCGCCGAAGGGCGCCTTCCGGCAGATGCGGGGCCGCTAGGCCGGCAGAGGCCGACAGACCCGACCGGGCCGATCAGGCGACCGCCTAGGCGGGCTGGTGGTCGACCGGCCGGCGGGCGTCGATCATGATCGACCCGGCCGCCCGATCGTGCAGGCCACGCTGTTCCTCATCCATGATCAGCGGGGGTACGACGAGGCAGAGGAGCACGCCGCGCAGCAGCGCGCGCGGCACCCCGATCCGGCCGCCGTGGGCGTACGAGACGCAGGCCAGTCGGGTCATCCGCATGCCGGGCGTCTGGGCGAACAACCCGATGAACAGCCCGTACTCGATGATCAACACGAGCACCGGTGGCCAACCCTGTCGCACCGGGTCGCTGAACAGGCCGGCTACCAGCAGGCACAGCATCCAGTCGACCAGCAGCGCCCCGAATCGTCGGGCCAGACCCGGTGCCCGCAGGTGCGGGTCCGCGGGGGCGGGCCGAGGTGAAGTGGTGGGCACGGCAACGAGCGTAGCCGCGCACCCACCTGCGCGGTCACCAGGGCCGCGGACGACGATCGGCGAGAACCTTGTAACCGCGAGGAAACATCGGGGACACGGGCGGGCAATCCCCCGGTCGTAGCGTCGCAACCACAACCAGCCGCGACCGTGCCAGGAGGAGCCGTGTTCGCCAACCCTGAGGAACTCCTGCGTTACCTCAAGGACGAGAACGTGAAGTTCGTCGACGTCCGGTTCTGTGATCTGCCCGGCGTCATGCAGCACTTCAACCTGCCGACCGAATCGTTCGACGAGAGCGTCTTCGCCGAGGGCCTGGCCTTCGACGGCTCGTCCATCCGCGGGTTCCAGGCGATCCACGAGTCCGACATGCTGCTGCTGCCGGATCTCGCCACCGCGTTCATCGATCCGTTCCGCGCCGAGAAGACCCTCGCCCTGAACTTCTTCATCCACGACCCGTTCACCCGGGAGCCGTACACGCGGGATCCGCGGAACGTGGCGCGCAAGGCGGAGGTCTACCTGGCGTCGACCGGTATCGCCGACACCGCCTACTTCGGTGCCGAGGCGGAGTTCTACATCTTCGACTCGATCCGCTACGACACCGCCGCCCACCAGGCGTTCTACCACATCGACTCGATCGAGGGCGCCTGGAACAGCGGACGGGAGGAGGAAGGCGGCAACCGGGGCTACAAGACCCCCTACAAGGGCGGCTACTTCCCGGTTCCGCCCGTCGATCATTACGCCGACCTGCGGGACCGGATCGTGCGGCGGCTGGTCGACGCGGGCTTCACCGTCGAACGCTCCCACCACGAGGTCGGCACCGCGGGCCAGGCGGAGATCAACTACCGGTTCTCCACCCTGTTGCACGCCGGCGACCAGATGCAGTTGTTCAAGTACATCGTCAAGAACGAGGCGTGGGCGGCGGGCAAGACGGTGACGTTCATGCCGAAGCCGCTGTTCGGCGACAACGGTTCGGGCATGCACACCCACCAGAGCCTGTGGCTGGGCGGCGAGCCGCTGTTCTACGACGAGACCGGTTACGCGGGTCTGTCCGACACCGCCCGCTGGTACATCGGCGGCCTGCTGCACCACGCCCCGTCGCTGCTCGCCTTCACCAACCCGACGGTCAACTCCTACCGCCGCCTGGTCCCCGGCTTCGAGGCCCCGGTGAACCTGGTCTACTCGCAGCGCAACCGGTCGGCCTGCACCCGGATCCCGGTGACCGGCAGCAACCCGAAGGCCAAGCGGATCGAGTTCCGGGTGCCGGACCCCTCGTGCAACCCGTACCTGGCCTTCGCCGCGATGCTGATGGCGGGCCTCGACGGCATTCGCAACAAGATCGAGCCGCCGGAGCCGATCGACAAGGACCTGTACGACCTGCCGCCGGACGAGTTCGCCGACGTCAAGCAGGTACCTGGCTCGCTGCCCGAGGTGCTCGACGCGTTGGAGCGTGACCACGACTACCTGCTGGAGGGCGGCGTCTTCACCGAGGACCTGATCTCCACCTGGGTCGAGTGGAAGCGTGTCAACGAGGTCGACCCGGTACGGCTGCGCCCGACCCCGCACGAGTTCGCGCTCTACTACGACTGCTGACCGGGACGAGCCGAGGATCGCGCTACCTGCGGGACACGCTCTCCGCTTCCTCCAGGGCGGATAACTCCCCGAAGATGGCGCGATCCTCGCGCATTCGGCGCAGCACCCGCACAACGACCACGACGATCAGCAGCATCATCAGCGGCGCCCCCGGGAACTTGGTGTACCGGGGCAGGCCGGTGCCGTCCGGCAGCACCAGGAAAGACGCCACCAGCGCGACGACGGTGAACCACTTCGTGCGCAACGCGGTGGCGGCGAGCACCGCCAGCGGCCAGGTGGCGTACCACGGATGGAAGACGGGCGCCAAGGCGACGGTGGCGGCCAGCGCCAGGCCGGCGCCGTACAACGGGTTGCGGGTCCGGGCCCGCCACCAGAGCACCACCAGGACACCCGCGAGGAGGAGCATGCCCGCGGTGCGGGCCGCCGGCACCGCGTCGAGCGCCCCACCGAACGGACGGCCCAGATAGTCGATGGTCATGCCGATCGCGGTCGGGGGTGAGCTCCACTGCACCGAGTCACCGCTGCGACTCAGCCCCGCGATCCAACCGAAGTCCAGCCCTGAGACGATCGTCACACCCATCAAGGCCGCCACGGTACCGCCGACGACCCATCCGCCCTGACGCACCAGCGCCCGGACGCGGTAGGGTCCGGCGATCGCGGCCACAGCGGCGAACGGCACCACCACGGCGGCGGTCACCTTGATCGCCGCGGCGAGACCGAGCAGCAGCCCACCCGCCGACAACGCGACCGGCCGGCCCGGCCGGGCCGCGACAACCGCGAGCCCGCAGACCAGCAGACCGACCATCAACGCGTCGTTGTGGGCGCCGGAGATCAGGTGCACCCCCACCAGCGGAGACGCCAACGCCAGCCAGAGCGCCCGCTTGACCGGCACCCCGCAACGACGAGCCAGCGTGGGCAGCCCGAACGCGGTGAGCACCACCCCGAGCACCGCGATGAGCCGGAACACCGCCACGATCAGGCCGAGGGATTCCGTCGAATCCACCACCCAACCGGAGATGAACACGAACAGCGGGCCGTACGGTGCCGGCGTGTCCCGCCAGATCGGCGATATCGAGTCCAGCCATGGACAGGGCAGCGCGGAGACCCCCTGCTCGTAGGGGTTGAAGCCGGCCGCGTAGGTGGCGCCTTGGCAGGCGTAGGCGTAGACGTCACGGCTCTCCAACGGCGGTGCCACCAGCAGCGGCAGCGACCAGAGGCCGATGGTCACGTACGCCCACCGGGCGCTGGGGACGGTGTGTCGTGCCGCCCACCACGCACCGGCGAGCGCACCGGTGCCGACCAACCAGCACGTGATGATCAGCGGTCCGTGTTCGCCCTGCCAGATGGAGACCGGTGTGACGCCCGGTTCGAGCGTGGGCAGCGCACCGCCGAGGTACGCAGCCACAGCCAGCAGCACGGCTCCGCCGAAGCCGACATATCGCACAAGGTGGTAGCGCACTCGACTCATGCTGCCAGTACCGTGTTCATCGGATTGGAGGTGGGGGGTGCGACAGAGCCGGGTGCTGGTGGCGAGCCTCGGCGCCTCGCTCATCCTCAGTGTGCTGTATCTGGCCGCCCCGCGGATGGGTTCCGACCTGTCCGCTCAGGTGGCCCGGGCGTGGTTCTTCGCCGAGCACGGCCCCGCTATGGTCGATCTGCGCTGGTACGGCGGGGTCCACCAGTTCGGCTACAGCCTGGTATCGCAGCCGGTGATGGCGCTGCTCGGGGTGCGGGTGACGGGTGCCCTGGCTCTGCTCCTCGCAGGTGGCGCGTTCGCGGCCCTGCTCGTGCGAACCAGGGTTCCCCGTCCGCTGCCCGGCAGTCTGCTCGGTGTGATCTGCATCGCCGGGAACCTGGTCTCCGGCCGGGTGACCTACGCCCTCGGGGTGGCGTTCGGGCTCCTCGCGCTGCTGGCGCTCACCGTGCCCGGAGACACCGGCCGGCGGCGTCTGCTGCGCTACGGCGGCGCGGCAGCGGGTGCCCTGCTCGCGTCGGCGACCAGCCCGGTCGCCGGCCTGTTCACGGGCCTGGTCGCGGCCGCCCTGCTGGCGACCCGCAGATTCGCCGATGGCCTGTTCCTCGGCGTGGCCGCCGCCGCGCCGTTGACGGTGACCGCGGGGCTGTTCGGCGACGGCGGGTGGATGAACATCAGCCGCAGCGACGCCGCGCAGGCGATCGTCGCGAGCCTGCTGGTCGCCGCTCTCGTCCGGTACCGGCCGGTGCGGATCGGCGCCCTGCTCTCCGCCGGCGGGGTCCTGCTCGCCGCACTCGTCCACACGCCCGTCGGGCTGAACGCGACCCGCCTGGCGGTGATGTTCACGCTGCCCGTCCTCGCGGCCGCCGCCCGACTGCCGGAACCGGTGGACGCCCGACTGCCGGCTGCGCTGCGCGCCCGGGCGGTCGGCGCGACGGCTCTCGTGGCGCTGCTCGGTGCGGCATGGTGGTGGCAGCCCCCGGTGGTCACCGCCGACCTGCGCAGCATCGGCGACCCGACGAGCGACCGGGCCTACTTCACGCCGCTGCTGACCGAGCTTGCCCGGCACCGTCTCGTCGGCCGGGTGGAGATCCCGCCAACCCGCAACTACTGGGAGGCGGCCTACCTCGGCGACCTGCCGCTGGCCCGAGGCTGGCTGCGGCAGGCGGACATCGACCGGAATCCGCTGTTCTTCGAGACCGTTCCGGGTGCCGCCGGCACCGGCGTACCGCTGACCGCGCAGAGCTACCGGCGCTGGCTGGCGGAGAACGCGGTGCAGTTCGTGGCCGTGCCGAACGCCGACCTGTCCTGGGTGGGGCGGGCGGAAGCCGAACTGATCGACTCCGGGCTGCCCTATCTCAACCTGGTCTGGTCGCACCCCCGCTGGCGGCTGTACGCGGTCGCCGACCCCCGGCCGGTCGTCGCCGAGCCGGCGACCCTGGTCGACCACACCGCGGCGGCGCTGACGTTCCGCACGCCCCAGGCGGGGCCGGTCCGGGTCCGGGTGCGACACAGTCCCTGGCTGACCGTGTCCGGCAGGGCCGACATAGCCGCGGACGGCGACTGGATCGTCGTGACGACGCCGGGTCCGGGAACCTATCGGATCCGAAGTTCCTGAGCTCGGCGCGCTCAGCTGTGGAACAGCCGCTCCACCGCGCTGCGGCACCGCCGCGCGGTGCGCAGGTAGTCGTCCAGGAACCGGCCGGGGTCGTCGCCGCCGAGCAACCGCGTCACCCCGGCCAGCACCGGGCCGCGACGGGGCAGCTGGTCACCGGCTCGGCCGCGAACCAGCATCAGCGCGTCCCGTACCCGGGCCGCGGAGCGCCATCCGGCGGCCAGCGCCGCCGCGTCCGCGGGGTCGATCAGGCCGGCATCGCGGGCCGCCGCCAGTGCCTGCAGCGTACGGGTGGTCCGCAGCGATGCGACCGTTGCGCCGTGTCGAAGCTGCAGCAGCTGCACCGCCCACTCCACGTCGGCCAGCCCACCGCGGCCGAGCTTGGTGTGGGTCGCCGGGTCCGCACCACGGGGTAGTCGTTCGGCGTCCACCCGCGCCTTGATCCGCCGGATCTCGGTCACCTGTTCGCGGGTCAGCCCGTCCGACGGGTAGCGCACCCGGTCGACGAGCTCCTCGAACTCCGCGCCGAGCGCGGGATCGCCGCAGACGAACCGGGCGCGCAGCAGCGCCTGCGCCTCCCACACCTTGGACCAACGAGCGTAGTACTGCCGGTAGGCGGCGAGGCTGCGGACCAGCGGGCCCTGACGGCCCTCGGGTCGCAGATCGGCGTCGACGCCCAACGGTGGATCGGGGGCCGGCATGGCGAGCAGGCGACGCAGCTCCTCGGCGACCGCGTGCGCGGCGGCGCTCGCCTGCGCATCCGCGGCCCCGGGCGCGGCGGCGTAGACGAACAGCACGTCGGCGTCGGAGAGGTAGTTCATCTCCTGTCCGCCGAGGCGACCCATTCCGATCACGGCGAATCGCAGGTCCGACATCCCCGGGTGCGCCGCCCACGCTGCCCGCAGCGCGGCGGCGAGGGTGGCGTCGGCGATGTCGGAGAGCGCACGACCGACATCGGGCGGGTCGAGGTCACCGTCGGCGCGGCCGGGGAACTCGGGAGCGAGCGGGCCGGCGTGGCGCAGTACGTCGGCGAAGGCGGTCCGAATCAGCTCCCGACGGCGCAGCGCCCGTACCGCGTGGATCGCCTCGACGGGGCCGACCGCACCGTCGCCCTCCAGGTGCCGGGCGGCGGCGGCCGCGAAGCCCGCCCGCAGCACGCCGCCGGTGCGGGGCAGCAGTTCGGTGTCGTCGGCGAGGAGCCGTAGCGCCTCCGGGTCGCGGGTGAGCAGCTCGGTGACGTACCGGGACAGGCCCAGCACCCGGGCCAGCCGTTGGGCGACGGGCCCCTCGTCGCGCAGCAGCCGCAGATACCAGGGGGTGCCGGCCAGCTTCTCCGACACCTGACGGTAGCTGAGCAGCCCGCGATCCGGTTCGGGCGCGTCGGCGAACTCCTCGAGCAGCACCGGCAGCAGGGTGCGCTGGATCGCCGCCGCCCGGGTGACCCCGCCGGTGAGCGCCTCCAGGTGACGCAGCGCCCCGGCGGGGTCGGCGAAGCCGAGCACCTCGAGTCGGCGGCGGGCCGCCTGCGGGGTCAGCCGCAACGAGTCCGCGGGCACCCGGGCCACCGCCTCCAGCAGGGGACGGTAGAGCAGCTTGGCGTGCAGCCGGCGTACCTCGGCGGCGTGCGCGACCCATTCGGCGCGGAACGCCTCGGCGGCGTCCCGGGTCGGGGTGTCCGGGTAGCCGAGCGCGTGCGCGAGCCAACGCAGCCCGTCCGGGTCGTCCGGGACGGTGTGGGTACGCCGCAGCGCCCGCAGTTGCAGCCGGTGTTCCACGGCGCGCAAGAACCGGTAGCCGGCCAGCAACGCCTCCCCGTCGGCGCGTCCGACGTACCCGCCGGCGATGAGGGCGCGCAGCGCCGGCAGCGTGCCTCGCTCCCGCAGCGTGTCGTCCACCCGACCGTGCACGAGTTGCAGCAGCTGCACGGCGAACTCGATGTCCCGCAGCCCACCCGGACCGCGTTTGATCTCGCGCTCCAGCGCGTGTCGCGGAACGTTGTCGATGATTCGGTGCCGCATGGCACGGACGTCGTCGATCGCCTGCGGACGTTCGGCGGCCTGCCAGACCAGCTGCGCGAGCCGATCGATCCACTCCTGGGCGAGGGCGAGGTCGCCGGCGGCGGGGCGGGCCTTGAGCAGCGCCTGAAACTCCCAGGTCCGCGCCCACCGCCGGTAGTAGGCGAGATGACTGGCCAGGGTCCGCACCAGCGGTCCGCGACTGCCCTCGGGGCGCAGCGCCGCGTCGACCGGCCATGCGACCTGGCCGCAGACCTGGATCAGGCGGGTGGCGACCGCGGTGCCGGCGGGCAGGTCGGTGTCGGCGGCGGCGACGAAGATGACATCGACGTCGGAGACGTAGTTGAGCTCCTCACCGCCGCATTTGCCCATCGCCACCACGGCGAGCCGCGGTTCGGGTGTGCCGGCGGGCAGTTCGCGTACCGCGAGGTGGTACGCCGCGGCGAGGGTCGCGTCGGCGAGCGCGGACAGCGCCGCCATCGTCTCCTCCACGTCGGCCTCGCCGGTCAGGTCTGCCGCCGCGATGCGCAGCAGTGCGAGCCGGTACGCCTGCCGCAGCTGCGCTACGGTGAACGGCTCGCCCGATTCCGTCGCCGAACCGTCCGACCTCGGATCGGCCGGCAGGCCGCCGTCCGGGGTCGGCGCCTGTCCGTCGGGCCGGGTGGCGAGCGTCCGCCAGTGGTGCGGGTTGGCGACCAGGTGGTCGCCGAGTGCGGCCGAGACGCCGAGCACGGTGATCAGGCGGTGACGCAGACCGGCGTCCGTCCGCAGCGCGGCCAGCAGCGGTGACCGGCTCACCTCGACGTCGCCGGACTCGGCCTCGACGAGCCGGTGGAGTTGACGCAGCGCCAGGTCCGGGTCGGCGGCCCGGGACATCGCGGTGAGCAGCCGGTGCGCATCGTCGTCCGCGGGTTCCTGCGTGGCGGGGCGCCACAGCCCGAGCCCGTCGGGGCCGAGCAGGCCGGCGGCGGCCGCCCCGCCGTCGCCGGCGGTGAGCCCGAAGCCGTATCGGGCCAGTCGGGCGTACCCGCTGCTCGGTCTGGTCATCCGGTGAACCTAGTGTCCGAGCAGCGGCAGGTTCCGGGACGGACGGACATCGTCGTCGAGCTCTCCGAGGGCCAGCGCGGCGAAGCGGACCGCGAAGGGCTGCCAGACGTCCTCCACGTCGGCCATGACCGCGTCGCAGGCGGCCACGAGCGCCTCCGGGTCGGCGCCGATCTCGTCGACCAGCGGCGAGGCGGACGCCCAGGTCGCGATCATGTCGGTGTCGCACTCGATGTGGAACTGCAGCCCCCAGGCCCGGTCGCCGAGCCGGAACGCTTGGTTGGGGTAGTGGGTGGAGGCGGCCAACAGCACCGCGCCCCGGGGCAGTTCGACGATCTCGTCCTGGTGCCATTGGAAGACGTCTGGCATCATCGGCACCCACTTGAACAACGGGTCGTTGTCGGCCGCGTCCCGCTTGCCCACCAGCGCCGGCCCGATCTCGGGTCCGGACGGGCTGCGCTCGACGATGCCCGCGTGGGCGGCGGCCAGCAGCTGGGCGCCCAGGCAGATGCCGAGGGTGGGCACGCGGTTGCGGACCGCCTTGCGCAGCAGGCCTTCCAGCTCAGGGAACCAGGGGGCGCCCGGGTCGCCGTCCGGTGCGGGAAGGACCGATTGGCGACCGCCCAGCACGACGAGTGCCGCGAAACCGTCCAGGTCCCTCGGCAGCGGCTCACCGGCGTGCGCGCGCAGCACCCGCAGTCGCAGGCCCGCTTCGGTCAGCCACTCCCCCAGCCGTCGAACGTCGTCCGTCGGGTCGTTTTCGATCACGAGAGCGGTAGCCACACCGCCGAGGTTATCCGGTACGACCCGCCAGGGTCCGGTGGCGGGTTCGGTGGGCCGGATGCCGCCGACGATCGGATAGTTTTCCAACCACTGGCGGAAGGTGCCGCAGTACCGCGCAGCCGCTGCCCCTTCCGGTCGGAGAGGAGGTTGTTTGTTGGACCGGTCGGGCATCAGTCAACGGACCGAGGCGGGACCCCCGCCGGAAGGGGTGCGACGCATCGCATCCGAGGCGGAGGCGGAGAAACTCGCGCACCGTTTGCAGACCGCCGGCCGCAGGTGGCCGGTGGTGGTGCTCACGATCGCGGGCGGGCACGACGAGCCGTTCGGCGACCCGGAGGAGATCAAGCGGGAGGTCGGTGATCTTGCCGAGGTGATCCTGATGCCCACGAGCGGGATCTCGTGGGCGTTCTCCCGGCATATGCCGCCCGCGACGCAGGTGTACGGCGGGGCCGGCCGCGTATACCCGGTCGGGCACGAATGGGTGACCGACCCCACCCGCAGCAGACTGCGCTTCGCGTATTCGACGCGCGACCGCCGGCGCATCACGGATCAGCTGATCAGCGATGCGCTGGAGGCGGCGCTGGCGGCCGGTCTGATCGAGGCACGCACCCGGCCGGGCCTGCAGCAACGGACGGGTGAGATCCAAGGGGTGATCGGTTCGCGGGCGCTGGTGCGGCTGGACGACCAGTCCTCGGCCACGGTGTGGGAGGAACTGACGGTCCCCGGCGTCGCACTGGACCGGGTCGTGATGACGGGGCAGTCGGTCTGCGGGGTCTACGACCCCGCCTCACGGCGCCTGGACCTGCGCGGCGCGCTGCGCTTCACCGATCCGGCAAGCGCCGAGGAAGCCGTCACGGCCGCGTACCGCGTCGGCGACGTCGTTCTCGCGGATGTGGCCGAGGTGACCGACGACGCGGTCACCCTCCGGCTGCTGCCGGCCCTGCCGGTCGAGGTCGAGCGGGACGCCGTCACCTCCAATCCGAACGACACCCTGCGCGGACTGTTCAGCGTCGGGGAGGTGGTGGTGTGCCGGGTCGTCAGCCTGGGTCCGCCGGCCCTGCGGTTGGACGACATCGACGACGACGAGGTGCCCAGGCCCGCCCCGAGCCTGTTGCCCGACGGCCCGCCGTGGTTGCGGCTGCCGGATCCGCAGGCGCCCGCCGCGCCCGCACCCGCTGCCCGGCCCGCGGTGCCGTCGGAGGCGCCCGTCGGCTCCGCCGCCCCGGCGCCCCGACCACCGTCGCCGCTCGAGCTGGCCCGTCGGTTGGGTGCGGCAGGGCCGGCGAGAGCGAGGGGCGCGGCGCCGGAGGCGATCCAGGCGCAGCTTGCGGCGCTGAACAACGAACTGGCCGCCGAGCAGAACACCCGAAAGGCGCTCGCCGAGGAACTCGCGGTGCTGCGCAGCCGCGCGGCCGATCTCGAGGAACAGCTCATCGAGGCGACCCGGACGATTCAGAGCCTGCAGACCAGCTACCGCAACGCCGACCGGCGTCGGCAACAGGCGGTCCGGGAGCTCAAGGCTCTCCAGCGTCGTGAGGAGCCGTCCGCCCCGGTCGGGCCGGAGTTCCTCGATCCGGAGGAGCAGTTCCGGTACGAGGTGTACTGCGAGTGGGCGCGGCGCATCCCCGCGGCGGAGAAGGCCAGCAAACCGCTCGCGGACTACAAGCTCGCCCCCGGTTTCCTGAAGTCGATCGAGGAGATCGAGGGGATAAGCCGAGCCAAGATCATCGCGGTCGTGGTCGAGGTGCTCACCGGTCAGGCCCAGCATCTGGACGGCCGCGACGTGCACAAGCTGCGCACCGGAGGTCCGGGCAGTCCGTATGTGACCCGGTCCGACGGAGCCGCCTGCTGGCGGGTCGCACTGCAACGCGAGTCCGCCGCCGCCCGCAGACTGCACTACTGGGAAAAAGGCAACACGTACGAGTTCTCGCGCGTGGTCCTGCACGACGACTACCGTCCGTAACGCGACCCCGGCCGGTGTTCCGAGACCCGTCCCCGCGGTCGAATCAGCGCCGCATACTGCGGGGAGGCGAGGAACCGGGTGATCATCTCCGCGCTGCCCGGCGTGAACTCGCGGGCGAGCACCTCCTCGGCGCGGACGAACACCATCGCCGCGCCCTCTCCGAGGACCACGTCCTCCTGCCGCGCCTTCGTGGACCCGTAGAAGTAGGTCTTGATCCGGTGCGGGTCCGACAGCTGCTGGCGGGCGAACAGGCGCAGACCGTCGTCGGCTCGCAGTCCGGACTCCTCCCACAGTTCGCGCTCCGCCGCCGCCCGCACATCCTCACCCTGCTCGACATGGCCGCCCGGCAGACACCACACGTCGGGGTATACGGGGGCGTACCTGTCACGCAACTGCAGCAGCACCGCACCCGACCGGTCGACCAGCAGCACGACGGCGATCTCTATGGGCGGTGCGCTGGTGGAGCCACCGCGCATGCTCACAGTCTGCCCGCGAATGAGGTGCCCGGCGTGGGAAACCGCGTCGGCGACCGTCGCGACCGGATCACCCGACGATAGTCCGGTCCCGGCCAAGTCGGGATACCGTGTGCACATTCGGGTTGGTTCATCCCGCTATGCCCCAGGAGTATCGAGGAGGAGGTATGCGCGCCGGAAAGTACGACCTGCTCGGCGTGCTGGTGGACGCCCTCGACTACGACGCCGCCGTGGAGCGGGTGCTCGCGGCCGCCCGGAAACGGCAGCCGTTCGCGCTGACCGCGCTCGCCGTGCACGGGGTGCTCACCGGGGTGCACGACCCGGTGCACCGTGCGCGGCTGAACGCACTCGATGTGGTGACCCCCGACGGCCAGCCGGTGCGGTGGGGACTGAACCTGCTGCACGGGACCGGCCTGCGCGACTGGGTCAGCGGACCGGAGTTGGTCCTGCGGGTACTGCACCGGATGGCCGACGAGGGTCTGCCGGTCTACCTGTACGGGTCCACGGCGGAGGTCCTCGACCGACTCTGCGGGTCGCTGCGGCGGCGCTTCCCGGGGCTGCGGATCGTCGGCGCCGAGCCGTCCCGGTTCCGTATCGCCCGCCCGGGCGAAGAGGTCGAGATCGCCGATCGGATCAACCGCTCCGGCGCGCGTCTGGTGCTGGTCGGGCTGGGTTGCCCGCGTCAGGAGAGGTTCGTCTTCGCCATGCGGCCGCTGGTGCACGCGCCGCTGCTCGCGGTCGGCGCCGCCTTCGACTTCCACGCCGGCCGACTGCGCCCCGCGCCGAGGTGGATGCAGCGGGCCGGTCTCGCCTGGTTCAGCCGGCTGATGCAGGAGCCGAGACGGTTGTGGCGCCGGTACCTGATCGGCAACACCGAGTTCGTGTTCCTGCTGGCCGCGCGCAAGGCCCGGTTCTGGCGGCCGGCGGCGGCCCCGCCGGTGCCGGCCCGCGGCCAGATCCCGGTCTGAACCGCTGCCCGAACTCCGAGCCGATCGCGGCGAGTACGAGTCGGGGAAAGCTACCACATGTCAGGATAAAGGCGACGACACACAGTGATCGGACGACGACACCAGGTATAGACGATCAAGCGAGGGTGCATGTGCGGTATCGCGGGCATGGCATACGGCGACACCGCCGCAGGGCCGAACCGGGACCGACTGGTCGCCATGTGCCGCACCCTCATCCACCGCGGCCCCGACGACGAGGGCGTCTACCTGGACACCCACGCCGGGCTGGCGGTGCGCCGACTCGCGGTCATGGACGTCGCCGACGGCCGACAGCCGGTACGCGATGAGCGCGAGACGATCCACGTGGTCTTCAACGGCGAGATCTACAACCACGGGGAACTCCGCCGTCAACTCGCCCGACGCGGCCACCGGTTCCGCTCCGGCACCGACTCGGAGGTCATCCCCCACCTGTACGAGGAGTTCGGCACCGACTTCCCGAACCGGCTCGAAGGCATGTTCGCCGTCGCGTTGTGGGACGCTGCCGAACGACGGCTGGTGCTCTGCCGGGACCGGGTCGGCGTGAAGCCGCTCTACTACGCGACCACGCAACACGGGATCGTGTTCGGCTCGGAGATCAAGGCCATCCTCGCGGCGGGCGTGGGCACAACGGTCGATCTGCAGGCGCTCAGCGACTACCTCTCGCTGATGTACGTACCGGGGCCCCGCAGCATCTACCAGGAGATCCGCAAGCTCCCCCCGGCGACCACCCTCGTCTGGCAGCCCAACGGCTACAAGATCAGACGCTACTGGGATCTGCGGGAGACCACCGGGCGGCGCGACATCTCGCCCGGCGACGCCGAACGGGAACTGCGCGAACTGCTGATCTCGAGCGTGGACCAGCAGATGCGCGCGGACGTGCCGCTCGGGTTCTTCATGAGCGGCGGGCTCGACTCCAGCTCGGTCGTCGCCGCTGCCCGACGGCTGCGGCCGGACGAGACGCTGCGCACCTTCACCGTCGGCTTCACCGACCGCTCCTACGACGAGCGGCGCGAATCCGCCCTGCTCGCCCGCCACCTCGGCACCCGACACACCGATCTGGTGGTGGAGCCGCAGGCCGAGGACGTGGTCGACCGGATCGCACCGATCTTCGACGAGCCGTTCGCCGACCCGTCCGTCATCCCCACCTACTACCTGTGCGAGCTCGCCCGCCGGCACGTCACCGTCGCGTTGAGCGGTGACGGGGGCGACGAGTTGTTCGCCGGCTACCACTCGTACAAGGC